>NZ_CP035501.1:0-300000 GCF_004135585.1 Sphingosinicella sp. BN140058 | reverse complement strand
CATGAACTGCGCCGTTGTCGCGATCGGCGGAGGCGCCGCGACGCGGTCGGCCTCGCGGTAGCCCAAGCGGCGAAAGAACGAAGCAGCGCCGGTGGTGAGAAGGTGTATTCGTCGAACCTGGTCGTGAGCGGCCATCCGCTCGGCTTCCTTGACGAGGCGCGTGCCGAGCCCTTCGCTCCGACGAGTCTCGAACACGACAAGGGAGCGGAGCAGGCGATCGGCGCCTGCGCCTTCCAGCCCGACATAGCCGACCGATCCGGCTTGGTCGGCCAGACGGAAAAAGCTGCGGCCGGGCGCCTCCAGATCGTCCGTGGGCAGGCCGGCCTGTTGGAGCGCGCGGCGCATCGCGCCGTAGTCACGCCGTGGGACCTGTTCCAACCTCGTCATGCAGTCGCCTTTTCTTCGAACCGCGCCGGCCCGAGTCGGATCGGCACCATCGACGTCGGCGCGACCGAGACAGTCGCGTTCACTGTGCGACGCGCCGTCCGTCCGCGCCCACCACCTGTTCACCATCTTCCTTTGCAAACGCGCGCTGCTGCTCCGAGGGGAGAAGCTCCAGCACTGCTTCGGACGGCCGACACAGCTTCACGCCCATAGGTGAGACCACGAGCGGCCGGTTCATGAGGGCGGGATTGTCCACCATCGCATTCACGATCTGCGCGTCCGTCAGGTTCTCGTCGTCGAGCCCGAGTTCCGCATAGGGCGTGTCCTTCTGCCGGAGCAGATGGCGGGCGGTGATCCCGGCTCGTTGGATCAGCTGCTCGAGCAGGGGACGGCTCGGCGGCGTCTTGAGGTATTCGACGACATGGGGTTCGATGCCGGCGTTGCGGATCATGGCGAGCACGGTCCGAGACGTGCCGCAATCCGGGTTGTGGTAGATTGACGATGCCGGCTGTGCTCACGCCGGTGCCCTCCTTGTCCATCATCAGCAGGGGACGAGTTCGGATAAAAGGGATCCGCACAGCTCGGCGCTGCCGCCGCAGCAGTCTTTGACGAGGAAGAGGGTCAGCGTCCGCAGCCGTTCGAGATTGGCGCGGTAGACGATCGAGCGGCTGCGCCGCTCCGATATGACCAGTCCTGCACGTGCCAGCGTCGCAAGGTGCGTGGACATCGTGTTCTGGGGTATGTCCAATCGGCGCGCGACCTCGCCTGCGGGCAATCCTGCGGGCTCGTGCCTGACGAGGAGGCGGTAGGTCTCCAGCCGAGTTCTCTGCGAGAGAGCGGCAAGACAGTTCAGGGCCGAGTCGGTATCCACACTTCCAGATTTACCGATATGACGGCACCTTGCAAGTCTCGTTGATGCGAGGCGGCAAAAGTTCAGTCCGCCCCTCCTAGCGGTTGATCCTCAACCTTGTTCATGATATGTTCCGACGGCTCCGCCGTGAATGCGCTTCCTTGGGCGTCGCGGGGGACCATCTTTCCGTCACAGGGTACCGCAAGGCGCCTTCCTTGAAGACGGAGGTCCAGAAAAGAACGGGGCAGTTGGTCGGCCGCCCTGCGATCCGCTGTGCACAGGCCGCACGACGGTCGCGTATTCCAGGGCGGCCGGTTCCGGTCCGCTTGCCGCCGCGGCGTCGCGCGGGCTGCGCTCGGCCGGGATCGAATATGGAAAATCGACCGTATTATCGGTCAATACGGTCGCTGGAATGGGTTAGCTGCGCCGCTGCGGGTGGGGGGTCTCGCCGCGCCTCAGCATGTCGACGAACTGCGCGATCTTGCGCTTGCGCGCGGCTTCGGTTTTGAGGTTGTGCAGGCGGAAGGCGAGGGCGAAGCGGTTCTGGGCGCTGAGCTTGGCCAGCATAGCCTTTGCCTCCGGATCGGCGTCGATCGCGGCCTGAAGGTCGTCCGGGATCGTCATCTCCTTGCCGCTGCCATAAGCGCGGTCCCAGCGGCCGTCGGCTTTGGCGGCTTCGACTTCCCGGAGGCCATGCTCGGTCATCCGCCCTTCGGCCGTCAGGCGGGCGACGTTGTCGACGTTGATCTTGCTCCAGATGCTCTTGGGGCGACGTTTGGTGTAACGCTGCAGGTAGCTCGTCTTGTCGAACGATTTCCGGATTGCGTCGATCCAGCCCCAGCAGAGGACCACGTCGATCGCTTCCTTGGGCGTGATCGACGGGCGCCCCGATCCGACCTTGTGGATCTTGATCCAGACTTCGTCCTCGCGATCGTGATGGCGCGACAGCCAGTCATGGAAGAGGTCTGCCGTTTCGAATTCGTGGACCTTGTCGGGATCGACTTTCACCGGCGGCATGCGCTCTCCTCTGGTAGCGGACGTCCGTGTTTCTGGAGAGGATCGCGCGGAAAGAGAAGGGCCGATGGCGCCAGGGCTATGCCGGTGCCTCGAACGTGAGGTGGCAAACGCCTTTGCCTACCTACGCGGGCGCCTTATACTTCGGGAAAAGCTGTCCGCTGGATCGGGATGCGCATTCACACACTCTTGTCTCCGGAAGCGCAGCTCGCCCCGCAGCGGATCGCCGCAGCGTCGAAGCTGGCATGGCACGCGCACGATCAGGCCTATGCCGCGATCGTGCTGCGGGGCGCCTACATGGAGGCGGGAGATGGCGGCCGGTACCGGGCCGAGCCCGGACAGGTGCTCGTGCATCCGCCACGCTCCGGCCATGCCAACTGGATCGACGGCAACCAGGTCGCGGTGGTGAACGTGCCATTGTCGATCGCCGACGGCCTGCGGCTCGAAAGCGGCAGTGTTGCCGATCCGGACGCCCTGCGCGCCGAGATCCTGCGTGCCCCGGAAGACGCCGCTGCCATCATCGGGCAGAGGGTACGGCCGTCGCACCGGCCCGAGCAGGATCTGCCCGATCTTCTCGCCGCGGCGCTCGCCGCACCCGAGGCGCCTTCGCTGATCGCATGGGCGGCGCATCATCGCGTGTCGGCGCGGACGATCACGCGCCATTTCCGCAGCGCCTATGGCATCGCGCCGGCACGCTATCGCTGGCGGGTGCGCACGCTCGCCGCCTGGCGTGAGATCGTCTGCGGCACGGCGCCGCTCGCCGACATCGCCGCCGCCGCCGGTTTCGCCGACCAGGCGCATATGACCCGATCGATCGCAACGCTGACCGGTCGTCCGCCGCGGGCATGGCGGACGCCCGTGTCCGTTTGATTCAAGACCGGACCGGCGTTCGCGCTCTACTTCGGCGCGATGAGATCCGCTCGACGCCTGTTCGCCTTTCCCCTTCCTCTGTTGCTCGCCGCCGCCGCGCCGCCTGACGTGGAGCAGCGCAGCCTGGTCGACCAGGCGGCAGCGGCGTACGGCGTCTATGACGTCAATCGGGCCGAGGCGCTGTATCGCCGCGCCGCCGAGGATCCGAAGGCGAGCCCGGCCGATCGTGGTGTTGCCCGCCGCGAGGCGGCTCGTATCGCCTGGCTGGTCGACGGCGATGCCGCCACTGCGCGGCGCCTGCTCGACCGCGGCATCGGCGAGGATCCCGATCCCTGTCCTGCAGCCTTGCTCTATGCGCGCATCCTGAACGCTCAGGTGGCGGCCGGAGACGGGCCGATCGACGGCCTCGCGCTGCGATGCCGGGCCGTCGAGCCCGGCGTCGCCGTCGAACGGGCTCGCGCCCGAATGCTGGCCGCGGCCGGTGCCCGGGAGGGAAGGCCGGCGCTGGTGCGCGCTGCCGAGGCGGCCTGGGCCGCGCTCCCGGCCGATGCGCGGTCCAGCCCGGCGGGCGCACGCCTTCGACTGGCGCTCGGTCTGCTCGCCGGAGACGGAGCGGGCGCCTATGCCGGCTGGCGAAGCTATTTCGGCCTCGCACCGGGCGAGGATTCGCCCCAGGCGCTGCAGCCGCTGCTCAGCGATGCGATGAGCGTCTTCCGGCGCGGGGCGGCAATCGGCGGCGATCCTCGTGATCGTCTCGCCCTTGCTCTCCTCCTGATGCGAACCGGCTTCGACGAGGAGCTTCGCGGGTTCATCGCGGACGCGCCGTGGTGGCAGGCCCTCGGCGACCAGGACCCGGGCCGCCGGACCATCGGCGCCTATCTTCGCCTGCGCGCCAGCCTCGATGCCGCGGTGCTTGCGCACGATCGCCATTATGCGCGGCACGGCGCTTCGAACGAGGACCAGTTCGAACAGGGGCTGACGTCGATGCTCTCCGCCGCCGTCGCGGAGCTCGGCTCGACGGGGCCGGATCCTTGGCCGGAGCTGCGGCGCCACTTCAACCTGTTCGGCACGATCGGCAAGAGCAACGGCGTATCGAGCCTTCATCTCGGCCACGTCGTCGTCGACGCGCAGAGGTCGGTGACCCAGGACGGGCGCAGCGGCACGCTCCGTTTCATCGCCATCGACACCATGGCGCAGAACGGCTTCTCCGGATGGCTCGCCGACGGCGCGGGCGGGCCGGGTGGCTGGGCGGTCGAGGGGACCACCATCGTCCAGGTGCGGCCGCGCTTCATGGCCACGGTCGAGACCTCGCTTGCACTCGCCCGGCCGGGCGAAGCCCGGGACCGGGCGCTGCGCGAGACCGCCCGCAAGCGCGCGAGCGATCGCGCGATCGCCGCAGCGGAGCCGATCGCTTTCCTGCCGGGGGTCCGCGATCGCCTGCGGCTGCAGGGCATTGACGACATCGTTGCGCAGGTTCGCGGCGCCGGCACGCCCGAGGCGGAGTTCGCGGCCGCGTTCCGAAAAGCCTATTCGGAGGCGACCTTCGGCAGCGCGATCCTGGCGCACGAAGGGCGGCATGCGCTCGACCAGGTTGAATTTACCGGCACGCATGCGCTCGCCAATGACGAACTCGAATATCGCGCGAAGCTCTCCGAGATCGCGTTCGCGGCCAGCCCGCGCCTGGCGCTGTCTTCGATCTACGGGCCGCTGTTCGGCGGCAGCAGCGGTCACGGCATCGCCAACCGCCGGCTGGCAGCCGATCTCGCAGCTTGGATCCGGGCTCATCCGGATGAGGTCGCCGCCTATGATGCGGGTCTCACGCCGCTCGAGCAGCTCGATCGTCTCAGCAACGATCAACTGCGTGCGATCGTGCGCGGCCTCGACGCGCGTCTTCGGTCACCTATCGCCGAGCGTGCCCCCATCGGTTAGTCTCGCCTGGGGATGCCGGGAGGATTTTATGCTGCGCCTTCGTTTCGGAGCGATGCTCCTGTGCCTGCTGCCTGAGGCTCCGGCGGCGCATGCTGCGGAAGGGCGCGAAACACAGCTTCAGCAGGCTTTCGCCATCGAGGCGCGCGGCACGCCCGCTCCGGTCGTGATCGAAGGGGTCAGGCTGCTCCGCTACGAGCTTCATCTGACCAACTTCGCGGCGCGCCCGCTCAGCCTCGAGCGGTTGACCATCCGTGCGCGCCCCTCCGCTAGACCGCTCGCAAATCTTGAGGGTGAGTCTCTGGCGCGCGCCGCGTTGCTGGTGGGTGGGGAGCGGGGAATCGATCCGCGCACGATCGAGCCCGGGCGGCGGGTGATCGTTTATATCGATCTTGCCATGCCGGAGTCCCTGCCGGCGCAGATCGACCATCTGATCCAGTTCGAGGGCACGTCCGCAGGCGAAGTGATTGGCGGAACTCTCGCCGTCGATCCGCGCCCGCTGCCGCAGCTCGGACCGCCGCTGCGGGGCGGTCCCTGGGCGGCGATCTACGATCCGGGCATGGAGCGAGGCCACCGTCGCGTGCCATATGCAGTCGCAGGCCAGGTCACCATTCCAGGCCGCCACGCGATCGACTGGATGCGTGTCGGCGACGATGGTGCGGCTTTGGGCAAGAGCGACGGCCTTGGGGCGGAGGTGCTGGCGGTCGCCGACGCTGTGGTCGCCGCCGCGCGGGACGGCATGGCCGAGCCGGTTGGGGAGCGCCCGGCTGTCGCTCTCGCCGACGCCTCGGGCAATTACCTTGCGCTCGATCTCGGCGGCGGGCGGTTCGCCTTCTACGAGCATCTGATGCCGGGGCTGCGGGTCAAGGTGGGCGACCGGGTGCGGCGCGGCCAGGTGATCGGACGGCTCGGCTCGACAGGACAGGCGAGCCGGCCCCATCTCCACTTTCACGTGGCGGATGCAGCCTCGACGCTCGGAGCGGAAGGGCTACCCTATCGGCTCGGCGGCGGCACCATCGTCGGCCGCTTCCCGTCGATCGAGACCTTCGGACAGAATGCACCATGGACGGTCACCAAGGCTGCGCCGACCGACTTTCCCGGTCCCAACGCGGTCGTCCTCTTTCCCTGAGTGTCACGGACGGCCGCCGGAAGCTGTGCAGCCGGCCAAGCTGGTGTAAAAGGCGGGGAGCGCGTGCGCGGGCCGACACGGAGGAAGAGTCGATGACATCGATCCTGCTCTACGCCAATGACGATCCCGGCTTCGACACGCGCCTAGCCGCAGCCATGGCACTGGCCGGCGCCGCCGGCGGGCACGTCACCTGCGTTCAGGCGCGGCCGTTCAATACCTTCGTGGTCGCCGATCCGTTCGGCGGGGTCTACGCGCCGGCCGCTCTCATGGAGAAGATCGAAGCGGCCGACACCGCCCATCAGGAGCGGAGCGAGGCGCTGCTCCGCGCAGGCACCGTGGCCTGGGACTGGCAGCGCGAGGATGGCGAACCGGCCCAGGCGCTGATCGCACGCTCCTCGCTTGCCGACGCGATCGTGATCAGCGTTCCCGGCAACGATCCGGCCGCCCTGGCGCTCGCGTCCGAGGTGGCCTTGCACGCGCGATCGGCCGTGCTCGCCGTGCCGCGAACCGGCACTCGCTTCGATCCGGCGACGAAGATGATGGTGGCCTGGAACGGCTCGGCGGAAAGCGCGCACGCGCTGCGCCATGCTCTGCCGCTGTTGCGCCTGGCGGGCGGGGTCGATGTCGTGTCGATCGCGGGTGGGGCCGGCCGCTTTGCAGCGGCGGACGCGGCGGCCTATCTCGCCGGTCACGGCATCGCGGCGGGACTGGTCGAGCGGCGCTCGGAGGGCCGCAGGCCGGCCGAGGCGCTGGTCGAGACCGCGGCCTCGCTCGGTGCCGGTACGATCGTGATGGGGGCCTATGGGCATACGCGGATGCGGGAGGCGGTGCTCGGCGGCACCACCCGCGACATGCTTCGCCAGGCGGCGCTCCCGCTCGTCCTCGCGCATTGAAACATCAAAGTTGGCTTACGAGAATGGAGCCCGTGGCTCGCCGCGAAGGGCGACGAGCGAGGGTCGGCCGCGGCATCCTCGGTAAATCCCGTAGTGCGCTTGTTGCCGCCATTGGTTTAAAGGGCCGCTATGGACTACGCCAAAACCTTCGCGCAGGCGATCGACCGGCTTCATGCCGAGGGCCGGTATCGGGTGTTCATCGACATCCTGCGCAACAAGGGCGCCTTTCCGAACGCGCGCTGCTTTGCCGGGCATAACGGCCCCAAGCCGATCACCGTGTGGTGTTCGAACGATTACCTGGCGATGGGCCAGCATCCATCCGTGATCGCGGCGATGGAGGAGGCGCTGCACGATGTCGGTGCCGGCTCCGGCGGCACCCGCAACATCGGCGGCAACACCCATTATCATGTCGATCTCGAGGCCGAGCTCGCCGATCTCCACGGCAAGGAAGCGGCTTTGCTGTTCACCTCGGGCTACATTTCGAACGAGGCGACGCTCTCGACGCTCGGCAAATTGCTGCCGGGCTGCGTGATCTTCTCCGACGAACTCAACCACGCCTCGATGATCGCCGGCATCCGCACCTCGGGCTGCGAGAAGCAGATCTTCCGCCACAACGATCTGGCGCATCTCGAAGAGCTGCTCGCCGCCGCCGATCCGGACGTGCCCAAGCTGATCGCGTTCGAGAGCGTCTATTCGATGGACGGCGACGTCGCCCCGATCGCCGACATCTGCGATCTCGCCGACAAGTATAATGCGATCACCTATCTCGACGAGGTCCACGCCGTCGGCATGTACGGTGCCCGCGGCGGCGGCATTTCGGAGCGGGACGCGGTCGCCCACCGCCTGACCATCATCGAAGGCACATTGGGCAAGGCGTTCGGCGTGATGGGCGGCTACATCGCCGCCGACAGGAACATCGTCGACGTGATCCGCTCCTATGCGCCCGGCTTCATCTTCACGACGTCGCTGTCGCCCGTGCTGGTCGCCGGCGCGCTCGCCAGTGTCCGCCACCTCAAGGCGTCCGGCGCCGAGCGCGAGGGGCAGCAGGCCGCCGCCGCGCAGCTGAAGACGATCTTCGCCGACGCCGGGCTGCCGGTGATGGCGTCGACCACCCACATCGTGCCGCTGATGGTCGGCGATCCTGTCAAGGCCAAGAAGATCAGCGACATCCTGCTCGCCGAATACGGCGTCTACGTCCAGCCGATCAACTATCCCACCGTCCCCCGCGGCACCGAACGCCTCCGCTTCACCCCGGGCCCGAGCCACGATACCGCGATGATGCGCGAACTCGCCGAGGCCCTCGTCGAGATCTGGGACCGGCTCGAATTGCGATTGGCTGCCTAAGGCTTCAATTCGCCCTTGATGATGTTCCTGACGAGGGCGTCGTAGCGGGATTGCGCCTTCGCCTTCTCATCCTCGGCCATCGCCGTCATCTTGCCTTTGAGGGCGAGCGCCTCCTCGCGAAATTTGACGTCGGAGATGATCGTCATCAGGTCGAGCAGATCGTCGACGATCGGGTTTTGTCCGCTCTCCCCCATGTGGAAGCGTTTCATCACCTCCGCCGAGGTGACCATCGCAGTGAAGCTTTCGAGTTCGCTCTGGGCGGCGCCGTCGACCGCGATCACGACATAGGGCTGGTCGCCGTCATAGGGCTGGCCATCACTGTCGATGAGACCGGCGCCGGGGCGGAAGCGCAGCCCTTCCAGCCCCGAATTCGCCGACGCGATCACTCGGTAGCCGGCATCGGCATCGGCAAGGCCGGCGATACCGAAATTGAGCTCCTCGGTCGCGTCCCACGACGAATTGCCGCCGCTGATCGCCTTCAGCAATTTGCCGGTCGCCGGCACGATCTGCCCGGCCGCGAGCAGCGCTCCGGCATAGGGCAGGAAGAGCGGGATCTGCGCGGCCGCAGCGAATGCCTCGCCGAGCACGTCCAGGATCGACTCCTCGCGCGGTGCCGAGGCGAGCTCGACGGAGACGACCAATTGCTTGGTTGCGATCGCTTTCTGGTAGGCGATGATCGGCGTGCCGTCCTTGAGCGCGCTCGGCCGCGGCAGGTTGGTGCGTTTGCCCTTCTTCGTCGCGACCCAGTTGAGCGCACGGGCGCTCGCCTTGAACGCGCTCCATTCCTTGACGCCGGAAACGACGGCGATGTCGCCGGTGCCGCCCCCCAGGAAGCCGCCGTTGCTGCCGACCTTGCCCGTGTAGACGTGGCGGATGTCGATCGTCACCGGGCTGCCGAACCGGATCGGGGTGAAGTTCGTCGTCGTCCCGCCACCGGTCGGATCCGCCGCAACTGCTGCGAATTCGAACAATTGACCCGATTCCAGCGCGATGCTCGGCCCGGCATCGTTGCGCGCGCTCGCGCCATGCATCGCGCGGACGAGCTCCGGCGCCTTGGCTGCATATTCACTCTCGGGAACGAGTTGGTCGCCGAGGACACGGAAGACGGCCATGAGGATCCTTTCGATTGCAAGCGTCAGGGGCATCGTCGATGTGCCCCGGCCACGTTCGGCGATCAGGCGTGCAGCCAGAAAGCGTGTTCGGCGAAGCGCTCGCTCTTCCACCAGTCGAGCGTGCTCCGGCCGCGCCGGAAATTGACCGTTCCCGCCTGGCTCTGCACCGGCATCGTCACGGCTCCGGCGGCATTGCGCTTCGCGGTCTCGTCCCCGGTCTCGGGGACCACCGCGACGATGTGTCCCGATCGGCCATCCTGCCGCCGCCGTGCGACGATGAGGCTGACCCCGCCGAGATTGGCGTGGTCCTGGAGCTCGGTTACCGTGGCGGCTCGGCGCCAGCCGAAGCGCTCGCCGAAATCGCGCAGCCAGCGGAAGATGTCGTTGGCCCGGACTTCGTCGACGCTGCTGCCCAGCCGCGGCTGCGGGCTCTGTCCGCGCGCGATCTGGAGCAAGGCAGGCTGCGACCACCACACCCGCGGCAGATAGGTACCGGCAAGGCGGCAATAATCATGGGCGTAGATGTTGCAGAAGGTGGCGCCGTCATGCGGTTGGTAGCGTTTGTGACGCGGATCGTCGGTCGCGAGATAGTCGATGATCGCGTTCAGCTCGTCGCGAAGCCCGGCAGGATCCTCGGCGGCGCGCGCCGGCATCGCCGGTTCGCTCAGCGACCGCGCGCCCGCAATTCCGGTGCGCTTGGTCACCGTTCCGGGTGCCGCGGCCAGATGCGCTTCGGGAATGGGTGCCGGTGCCGCCTCCGCCGATTCACGGACCAGCGCGGGTGCCGGCGCGGCGGCGCGCACCAGCAGACGCTCGGCGACGAAGCCCTGAAACAGCTTTCCGCCGAGCAGCGCCTGGACTTCGATGAAGCCGTTCACGGCGGTGCCGGTGAGCGCGCGCACGACATGGCCGTCGGGCAGGTCGGCACGAACGTTCGCCGTCACCGGATTGCTGATCTTCGCCTCGCTCCTCAACCGCACCGTGTTGGCGTTGGTGTCGACCTGGAAGAACGGGCCGGTTGCGGTGATCGTATCGGCAGGCGGAAGCGTGACCGTGCCGGGGGCAGGGGGACGGACCGGCGGCGCGTTTCCGGTCGGGATCGCCCGCGCCATCGCCATGAAATCGCGGATGGCCTCGCCGTAGAATTTGGTGCCGTCGAAATGCCCCTGCTTCAGATCCCTGGAGGGATTGAAGCCGCCGGTATTGTAGGCGATTGCGACGTGGCAGAATTCGCGGTCGCTGATCGCGCTCCGATCCTGCAGCCGCAAAGTGCGCAGGCCGCGCTTGAGTTCGCCGATCGCGTGCTGGAGCGCATGATCGAAACTCTCATACCGCCTCTCGAGAAAATAGTCCGGATCGGTCAGGAAGAATTGCAGATCATATTGGAACACGCCGAAGCCGTGGCAGAACTTCTTTGTGTTGGTGCGGGCGAAGCGGTAGTCCGGAATGTGCTCGGCCATGTCGAGCAGCGCCTTGCGCGCGATGTCGAACATCTGCGCGCCTTTCGGCACCGCCAGGAGATCGGCCTTGGTACGCGGAAAGGCGCGTCGACCCTTGTCCGCATCGAGCGTGTCGCCGCAACATAACGCCACCACCCGTTCGGGGGTGAGTGAGGCGATCTGCCGCATCGGCCCCCACAAGGATCCGGTCTCCTGACAGGCGATCGCGGTCAGCATGTCCACGTCGAACACGGTGCCTCGCAGCGCCTCCGCCATCCTGGCACCAAAGTTGCTCTTGAACCAAGCGACGTCGGCAGTCTTGACCATGGTACGCCTCCCGAAAACCGAATCGTAATCTCTAGATTTCGCCAAGCTCTCATGGCGGCGTAAATTGTCAATCAGCCATTTTGCCGCCCATGCTAACTGCTATTACTGTATCTCGTTGAGCAAACTTTCAGAAATTATTCGGTCGACGCTCTGGTGTTAAGTGCACCATATTGTATTCGCTTGTCATTTCGGCGTGCAGATGAGGGGCGTGGCTCGTCTGGGCCGCCGTGGCGGTGTCATTGCTTTGGGCATCACCGCCGTTATGGACCAACTTGATGGCGCTCTCCTCCGCTTCGATAGGGCACTCGGCGGCGCCCGGACCGCACATTTCCGCCGGAATCCGTAAATCGCTTCATCGCGGAAAAATAACGGTTCACCGCTGGACCTGTCACTGCGTCTCATGCATGGTCGGGCCTCTTCAGGAGATCGTGAATGCGCAGCTGGCTGCTCCGATTCGGGTTCGTGCTGGCACTGGTGCCGATCGTCGCTTCGGCCGACACGCCCCCGTCCGTGGTCTTCGCCGAACCGGGAACCAACGGCAGCGCGATCACCCGCTTCACCATGCGCTTCTCCGAGGCGATGGTGCCTTTGGGCCAGGGTCTGTCCGGGCGCCCGCCGATCCGCATGGCCTGCAAGGTCGACGGTAAGGGGCGGTGGGTGGATCCCACGACCTATGTGTGGGACTTCGATACGGCACTGCCCGGCGACACGATCTGCACGGCCGAGTTGCGCGACGGCCTCACCACGCTCGATGGAAGCGTCGTCGGCGGCACCCAGCGCTTCGAGATCGACAGCGGCGGGCCGACGCCCAAGGCTGTCCTGACCGGCTCTTCCGGAGACGGCATCGAGGAGGACCAAGCCTTCATCGTTGCCGTCAACGGCCCTGTTGATCGCACCTCGATCGCCCCGAACGTCTATTGCACGGTCGACGGGATCGGCGAGCGGATACCCGTCGATCTGCTTCCGTCCGACACGCCCGGTCGGCTGCTCTCCGAAATGGGCTCGCGCTGGTCCGCCGAGAGCTTCCTCGAAGATGCCGGTCTGCCGAGCCCGCTGCCCGCATCGGCGAAGGAGCGCGACGCCGCGCTCGCCAATGTCGTCGCGCTGAAATGCCGGCGTCCGCTGCCGCCCGGCCGCGACATGGCGCTCGTCTGGGGCAAGAACGTGCGCAGCCCAAGCGGGCGCATTGCCGGCAAGGAGACGCGCCATGATTACGAGGTTCGCACCGCCTTCACCGCGCGGTTGAGCTGCTCGCGGGTCAACGCCAATGCCGGCTGCAATCCGCTGGAGCCCGTCAATGTCCGCTTCAGCGCCGAAGTGCCGCGTGCCAAGGCGCTTTCGCTGCGCCTGGATCTCGGCGGCGGCAAGCTGCAGGCGCCGATCGACAAGGGACGGGAGGCGACCTTGTCCGAAGTCTCGTTCAAGCCGCTTTTGACCCCTGCGATCACGGCGCGGCTGCTCGTTCCCGAAGATCTTCGCGACGAGAGCGGCCGGGCGCTCGCCAACGGCCGCCGCTTCCCGCTTTCGTTCGAGATTTCGGCGACGCCGCCGCTCGTCAAGTTTGCGGCACCGTTCGGCATCCTCGAAGCACGGGAAGGCGGCGTGCTGCCGGTGACGGTGCGCGGCGTCGAGCCCGATCTGCAGCCCAAGATGGTCGGCATCGCGGGGGCGAGCGCGCGCATCGACGCCGACGATCGGGTGATTGCCGACTGGCTGCGCAAAATTGCCAAGGCGCAGGAAGACGACATTCGCGACGAAGGCACGGAGGACAAGCCGAAGGAGGTCAATTACACCGGCACCACCTCGCTGCTGAACGAGGCCGCCGGCGCAAGCGCGATGAGCGTTCCGCTGCCCGGAAAGGGCAAGGAGTTCGAGGTGATCGGGGTGCCGCTCGGCAAGCCCGGTTTCTATGTCGTCGAGCTCGCCAGCCCGGAGCTCGGCCGGGTCCTGCTCGGCCGCCCAGCCACCCGCTACGTCAGCGCCGCGGCTCTGGTCACCGACATGACCGTCCATTTTAAATGGGGGCGCGCGGGGTCGCTCGCCTGGGTGACGTCGCTCAGCGAAGGCAAGCCGGTCGCCGGTGCCGCGATCCGGGTCACCGACAGCTGCAGCGGCGAGCAACTCGCCGCCGGCACCACCGACAAGAAGGGCCGGCTCGCCATCGCCTCCGGCCTGCCGTCGCCGACCAGTCGCTCCGGCTGCGAACATCTCGGCGACAGCTCGCCGCCGCTGATGATCTCGGCCCGCAAGGGGGGCGATTTCTCCTTCACCATGACGCAGTGGAGCGATGGCATCTCGCCGGGCGATTTCGAGCTGCCTTACGGCTGGTCGGAGCCGGAGCCGATTCTCCACACCATCCTCGATCGCACCCTCCTGCGGGCGGGTGAGATGGTGCACATGAAGCACGTCTACCGAATGCCGACCGCAGGCGGGTTCCGCTCGGGCGGCAGCCTTTCCGGGACGCTCGAGCTCAGCCATTCGGGCTCGGACACAACCTATTCGCTGCCGCTTGCGCTGGACGAGGGTGGGATCGGCGAGAGCGAATGGAGCCCGCCTGCAGGCGCGCCGTCCGGCGACTATCAGATCCGGGTGCGGGTCGGGCCGCCACCGTCTTCGGCCGGCGACGACGAAGATGCCGACGACAGCCGCGAGACGATCTACACGGGGCAGTCGATCCGGGTCGAAGATTATCGGCTGCCGACGATGCGGGCCAGCGTCAGCGGCCCCAAGACGGCATCGGTCCGGCCCAGGCAGCTGCCGCTCGATCTCTATGTCGGTTATCTCTCCGGCGGCGGTGCGCGCGGGGCCGCAGTGAAGCTGCGCACCGCCTGGTCGACGTTCGGCGATGCGCCGGACGGCTGGGAAGGCTGGACGTTCGGCGGCCGCCGCATCGTCGAAGGCACGGTTCCGCTCGACGAGGATGGCAGCGACGGCGGCGAGTCCCGCCTGCCGGACGCGGCAACCTTGCCGCTCGCCCTCGACAATGCCGGCGCGCTGCGCACGCCGCTCGAGATGCCGGTTCTCGACGACGATGCGCAGCTTACCGTCGAGATGGACTATCAGGACGCCAATGGCGAAACCCTGACCGCCTCCACGCGAGTGCCGGTCTACGCCTCGGCCGTACGGCTCGGCATTGAATCCGACGGCTGGGTGCAGCGCGCCGGCGACATGCGGCTGAAGGTTGCCGCCCTCACCATCGACGGGCGGCCGATCCGCGGCCAGAAGGTTGCGATCGCGCTGTACACGCGCGAGATCCTGTCGGCACGGCGGCGGTTGATCGGCGGCTTCTACGCCTATGACAATGTCGTCGAGACCAAGCGGATCGCGGCGGATTGCTCCGGCGTCAGCGACGATCACGGGCTGATCCGCTGTCGCCTCGATCCCGGAGTCTCGGGCGAGGTGATTGCGGTTGCCACGACCACGGACACTCTCGGCAACGAAGCCCGGGCGGTCACCTCCCTGTATCTCGCCGGCGAGGACGATTGGTGGTTCGGCGGCGACAATGGCGATCGCATGGACATCATCGCCGACGCCAAGAGCTATCGCAGCAACGACACCGCTCGGATCCAGGTGCGGATGCCGTTCCGCAAGGCCACGGCATTGGTCACGGTCGAGCGGGAAGGGGTGCTGTCCTCGTTCGTGACCGAGATTTCGGGCAAGGATCCGACCATCTCGGTACCGCTCGCGGGATCCTATGCGCCCGACGTCTACGTCTCGGTCATGGCGGTGCGCGGCCGTGTGTCGAGCTGGAAGGTCTGGCTCGCCGAGCTCGCCCAAGAGTGGAACATCCCGTTCCTGAAGCAGGTCGCCAACCCGACCGCCCTGGTCGACCTTGCCAAGCCGAGTTACCGGATCGGCATGACCAGGCTCAAGGTCGGCTGGGAGGGGCATCGGCTCGATGTCGCGGTGCGTGCCGACAAGGAGCGCTACCATGTGCGCGACACCGCCCATGCGATGGTGCAGGTGCGGGGCCCCGGCGGCAAGCCGCCGGCCGACGCCGAGATCGCGTTCGCCGCAGTCGACGAAGCTCTGATGGTGCTCTCTCCCAACGACAGCTGGAAGCTGCTCGATGCGATGATGGGAGAACGGCCGTTGTCGGTGCTGACCTCGACCGCGCAGATGCAGGTGGTCGGCAAGCGGCATTACGGTCGCAAGGCGGTGGCCGCCGGCGGCGGCGGCGGCGGCGGCGGCGATCTGACGGATTTCACCCGCACCGAGTTCAAGCCGGTTCTGCTCTGGAAGGGACGGGTCAGGCTGGACGAGAAAGGCCGGGCCGCGGTCGATGTACCGCTCGCGGATTCGCTGTCCGCTTACCGGCTGGTCGCGATCGCCACCTCGGGCGGCGATCTGTTCGGCACCGGATCGACCCAGATCCGTACCGTCCAGGATCTTACCCTCTACTCCGGATTGCCGCCGCTGGTCCGCTCGGGCGACGAATATGGCGCCACGTTCACCCTGCGCAACGGCAGCGACAGGGCAATGGAGGTCACCGCCAGTGCCGCAGTCGACGGCAAGATCTCGGTCGGCGGGCCCCAGACGGTGATCATTCCGGCCGGCGGCGCCGCGCCGGTCACCTGGCGGCTGACCGCGCCCGACAATGTCGAGACCCTGCGCTGGACGGTGTCGGCGCGCTCGGCCGATGGACGGTCCGCGGACCGGATTCAGGTCGATGAGCAGGTCATCCCCGCCGTTCCGGTGGAAACCTGGGCCGCCACCTATATGCGGGTCGGCGGCGCTCCGTTCAGCCTGATGCCGCCGGCGGGCGCCTTGCCCGGGCGGGGCGGCGTCGAGGTTGCGCTGAGCGATTCTCCGACCCCATCTCTCTCCGGAGTGCGCGCCTATATGAGCGCCTATCCGTTCACCTGCTTCGAGCAGCGCCTGTCGAAGGCGGTTGCGCTCGACGACAAGGCGGCGTGGGCGCGGCAGATGGATGAGCTTCCAGGCTACATGACCCAGGACGGCTTGCTCCGCTACTGGCCGAGCCAGCAGCTGTCCGGCTCGATCGCGCTCACCGCTTATGCCCTGTCGATCACCGCCGACGCCGGCTATCCATGGCCGGACGAGCGGCGCGAGCGGCTGCTCGAGGCGATGAAGGCGGTGGTCAACGGCCGCCTGACCGACGACAATGAGGGGCCCTCCGACATGCGGCTGCTGCGAATGCAGGCGCTCGCCGCGCTCGCCCGCAACGGTCAGGCGACGGCGGAGATGATCGGCCAGGTGGCGATACCGGTGGCGGACATGCCGACGGCCATGCTCGCCGACTGGCTGATCACGCTCGATCATGTGAAGGGCGCGCCGCCGCAGCGCCGTGCCGCCGCCGAGGCGGCGCTCCGCGGCCGCATCGTCTACGAGGGC
The DNA here is from genome assembly GCF_004135585.1 of Sphingosinicella sp. BN140058. Lineage (NCBI taxonomy): Bacteria > Pseudomonadati > Pseudomonadota > Alphaproteobacteria > Sphingomonadales > Sphingosinicellaceae > Sphingosinicella > Sphingosinicella sp. BN140058. The sequence goes on along the minus strand of NZ_CP035501.1, from coordinate 283,357 downwards.
ACCCGGCTCGACATCGTCGACAAGGCGCGGTCGCCCTGGTGGATGATGGTCAGCGACGACGAAATGGCGATGAAGGCGTTGCTCGCGGCGATCGGTCGCCGGGGCTGGGAGGCCGATGCGCCGCGGATGATGATCGGCGTCGCACTTCGCCAGCAGCGCGGACATTGGGATACGACGCCCGCCAACGCCTGGGGGAGCGTGGCGGCACGGCGCTTCGACGCGGCCTATCCGCGCGCCGCCGCCGGCACTACGACCGGCCGCCTGTTGACGCAGACCTTCACCCGTGCCTGGCTGCCGAGCCTGCCGGGGAAAGCGCCCGCACGGCCCGAGCCGATGCTGTTCGCTCTGCCCGCTCGGCCCTCGCCGCTGCTGCTGTCGCACAGCGCCGCGCCCAATCCCTGGGCGACGATCACGATCAAGGCGGCGGTGCCGCTGACCGCGCCGGCTTTCGAGGGCTATCGGATCGCGCGCACGGTGAGCTTCCTCGAGCGCAAGCAGATGGACAGGCTGAGTGCCGGCGACGTGCTCAAGGTCCGCATCGAAGTCGACGCCCCGGTCGATCGCACCTGGGTGGTGGTAGAGGACCCGATCCCGTCGGGCGCTTCGGTGATCAGCGGCAGCGGCGGCCAATCCTCGCTGCTCGCCGCGCAGGGCCGCGGCGGCGAAGGCTGGTGGCCGAGCTACATCGAGCGCAGCAACGAGGCCTGGCGCGCATATTACGGCTGGCTGCCGAAGGGCCGGACCAGCGTCGAATATGTCCTGCGTGTCAACAATAGCGGCCGCTTCCAGCTGCCGCCGACCCGGGTCGAAGCGATGTACTCGCCGGAGATCCATGCCGCCCTGCCGAACCGCACCCTGGTGGTGGCGCCGTGAGGCACGAACAACCTCCCTCCATCCTCCCTGTCGCCGAAGGCGATGGGGAGGGGGACCGCCCGAAGGGTGGTGGAGGGGCCTCGCAGCGCCGCTGGCCCCTCCACCGCCTGCGGCGGTCCCCCTCCCCATGGGCGTTGCCCACAGGGAGGATCGGAAGCTGGCTCCGCCGCCGTCCGTTCGCCTGCGCGGCTGTCGCCCTGCTCGCGGCCGGCGGCCTCGAGGCGTGGACACGGCCGCCGGAGCTGCCGGCTTATGCCAAGGTGAAGGGAGATTGGCGGGCGAGCGAGGCGTGGCTGCGTGGGCGCGACGGGCGGCTGCTGCAGACGGTGCGGATCGATTTCGCGGTGCGGCGGCTGGCGTGGGTGCCGATCGATCGGATCGCGACGCCGCTGCGGGAGGCCGTGATCGCCTCCGAGGATCATGATTTTCCTCGCCATGGCGGGGTCGACTGGAGCGCGTTCGGCGGCTCGGCCTGGGCAGCGCTGCACGGCCGCTCGGCACGCGGCGCCAGCACCATCTCCATGCAGGTCGCCGGCTTCCTTGCGCCCGAGCTCGGCGGCCCGGGCGCGCGCTCGCTGCGAGGCAAGCTGCGCCAGGCGCGCGCCGCGCGGGCGCTCGAGACGGCCTGGAGCAAGGACCAGATCCTCGAGGCCTATCTCAACCTCGCCAGCTTCCGTGGCGAGACCCAGGGCATCGGCGCCGCGGCCCGAGCCCTGCTCGGCCGCGCTCCGGACTCGCTGGGGCGCGAGGATGCTTTGCTGCTCGCCGCACTGCTGCCGGCGCCGCAGGCGAGCTCGGCGACGGTCGGCCGCCGCGCCTGCCGGGCCGGCGGCTTCGCCGACTGCAGCGCGATGATCGCGCGCGCCGAAGCGATGACCGGGCCTAGCCGGCGTCTCGCCGACGATCCCGGCCTCGCGCCGCATCTTGCCTATCGTTTGCTCAAGACGCCGGGGCAGACGATCGCCACGACGATCGATCCGCAGGTCCAGGCTCTGGCGGCAGGCGCGCTGCGGCGCCAGCTGATCGGCCTCGGCAGCGAACGCGCACGCGACGGCGCCGTGATCGTCGTCGACAATGCCACCGCCGAGGTGCTGGCCTATGTCGGCGGGATCGGAGCGGGCTCGACCGCGCCTGCGGTCGACAATGCCGATGCGCTCCGCCAGGCCGGTTCGACCTTGAAGCCGTTCCTCTACGGTCAGGCGATCGAGCGCGGCTTCCTTACCGCCGCCTCGATCCTCGACGATAGCCCTGTCCAGCTCGACACTGCCTCCGGCCTCTACGTTCCGCGCGATTACGACCGCAACTTCAAGGGGGCCGTCAGCGTTCGCACTGCCCTTGCCGCCTCCCTCAACGTTCCCGCGGTCCGCACCTTGCTGCTCACCGGGGTGGAGGAGTTCCGCGATCGTTTGTGGGACATCGGCTATCGCGGCCTTACCCAGGACGGCGAATATTATGGCTACAGCCTGGCGCTCGGTTCCGCGGAAGTGACCCTGCTCCAGCAGGCAGCCGCCTATCGCGCGCTCGCCGATGGCGGCCGCTACCAGCCTCTGCGGCTGAGGGGCGATGAGCCCGGAGGCGCCGCCAGATCGATCGCCGACCCGCTCGCCGCCTGGATCGTCGCCGACATGCTCGCCGACGCCGATGCCCGAGCGGTCACTTTCGGCCTCGATTCCGCCCTGCGTCTCCCATTCTGGGCCGCGGCGAAGACCGGGACGTCGAAGGCGATGCGCGACAATTGGTGCGTCGGCTTCTCCGACCGCTTCACCGTGGCCGTGTGGATCGGCAATTCGGAGGGAGATTCGATGACTCGCGTGTCGGGTACGAGCGGCGCAGCTCCGGTCTGGCGCGACGTCATGCTGGCGCTGCATCGCGGCCAACCGGGTCGTCCGCTGCCTCGCCCCGCCGGCATCGAGCGCCGGGACATCACCTATGCCGAGGCGACCGAGGCGGCACGACCGGAATATTTCCTGCCCGGCACCGCTCAGGCGCGCTTCGGTGCAGCGCCCACCGCCGCGCGGCGGCCGCGGATCACCAATCCGGCCGCCGGCGCCGTCTACGCGCTCGATCCCGACATCCCGCTGCCACGCCAACGCATCCGCTTCCTCGCGTCAGGAACGACCGGCGGCGAGCGGCTGACCCTCGACAATCGCGATATCGGCGCTGCGACCGATGCGCCGATGATCTTGCCCGCTCCCGGCTATCACCGGCTGGCACTGGTCGATGCCGCCGGCAAGGTGCTCGATCGCAGCGTGTTCACGGTGCGTTGAGCGGAACCTCGGCCAGCGGCCGGCGCTTTCCGAGTCAGGAGGAATCGATGATGAACGAGACGGATCGCGGCCCCTTCGAGACCGGCAGCAGCGCGGCGCATGCCGACGATGCCGCAGCCGCGGCGCCCGGTGAGCGCAAACCCGGCGAGGACATCGAACGCCGGCAAGACAAACTGCTCGACGAGGCGGTGGAGGAGACCTTTCCTGCGTCCGATCCGATCTCGCCGGCATCGGCGCGCCCCGCCGACTGAGATCGCGCGGGGCAAGGCGCTCCAAAACAAAGCCGCCGGCGTGGGGGGGCATCCACGCCGGCGGCCGGTTCGCGGCTCGTCAGGACATGCTGCCGTCAGGCGGCGAGGCTGTCCTGGGCCGCGGGCAGGCGAATGAGGTAATCGAAGGCGGAGAGAGCGGCCTTCGAACCTTCGCCCATCGCGATGACGATCTGCTTGTAGGGCACGGTGGTGCAGTCGCCCGCCGCGAAGATGCCGCGCTGCGAAGTCTCGCCGCGATGATCGACTTCGATTTCGCCGCGATTGCTCAGCGCGATCGTATCGCGCAGCCACTCGGTGTTCGGAACAAGCCCGATCTGGACGAAAATGCCCTCCAGGGCGATTTCGTGGATGCTGCCGTGATTGCGATCCTTGTAGACCAGCCCCGTCAATTTCTCGCCGTCGCCGACCACTTCGGTGGTCAGGGCCGATGTGAGCACCTTGACGTTGGGCAGGCTGGCTAGCTTGCGCTGCAGCACCGCGTCGGCACGAAGATCGGAGTCGAACTCGATCAGGGTGACGTGCGCGACGATTCCGGCAAGGTCGATCGCCGCCTCGACCCCGCTGTTGCCGCCGCCGATCACCGCCACGCGCTTGCCCTTGAACAGTGGGCCGTCGCAATGCGGGCAATAGGTCACGCCCTTGTTGCGATACGCGTCCTCGCCCGGGACGTTCATCTGCCGCCAGCGGGCGCCGGTGGAGAGAATCACGGTCCGCGCCTTGAGCGATGCGCCGCCGGCGAGCTTGACCTCGTGCAGGCCGCCTTCGCTGCGCGCGGGGATCAGCTTCTCGGCCTTCTGCAGGTTCATGATGTCGACGTCGTAATCCTTGACGTGCTGCTCGAGCTGGGCGGCGAGCCGCGGACCCTCGGTGTGCGACACCGAGATGAAATTCTCGATCGCCATCGTGTCGAGCACCTGGCCGCCAAAGCGTTCGGCGGCGATGCCGGTGCGGATGCCCTTACGCGCGGCGTAGATGGCCGAGGCCGCGCCGGCCGGGCCGCCGCCGATGACGAGCACGTCGAACGGATCCTTGGCCGCGATCTTCTCGGCCGTCCGCGCTTCCGCGGCGGTGTCGATCTTGGCGACGATCTGCTCGAGCTCCATCCGGCCCTGGCCGAACGTCTCGCCGTTCAGGAACACCGTCGGGACCGCCATCACCTTACGGGCATTGACTTCGTCCTGGAACAAGGCGCCGTCGATCGCGATGTGGCTGATCCGCGGATTGAGCACCGCCATCAGGTTCAATGCCTGCACGACGTCGGGGCAGTTCTGGCAGGAAAGAGAGAAATAGGTCTCGAACGCGTAATCGCCGTCGAGATCGCGGATTTGCTCGATCAGCTCCTGCGCGGCCTTGGACGGGTGACCGCCGACCTGCAGCAGGGCGAGAACGAGCGATGTGAATTCATGCCCCATCGGGATGCCGGCGAAGCGAACCCCGATGTCGGTGCCCTGGCGCCGGATCAGGAAGCTGGGCTTGCGCTCGTCGTCATCGGCCCGGACCAGGCTGACCTTGTCCGAGAGCGACGCGATCTCTTCGAGCAAGCCGTTGAGCTCGACCGATTTCGGGCTGCCGTCGATCGACATGACCAGCTCGATCGGCTGCCGGATATTGGCCATGTAGCCCTGAAGCTGCTGCCTGAGATTGGCGTCCAGCATGGTGATGTGCTCCGATATTAGGTTACTGACGCTGTGTTCGGGGGCGGCAACAGGCCGCCCCCGAAGCTCAAGCCGCGAAGGCTTAGATCTTGCCGACGAGGTCGAGAGAAGGCGCGAGGGTCTCTTCGCCTTCTTCCCACTTGGCCGGGCAGACTTCGCCCGGGTGCGAGCGCACATATTGTGCGGCCTTGACCTTGCGGAGCAGCTCGGACGCATTGCGGCCGATGCCTTCGGCGGTGATTTCCATGAACTGGATCACGCCATCCGGATCGATCAGGAAGGTGCCGCGATCGGCGAGGCCCTGGCCTTCGCGCATCACGCCGAAATTGTTGGTGATCACGCCGCTCGGGTCGCCGAGCATGGTGTAGGTGATCTTCCCGATCGCCGGCGAGGTGTCGTGCCACGCCTTGTGCGAGAAGTGCGTGTCGGTCGAAACGCTGTAGACTTCAACGCCAAGGCGCTGGAATTCGGCATAATTGTCGGCGAGATCCTCGAGCTCCGTCGGGCAGACGAAGGTGAAGTCGGCCGGGTAGAAGACGAACACGGCCCACTTGCCGAGAACGTCCTGGTCGCTGACCTCGACGAACTTGCCTTCCTTGTAAGCCTGCGTCGTGAACGGCTTCAACGTGCTGCCGATAATGCCCATGCGTGTTCCTCCTTGGGGTTGTGGTGCACACGCCATGTGGCGATTTTTCCGCAAAGCACAAATGGGGAGTCCCGATGTCGCTGATCGGAAAACTCGATCGTAGCTAAACGGAGTGACCGATTTCAGCACTCACAGCAGAGAGGCGGAGTGTGGCGCCGAGCGTGGCGCCACGGGCGTGCCAATGAGACCGACCGCGCTGAAGGCGCGGCGGGATGCTGCGGGGCAGCAGGATATTGCTGCTGAGCAGCGGAGCCGGTTCAGGCCGGCAGCAAGGCCTTGAGCCGCGCCAGCCGCAACGGCGGCAGCAATTCGGCCGGATTGTAGCCGGTCTGGAAGGTTGGAACACCCTCTGGAAGCGGCGCCCAGGCCGGCCTCTCGTCGACGAAGATCGCAGCGTCCGGACGCACGGCCGAGGGATCGTCGAGCGTGCCGACGCGAACCGCGGCGCCGATCGGCCCAAGCCGCGGATAATGGCTCCACATCGGGGTGCCGCACTCGGCGCAGCGGAGGATGATCTGAACCCCGTCGCTCCCGGTGCGCAGAGCATGCTCGGTCAGGTTGCCCGAGAGCAGGTCGATCCGATCGCTTTCGATGAATGCGTTCACCGCCGAGCCGGTGCCGGTCTGTCTTTGGCAAAGCCGGCAGTGACAATTGTTGACGAAGATCGGGCAGTCGATCAGCCGGTAACGAACCGCGCCGCAGCCGCAGCCGCCTTCCAGGGCAGGTTTCGTTTCGTCCATGAAACGGGCTCATAGCAGCCGCTGCGCCAATATCCAGCCATCGCCACCGGCAGTCCGCCGCGGCTCACGCCCAGCCGCCGCGAAGCGCGGGCGACGACGGTGGCGGAGGAGACGGTGCCGCATAAGCCGGATCATGGGTGAAAGGCAGATCCTCCCCCGACTTCAGCGCCGCGAGAATGGAGGCAAAATCAGTGGCGCAGCGCAGACCCAGAATGCGTTCCAGCTTGCCGGCATCGTAGACTCGGCCGATCATCTCGGGGAGCTGCCAGCCGCGTTCGGCATAGAGCGCCGGCGCCTCCGGAAAAAGGCGCGCGATCACGCCGGCGGCGTCGCGCTTCAGGACCGCGGCGTCGCAGCGCGAGAAGGGCGTCGGCGCCGAAACTAGAAACGTATCAAAGCCGATTTCCGGTGCCCGCTCCAGCGCCACCAGATGGGCCTGCGCGGCATCCTGCGGCGTAAGGCGGCGATGGAGGAACTCGTTGGCCTTGAGGTTGTCGCCGGAGATTCCGCGTTCGCTGTCATCGTCTTCGGGGAAGAAGCGGCTGGTGCGCAGGATGACGCAGTTCAGACCATGTTCGAGATGATGAAGCCGGCAGAGATTCTCGGCGGCCAATTTGGTGGCGCCGTAGATGTTGCGCGGCTCGAGCGGGCCGGACGTCTCGTCGAGCCAGGCGGCTTCTGCGCCTTCCTCGTCGCGGATCGCCCGATTGATCATCAGCGACGTGGTCGACGTCAGCACGAAGCGGTCGGCGCCCGCAGCGACGGCGGCTTCGAGCAGGTTCAGGGTTCCAGTGACGTTGACATCGACGAAGGCCTGGGCCGGGCGGCGGCCGACGTCGGGCTTGTGCAGCGCAGCCGTGTGGATCACGGCATCGATGCCGTTTTCCGCGAAGATGCGATGGACGAGCCATTCGTCGCACACGCTGCCGACGAGCGCCGTGTCCGGTCCGGGCGCAACGTCCAGCCCGAGCACATCATGCCCCGCGTCCCGCAGCACCGGGGCCAGATGGCGACCGAGCCATCCGGACGCGCCGGTGAGAAGGATCCGCATGGGAACGGAAGTAGCCTGAACGTCGAACATAGCCGGTCTATACATAGAGCCTGTTGCCACTGCGTGTCAGCATCGAAACGCTCACGGGTTCATGATTTGTCCGTCCGCCCGAATCGGAACCCACATCGAAATGTCGCGCGGCTGCTCGAGCAGTTCGGGGAGAGCGGCGTGCCACTCCGCACGATAGGGCCGCTTCAACTGCACTTCGAGAACCTCTTCGTGATCGGCCCAGCTTTCGTGAAGCAGATAGGAAAACGGATCGTCCGGGTGCCGGTGCAGGGTCGCGTTCCGGAAGCTCTCTTCCTCGCGCATCGCATCGAGAACCGCGTCCAGCAGGCGGCGGAAGCGGTCATGCTGTTCCGCCTTCACCTTGAAGCCGACGAGGTAGGTGACGCTCATGATCATTCTCCTGATTGCGGCCTGAACGGCGCCGGGCGCCGCGTCGACAGCGATGAGCGTTCGATAGCGCCCGGTCCGAGCGGCCGCGATTACGCCCGAGGTAATCGTTTCGCCGTCCCGATTCCGGCAGCCTCCCGCTCTCGAACAAGGAGAAGTCATCCCGAATGACGAGGTGATCGTCTATGAGGGGTCGCGCACGGTGTGATGGTGCGCAAGGGCGGCGCGCATCGGAAGGTTCGCCGGTGCGGATCGCGTTCGTAAGAGAGATGGAGGATTGCATGGCTGAGCGGTCTCAGGGCGAGGGGCGAGAAGGGGGCTGCCGCTGCGGCGGCGTGCGCTTTCGGGCGGATTCGGATCCACTGGTTACGATGGCTTGTCATTGCACCGGCTGCCAACGCATGACCGCAAGTGCCTTTTCGCTCAGCACATTGTATCCCAGTGCGACGTTCGAGGTCACGTTCGGGACGCCGGTTCTCGGTGGCTTGCGCGAGGGCACGCGCCACTTCTTTTGCCCGGAGTGTATGAGCTGGATGTTCACGCGTCCCGAGGGCATGGATGCATTCGTCAACGTTCGCTCCACCCTGTTCGACGATGCGCAGGATTACCGGCCGTTCATCGAGACCTGGACTCGGGAGAAGCTTGCCTGGGCAACGACGCCGGCGGCACACAGCTTCGAGGGATTTCCGCCGGAAGATGCCTTTCCGGCTCTTCTCGCAGAATTCGCCGCGACCCGGAGCAGCCCTCAAATGCCGTGAGCGCGATGTCCTTGGCGGCCGATCACCGCTCCCGCCGCCTCACGCAACGCCTGCATGGCCGCGAGGAACGGTGCCGGGCCGAAGCTGATCCGGGCGACTCCCAGAGCGGCGAGCGGCGCAAGATCGGCAGCGAGGTCGAGCACCATGATGTTGACCGGCAGCGGACTGGCGCGGCAGATCCTTTCGATCAGGGCTGGATTGGTGAGGCCTGGCACGAACAGCCCCGCAGCGCCTGCTTCGGCATAGGCTTCGGCTCGCGCCAGCGCTTCATCGACATGGCCGCCATGCTGCTCGGGAGCGCTCGAGAGGAACACGTCCGTGCGGGCGTTCACGAATACCGGCCGGTCGAGCGCCGCCGCTGCATCCACGACCGCCCGGATCCGGGCCGCCTGGTGGTGGATCGCGTAGAGGCCGTCGCCAGTGACGATACGATCCTCGAAGTTGCAGCCCACCGCTCCGGTCTCGAGCAGCGCGCGGGCGTTGGCAGCGACATCGTCCGCGGCCTCGGCATAGCCCGCTTCAAAGTCGACGCTGACCGGCAGGTCGACTGCGGCCACGATCGCGCGAGCGACTTCGAGCGAGGCCGGGAGCGGGAGGATCTCTCCGTCGTCGATGCCGGCGGCCGCCGCGACCGCCCAGCTGCTCGTCGCCAACGCCGGAGCGCCCGCCTGGGCCACGGCCCGGGCACTGGCCGCGTCCCAGACGTTGACCAGCGTCATAGGCGTGCCTGGCTGGTGGGCGGCCGCGAAGCTCGATACCTTTTCCGCGATGGTCATTCCCGAACTCCCCGAAGGTGAATGAGGGCCGTGTCATGGCCGGCGCGGAGGGCTTACGACCCGCTGCAACATCGAAGCTACTACCTGCGAGGTCATGGCGGCTGCGCAGGCCTGCTGCTAACTCGAGGGGCATGAACGGTCTTCCGTCCCTGCTTCCGTCGACTCCGCTCGGAGATCTGCTTCGCGACCTGCGTGCCGCCCATGGCGTCAGTCAGCTCGATCTTGCGCTGCGTTGCGAGATATCGCCGCGCCATCTCAGCTATGTCGAGACCGGCAAGGCACAGCCGAGCCGCGATGTCGTCGAGCGGATCGGCGAGGAACTGGATCTGCCGCTGCGCGACCGCAACGCGCTCTATCTCGCGGCCGGTTATGCACCGCGCTACCGGCAAACCCCGCTCGAGGCACCGGAACTCGCCGTCGTCCGTGAGGCGATCGAGGCGACTCTCGGCCAGCAGGAGCCTTACCCCGCCTTCGTCTTCGATCGCCATTGGACCGTCATGATGGCCAATCGCGGCATGACCGCGCTGATGGAAGGCCTTATTGCGGGTGGCCCGCGCCACGCCAACATCCTCCATCAGATCTTCGATCCGGACGACCTGCGTTCGTTCATAGTCAATTGGGACGAGGTCGCCGGCGATCTCCTCCGCCACCTCCGCCACGAGGTCCAGCGCTCCCCTTATGATCTGGAGGGGCGCGCGTTGCTCGACGCGCTGCTCGCCTATCCGGACATCCCTGCCGCCTGGCACCGCACCAACTTCGCCAACGCGCCGCTGCCGATGGTGCGCACCGTCTTCAAAGGTCCGGAAGGGCCGTTATCATTCCTCTCCACGATGACCCAGTTCGGCACCGCCTGGGATCTCACCATCGAGGAGATTCGGGTGGAAGCGATGCACCCGACCGACGAGGCGACCCGCGCCTGGTGCCGTGCCCAGGCCTGATCGCCAGCGTCAATATTGGCCGTAGCGGCCCTTCACCGACGCGCGCAGCTTCTCGCTGTCATAGCCGATCCCGTCCTTGAAGACGATCTCGACCGCTTCGATGTCGCCGATACGCTGCGACGGATCGCCGCGCACCACGACGAGATCGGCGATCTTGCCCGGCTCGATCGATCCGATCCGGTCTGCGAGGCCCAGATAGGTGGCGCCGTTGAGCGTGCCGATCCTGATCGCCTCGAGCGGGGTGAAGCCGGCCTCGACCAGCAGCATGATCGCGCGCTGATCTCCATATCCGGGAAGGACGTTACCGGCGCCCGTCGGATCGGGGCCGGCGACCAGCAATCCGCCCGCGGCGACAAAGGCCCGTTCGAGCTTTAATTCATTCGCCCAGAGCTTCGCCCGCGCCGCAGCACGGTCCGCCGGTGCCTTGGCGGCAAGCGACCGCAGAGTGAGGTAATCGGAGCGCGCCTGCGGGCTCAGTGCGGCGAGCGCATCCGTGCCGAGCGGCCGGTAGGCGGGCGAACTCGGCTCGAACACCGGCAGGGTGGAAGTGATCGCCACCTTCGCGTCGACGAGCGTCCTGATCAGCGCCTTCGCCTCCGGGCCGTCGGCATCCATGCCCGTCAGGGTGGGAGCGCCGACCGTCGGCGGGCAGAGATCGGGCACCTTGCCTGGATCGTTCTGGGTATTGACCCAGAAGCCGTGCTCGAGATCGTCGATGCCCATCGTCGCGGCTTCGGGATAGGTGACCGAGCAGAGGTGCCCGGTGAGCTTCAGCCCGCGCCGGTGCGCCTCGTCGATCGCGGCCTTCAGCTGCGCGCGGGTGATGTTCATATAGGCCTTGAAGGAGGTCACCCCCTGGTCGGCCCAGAACGCAACCGTCCGTCGTGCATCCTCGGCATCCTTGAGCTGGTGCATCTGGATGAACGGGCTGTTCGGACCTTCGAGATAGGGGCCGGTGACATCCATGTGCGGCCCGGCCAGCGCCCCTGCATCGATTTGCGCCTTGACGTTGAGATCGGTGTACGGCTCGACACTGCCGGTGGTGCGCATCGTCGTGACACCGGCGGCGAGATAGAGACGCGGCGCGCTGAACGTCATCTGCGGGACGAGCGGGCTCGGCACGTCGGCATGGCCGTCGTCGTGAAGATCCGGCCGCGCGATATAGTACATGTGGTCGTGCATGCCGACGATGCCCGGCAGCACCGTGCGTCCAGTCATGTCGATCACGGTGGCGCCGGCGGGAAGGCGCGCGTCGCTCGCCTGGATGCGGGCGATGCGCCCGTCCGCGATTATCAGGGTGCGGTTCTCCAGCGGTTTGGCGCCCGTGCCATCGATGATGCGGACGTGGGTAAGCGCGATCGTGGTGCCGGACACTTTGATGAACGGCGTGACCGCTTTGCCGGGCGCGACCGGCGGCGGCAGGATGCGCGCGCCGACATCGACCCGCTCGGACGGCGCAGCCGCGATCAGGGCGGTAGCCCCAGCGAGCAGGGCGACAAGCTTACGCATCCGCATTCCTCTTATATGCGCTTCTAACGACGGCACCTTAGAAAGCCGGCGTGCGCAAGTCACTTGTCGGCGGGGGATTGCGCCTGCGGATGGTGTGGGACGAGGATCAGAGTGCGGCCCTCGACCCGCCAGGAGACCAGTTTCGATAGAAAGTTCATGCCGATCACGTCGAGATTGCCAAGGCCGGGGGACACGACCACCTTCAGGTCGCGGGCGACGACGTTGCCGAGGCGCAGCTCGTCGATCGTGCCGGTGCGCGCCGGGACAACGCCGTTGGCGGTGCGCATCATCACCGGCACCAGGCCGGCATCCTCATCGATCCCCGCGGCATCGGCGGTGGCTTCCGAGATCGCGGTGACCGTCGCACCGCTGTCCACCAGCATCCGACGCTTGACCCCGTTCAGGGTGACGTTGGCCCAGAAATGCCCGTCCGACGACATGCGCAGCCGAACTTCGCGGCCGACTACCTCCTGACGATCGAGCCCGATCTTGTCGGCAATGCCGGACAGGAAGGGCTGGTAGGGCGCCTGCTGGATCAGCAGGAACAGGCAGAAAGCAAGCAGGGCGAAGGACAAGGCGAAGCGGATCAACCGGCCGATCACCGGAATCCTCTGGATCAGGATGAGCGCGACGGCGGCGATGACCGCGTAGAGCGCAATCTGCTGCCATTCGGCGGTGATCGTGGTCGGCATGATGTCCTTGCAATCGTCCGTTCGCTCAACCGAGAGGCGACGTTTTCGATCCTGCGCTGTTAGAGCTGCGCCTCGCCGCTCAGCACCGGCACGCAGCTGCCGCCGACACTGGCGCGAATGCCGGTGTCCGTGCGGCGGGCGGTGACGTGCAACAGGCTGGGGCGGCCCATCTCGAGACCCTGGCTGATTTCGAACTGCGCCTGATCGTCATCGCTGAGCGAGAGGAGGAGTGCGCCGAGGGTCGCGTTGGCGCTGCCGGTCGCCGGATCCTCCCAGGTGCCGGAGAGGGGTGCGAACATCCGCGCACGGATGCGGTTGCCGTCACGGTGGTAAAGCAGGATCGACAGCCGCTCGGCGGCAGTCAGATCGGTCCCGGCGAGGCGCCGAAAGGCGGTGAGATCCGGGGCAGCCCGCGCCAGCGCGTCTTCGACGATCTCGACGAGCACGAAATCGACGCCGACGCTCGCCCGGACCGGCGCGTGATGGTCGGTCACGATCTGTGCCGGCGAAAGGCCGAGACACGCGGCGATGCCGGCGACCGGAAGGCTCTCCTCGATCTGCAGTGGCTGTGGCGCGTCGATCTCGGCGCCGATCGGCTTGCCGGCGGCATCGCGCGCGATCCGGACCTGGACGAGCCCGGCCAGTTCCTCGAAGCGGAGCACGTCGCTCACATCGGCCGCGAGCGTCGCCAGCACGTATCCGGTGCCGACATTGGGATGACCTGCAAAGGGCATCTCCGCTGTGCGGTGAAAGATGCGCACCCGGGCATTGTTGCCCGGGTCGCTCGGCGGCAGCACGAAGGTGGTTTCGCTATAATTCATCTCTGCGGCCAGCGACTGCATCTCCGTATCGCTGAGGCCCCGCGCGTCGGGAAAGACCGCAAGCTGATTGCCGCCGAAGCGGGTGGCGGTGAACACGTCGACGGTGACGAAAGGAAAGCGGCGCATGAGCAACTCCGGAGACGACGGAGTGGAGATAGGAGATCGTCACGCCTGTGCAACGGACGAGATCAACAGGGCTTGCTCAGTGCATCCAGATAGAGACGGATCTGCGCCGCCTCGGCGGCGGTGTTGGCGAGGCCGATCGCACGGTCGAAGGCTTGCCGAGCCTCCGCGTCGCGGCCGAGGCGCTGGAGGAGGTGGCCCCTCAGTCCATGAAAGTAGAAATAGCCGGTGAGTGCAGGTTCGAGGGGCTCGACCAGCGCCAGCGCGGGTGCCGGTCCCTCCGCCATAGACAGGGCCGCTGCGCGATTGAGCTGCACGACAGGCGACGGGGCGAAAAGCTCCAGCTTCTCGTACAGGGCGGCGATCTGCGGCCAATCAGTATCCTCGAAACGCCGCGCCCGGCTGTGCAGCGCGGCGATGGCGGCTTCGATCTGGTAGCGGCCTGGCCGCGCCGTTCGGAAGGCCTGGGCGAGCAGGACGAGACCTTCGTCGATCATCGGCCGGTCCCATCGGCTGCGGTCCTGATGCTCGAGCAGAATGGGCGCGCCGTCGGCGTCGAAGCGTGCGGCCCGACGGCCATGCTGGAGCAGCATCAAGGCGGTGAGGGCGCCAAGCTCCGGTTCGTTGGGAAACATCGCCGTCAGCAGGCGGCTTAGCCGGATCGCCTCGTCGCAGAGGGGTTCGCGTGCCGAGACATTCTCGCTCGCGGTATAGCCCTCGTTGAACAGCAGATAGAGCATCGCCGCGACGCTGCCGATCCGTTCGGCACGGGCGATCGGCGAGGGCGGCTCGAACGCGACGCCGGCGCGGCTGACCACGCGTTTGGCGCGGGTGATGCGCTGTTCCATTGCGGCATCGCCGATCAGGAACGCGCGGGCGATGCGGGGCAGGCTGATGCCGGAGACGACGCGTAGCGCCAGCGCGATTTGCTGCGCCGGCGCGAGATCGGGATGGCAGCAGATGAACAGCAGCCGCAGCAGGTCGTCGGGATAATGTCCGCGATCGAGTTGCTCCGCAATCTCCGTCTCGGCATCCTCATCGGATGGTGCGATCTCGTCGGGCAGTGCCTGGTAACGGGATGCGGCTCGGATCGCATCGATGCCGCTATTGCGCCCGACGAGGATCAGCCAGGCGAGCGGATTGCGGGGCAGCCCCTTGTCCGGCCAGGCCCGAAGCGCGCGCAAGCAGGCATTCTGAAACGCCTCCTCGGCCTGCTCGAGATCCCGGAAGGTGCGCAGCAAGGCGGCGATCGCCTGCGGACGTGCGCCCGAGAGGATCGTGTCGAGCGAACGTGGGTCGAGCGTCATGGCAGGGTCTCGAAGGGAGGCGGTCCGGCGCGGGCCGGACCGCTGGGCGGCAATTCGGATCAGGCGCCGCCGGCACCCTCCGCCTGCTGACGCAGCGCGGCTTCCCGCTGCTGCAGCTCGGGTGTGAACTCGGCGCCGAAATCCTCGGCTTCGAAGATCGGCCGGATCTCGAGATCGGACGGGCCGGGCATCGGGTTAGGGCATTTCTTCGCCCATTCGATCGCCTCGTCGAGCGACGCAACGTTCCAGATCCAGAAGCCGGCGACCAGTTCCTTGGTTTCGGCGAACGGGCCGTCGATCACCGTGCGCGAAGTGCCGTCGAAATGAATGCGTGCCGCGCGCGAGGAGGGGTGCAGACCTTCCCCGGCGACCATCACGCCTGCCTTCACCAGTTCCTCATTGTAGCTCATCATCGCCGACAGCAATTCCTCCGACGGCATTTCGCCGGCTTCGCTCCATTGAGTCGCCTTGACCAGAACCATCACGCGCATCTGCTTTCTCCTTCATGTTGGCGCCCTAAGGACGTTGCCCGATGCGGCGCCCCGACATTGCCGCCGAAATTTTTTGAGAATTCCACCTTTCCCGGCGCGCGCGCGGCTGTCCAGACGAGATCGGGCGATTGCGGGCCTGGGGCAAACCCGCCTAGGCTTCGCCCAATTTTCATGACTGGATAGGATGTCCATGCTCCGCCCGCTTCTGCTTGCCTCCACGATTCTGCTCTGCGCCTGCGCCACCTCCACTCCGGTCGAAACGATGGCCACGCCGCCGGCCGCCGCGGCACCGGCAACGGAAGCCGTGGCTGCAGCGCAGCCGAGCGCCGAACTGGCCGCCTTCTTCGAAGCTTATGACAAGGCGCAGCTCGCACAATCGCCGCTCGCCAAGGCGTACCGTGGCATCCGCGACGCGGATTACGGGAAATGGGACGAGGTCAGCGATGCTGCGGCTGAAGCGGACCGTGCGCTCGAGCTCAGGACGCTGGCCGAACTGCGAAGCCGCTTCGACCGCGCGGCGCTCTCGCCCGAGGACCAGCTGAGCTACGACATTTTCGTCAATCGGGTGGAGCGTGGCGAGCTCCTCTATCCCTACCGCAAGCAATCCTATGTGTTCGACCAGATGAACGGCGCGCAAAGCGAGGGGCCGGCCTTCCTGATCAACATCCACCGGGTCGACAGCCTTGCCGATGCCGAGGCCTATCTTTCACGGCTGCAGACGCTCGGCACTTATCTCGACCAGTCGATCACGGAAGCCAAAGCGCGCCAGGCGCTCGGCATCTTGCCGCCCAAATGGGTCTTCCCATACGTGATCGACGATGCCCGCAACATCATCTCCGGTGCCCCTTACGATCCCGGCGCCGATAACGCCTTGTTCGCCGACTACAAGGCGAAGGTGGGCAAGCTCGACATTGCTCCGGCGGAGAAGAGCCGGCTGATCGAAGCGGGCCGCAGGGCGCTGGTCGAGGAGGTGAAGCCTGCCTATCAACGCGTGATCGCGCTGATGGAGGCGCAGCAGAAGGTCGCCGGAAGCGACGACGGCATCTGGCGCTTCCCCAACGGCGCTGCCCAATATGCGGCTTTGCTGCGTTTCTACACGACGACCGACATGAACCCGGAGCAGATTCACGCTTTGGGGCTGCAGCAGGTGGAGCGCATCCACGGCGAGATGCGGGCGATCATGGCCCGGGTCGGCTTCACGGGCAGCCTGCAGCAGTTCTTCGAGAAGATGCGCAACGACAAGCAGTTCACGCTGTCGAACGACGAAGCCGGGCGGCAGACTTATCTCGCCGAGACCCAGAAGGCCAATGCGGAGATGGAGCAGCTGCTGCCCCGATATTTCGGGACGACGCCGAAATCGCCTTTGGTCGTGAAGCCGGTCGAGCCATTCCGCGAAAAATCCGCGGGCAAAGCCTTCTACCAGAGCCCGGCGCCGGACGGGTCCCGCCCGGGCACCTATTACGTCAATCTCTACGACATGAAGGACATGCCGACGACGGAGATCGAGGCGCTCTTCTATCATGAGGGGATTCCGGGCCATCACCTCCAGCGCTCGGTTCAGACCGAGCTCGGCTCGAAGGTGCCGCCCTTCCGTCAGTTCGGCGGCTTCACCGCTTATAGCGAGGGTTGGGGGCTGTATTCGGAGCGGCTCGCCAAGGACATGGGCCAGTATAAGGATCCCTATCGCGATTTCGGCCGCCTGCAGCTGGAGCTGCACCGCGCGATCCGGCTGGTCGTCGACAGCGGCCTTCACCACAAGAGGTGGACCCGCGCGCAAGCGATCAAATATGTCGAGGACAATTCCGCCGACGCGAAGGGCGGCATCGTCAAGGCGATCGAACGCTACATCGTCTACCCCGGGCAGGCGACCGCATACATGGTCGGCAAGCTCAAGATCGAGGAACTGCGCGAACGCGCCCGTGCTGCGCTCGGCGACAGGTTCGACATCAAGGGCTTCCACGACGCGGTCCTGCTGTCCGGACCGGTGCCGCTCGACATCCTCGAGCGCAATGTCGACGATTGGATCCGGCGCCAGCAGGGCTGACCGCAGTCAGCGTGCCGTCAAGCCGAACCAGCCGCCGCGATCTTCCCGGGCAAGCGGCGGCAGGCCGGCGGCCCGGCCGATCGCCTCGACATAGTCGGCGATGCCGCTGGCGCGGTCCCCGGCAGGCACGGGCCGGCCCGGGGGCTCGCTCCAGATCGGGATGAACCCGGCCTCGATCCTCCCGTCCTCGTGCCACCGGACGCGGCCGATCATCCCGTTTACCGCCTCCGGGTGGAATGGCGCGAGACTGTAGGCAGGGTCGGGCTCGAACCCGAACAGGCGCTTGCGCCGTTCGGCCCACTCGGCGCGCGCCGGATGGTCCTGGGCGGGGCTCAGCGCGTGCGTGACGACGACACCGTTGCCAAGGCCATGAAAGATCGGCTTGCCGAAGTGGAATTCGATCCCGCGGGCGATGTGGGCATGGTGGCCGACGACGATGTCGGCGCCGGCGTCGATCGCGGCGAAGGCGAGCGGCCGCTCATAGGGTGCAAGGGCGGCGGGACGGTGCGTGATGCCCTTGTGCAGGGCGACGACGAGCAGGTCGGCCTCGGCACGGGCGCGCGTAATCTCGTCCGCCATCTGCGCGAGCGATTGCGGATCGGCTTCGACGAGATCGGCCTGGGGGCGGCTCGGCCCTCCGTCGGCGGCCCGAACCTTCACGTAGGCGCTGCCTGCTCTGTCCGGGGCCGCCCAGCTGAGCTCCGGCCCGACCGCATTGTAGCTGAGCAGCGCGATCCGGCGGCCGCCGCGCTCGACGAAGGCAGGTGCACGTGCCGCCGCAAGATCCGCGCCGGCGCCGGCATGAGCAATGCCGAGCCGATCGAGTTCGGCGATCGTGTCGGCGATCCCGATTGCGCCGCAATCGGCGATATGGTTGCCGGCCATGCTCACCGCGGCGATGCCGGCGCGCGTAAGGGCAGCGAGATGATCCGGATCGGCGCCGGGCGCGGGCACGTCGCCGGCACGTTCCTCGCCGCGCCGCGTGTGCGGCACTTCGAGGTGGCCGATGACGAGATCGGCCGGGTGCAGCAACGGCGCGATCCCGGACAGCCAGTGATCGGGATCGGGAACGTCGAGGATGATGTCGCCAAGGAAGCGGAGGTCCAGCGCGGCCACCTTCAGACGATCCCGGCTCCGCGGAGACGTGCGATCGCCGCTTCGTCGTAGCCGAGCCCCGCGAGGACTGCGTCGGTATCGTCGCCGAGACGAGGCACGGTCGGCATCTCGGCGGGAGGCTCCACCTTGAACCCCGGACCGACCACCGCCAGGGACTGCTGCGTGCCGGACAGCGCCGCCTGGTGCAGCAAGCCGCGCTGGGCGAGGTGGGGATCGGCGGCGATCTGCCCGACGTCACGGATCCGCGCCGCCGGCACGCCTGCGGCGGTGAGGTCGCGCTCCAGATCGGCGGCGCTGCGGGCGGACAGGTAGTCGGTCAGCCACGCCTTCAATGCTGCATAATTTTCGACCCGCGCCTGGTGGTCGCGAAAGCGCGGATCGTCGATCATTTCGCCATGGCCGAACACGCGGAACATGGCGGCGATCTGGTGCTGATGATTGGCGCCGAGCGCGATCCAGTCATCCGCGGTGGGATAGAATTCCGCGGTGGCGACGAGGCGATAGCCGCGGTTGCCGGTGCCTTTCGGCGCCTCGCCGGTATAGGACCAGACCGAGACTCCGGTCGCGATCAGCTTCAATGCCGCGTCGAGCATGGCGACGTCGCAATATTCGCCGACGCCGGTGGCGTCGCGCTTCCGCAGCGCGGCGAGCAGGGCGATCACGCCCAGGTAGCCGGAGAAGGAGTCGACGATCGGCATGCCGACCTTCTGCGGCCCGTCCGCATTGGCGTTCATGACAGCCATGCCCGACACCGCCTGGGCGATGTGATCATAGGCGCCCCAATCCTTCATTGGCCCGGTCTGGCCGAAGCCGCTCAGCGAGAGCAGGATCACGCCGGGATTGTCGGCGCGGAGGGTCTCGTAGCCCAGCCCCAGGCGCGCGAGCACGCCGGGACGGAAGTTCTCGACGACGATGTCGGCTTCCGAGGCCAGCCGGCGCGCGATCGCGAGACCTTCCGGGCTCTTGAGGTTGAGCGTCACCGATTTCTTGCCGGCATTCACCGCGGCGAACGGAATGCTCATCTTCGGCAAACCCGCATGTTCGGTGTAATGGCGAAAGGCGTCACCGACCTCCGGCGGCTCGATCTTGATCACCTCGGCGCCGAGCTGGCGCAGCATCTGGGTGCAGGTCGGGCCGGAGATTGCGTGGGTAAGATCGACCACCTTGATGCCGTCGAGCGCATTCATCGGCCTGCTCCCTGTTCGGAGGCGAACGCCCCGCTGTCTTCCAGCGCAAACCGCGCCGCTTCGTCGAAGCCGAGTGCTTCCAGGATCGCCGCGGACTCGGCGCCCGGCATTCCGGCCGCGATCGGCGCGCGCGGCGGGCTGGCGGACAGGTGGAAGGGAAGGCCGAGCTGGACCACCGGCCGGTCGTCGCCTGCGACCGGAACGTCACGAACCATCTCGCGTGCCCGATTGTGCGGATCGGCGAGCGCCTCGGCGATCGACAGCACCGGCATGGCCTGCGTTCCGGCCGCGGAGAGCAAGGCGAACCAGTCGTCGCGGCTGCGGGTGCGGAACAGCGCCTTGAGCTCCGCTTCGACCGCGGGATGCTGCGCAACATCGTGCTGGAGCGCCACGAGGTCGGGTCGGCCGATCGCAGCGCAGAATCGTGCCCAATAAGCGGGCTCCATGTCGGTGGTGCAAAGCCAGCCGCCGTCGGCGCATTCCCAGACGCCGCCCTTCGGGTGCCAGGCGCCGCCGGGTGGCGGAAGGGCGTCGAGATCGTCGTGCCGGCCCATCGTCACCATCAGCAGCGGCATGCTCGCATCCGACATCGCGATGTCGGCATGCTGGCCGCGCCCACTCTTCTCCCGCGCCTGCAGTGCGGCGAGCATGGCGATGGTCGCGTGACAGCCGGCGAGCACGTCGGCGACCTGAAGGCCGGGAAGGGTGGGGGTCGGCAGCCCGTTCAGCCGCGACAGCGCGCCGGCGAGCGCAAGCGCGGCAGGATCGTGGCCGGGCCTGCTCGCGTAGGGGCCGGTCTGCCCCGCGAACGAAACCGAGCAATAGATCAGCCGCGGGTTGAGTTCCGCCATCTCGGCATAACCATAGCCCATCTTCGCGAGCACGCCCGGACGGTAATCCTCGATCAGGATGTCGGCTTCGGCGATCAGCCTGTGCAGCACCGCTCGCGCCTGGTCGTGCCCGGGATTGATCAGCAGGCTGCGCTTGTTGCGGGTATAGGTCGGGCGCGCCCGCCGCCTTGTCGCCGCGTTCGGATCCTCGTCGGAGCCGAACATCGCCTTGTGCTTGGCAAGCTCGCGCGGATGCTCGATGCGGATCACGTCGGCGCCGAGATCGGCCGCAATCCAACTGGCATAGGCGCCGGGAAGGAAGCGCGAGAAGTCTACGATGCGAAGGTCTTCAAGCGCGGACATCGGCGCCTCCGATCCGGCTGCGGGCGCGGCGTCCTGCCTCGCCCTCGATGAAGGCGGTGACATCGGCTTCGATGCCTTCCATGTCCGCACCCTCACGGCTGAAATTGTCGACGCTGAGCTGCAGCACCGGGAAACCGGCGTCGCGCAGCGCGCGGATCACGAACGGATCGGCATCGCGCAGCGCGACGACGCCGTCGACCTGGTGGCTCTGCGCCTCGCGAACGTTCCACGGCCCCGCCCAGGTGGGCATCCGCAATTCGTCGCCCATGGTCATGAACCGCGCCGCAAGCGCGCGCATCGGATCGCGGCCGCCTTCAAGCGTGCGGATATAGCCGTCCGCCGCGAGGGCGAGATACATCGACCAGACGAAGACGGCGCCGTGGCTTTCTTCCCATTTCTGGTAGAAGCCCATCTCGCTCCAGAGGCCACGGCCGACCCACATCAGCCGCACCCGCTCGTGCGGCACGGCGGCGAGGCCGTTTTCCACCCGCGCGGCCACCTCCTCGTAGAAGGCCTTGGCCGCGTCGCGCGCCCAGATCGTGCCGCGATGCCATTGCGGCACCATCGTCGCCGGCATCGAGTCCACGATCGAGATCGGTGCGGGAATGGTGGTCGCGATCAGGTCACGCGTCCGGCGGTAATATTCCTCCTGCTCGTTGACGAGGGTCATCACTTCGGCGAATCGCGCGCCCGAGAAACGGCGCCCGGTGCCGCTCTCGACAGCCGCGATCACGGTTTCGAGCTCGGCGACCATGAGATCGATCCGCTCGGGCTCGAGCACGTCGGCCCACCGCTCCGGCAGGTCCTCCCACCAGCGGATCGTGATGTCGGATCGGGGATCGATCGTGCGCTCGTACAGGAACGGCGTCGCGCCCGTCGCGTCCGCCCATTCACGGAAGATTTTGCCGGCAGGGTCGCTTGACAGAATGGCGTGAACGAAGTCGGGCTTGGGAAGACCGCCCCATGGCGCGGCGTCCGGATCCTCGTCGAAGGCCGCAGCCAGGCCCTGGGCGCTGTAGGCCTCGACATCGGTCGGAAAGTCACGCGCGGCGAGCAGCGCGCTGTAGCGGCTCGACTGCTGCTTGGCAGCGACGATCGAGGCCCACCATTGATTGATTACGAACGGCATGTCGAACGCGCGCAAGATCTCCTGCGGCGCATTGGCATTGACGATCGCGAACGGCGCGCCCTCGGCAACCTGGGCGCGAACCGACGCGAACCAGTCGCGCTGGTAGCGGCCGAACGTCGCGACCGATTCCAGCGACTTGCGACTGCGCGCTCCTGCGGCAGCCTTGGGCGCTGGTTCGGCGGCCGTCGGCGCCGCCCCGTGCAGCGGCGCGCCGGCGAGCACCCGTCCGATCTGCCGGGCGAAATCGGGGCTTCCATCCGATGGGGTGCGTAGGGCGACGAACGGGGCGTCGGGCATCGCGCGGCGGATCGCGGCAATATCCCACGGCGCGGCTTCGTCTTCGTCGATGGTGATATGGAGAAGCAATTCCGCGCCGCTTTCCGCCAGCCGCTCGGCGAGCGCGCGGGCGCGACTTGCCGGTGGTGTCGCGCGCGCGACGACGCGCAGGCGCGGATCCGTCAGGCCGTCGAGCGTGGGCGCAGGGGCGATCGGATCCAGCAGCGGCGCGCCCCAGCCATGATCTTCCCCGACGATGATCGCGCCGGAAGCCTCGATCAGCGCATAGAGGGCGGCATGTTCGTGCGGGCTGCCGGTGACGAATACCGGCTTTCCCACGAGAGGCGGCAGAGCGTCCGTGGCGCCGAGCAGATCCGACAGCGCAGCCTCATATTGCGCAGGCGGCAGGATCGAGGCTGCGCCCGCGATCCGCAGCATGTCGGTTCCGGCGATGCGACGTTCGCGGCGCAGTCCGGCGAGCCTCGCGAACAGGCTCCGCTGCCGCGCGGCGTCTTCGAGCGCCCTTTCGATCGATTCGGGAGAGACGGAGCCTCCGCCGATCATCTCGAGCCACGCGACGCATTGATCGAGGCGCCGGCGGTTGTAGCGGCGCGACGAGTCCCGATCGAGGTGGAGCAGATCGAGGAAGTGGATGTGGCGGGGCACGCTCTCGCCGAGCCTTGCGAGTTCGCGCAGGGCCGCGAAGATCTGCGGCTGTTCGGAATCCGCGTGGGTGATCAGCAGCGGAACATCGCGATGCGCAGGATCGAGAATCTGCTCGAGCAGCCGCTTGCCGCGCGGGCCCATGGCGGTGTCGCCCATCCAGGCATCGGCGCGCGGCGTCGCCAGCCCGGCCGGCGCAACCAGCCGCACCGGCAACACCCCCGCGGCGAGCAGCAGCTCACGCGGTGCATCGACTCCGAGCGTGCGCACCACCGGCCGATCCGCTGCGGCGATGACCGTGGCGGGATCGTCATAGGCGCAGGTGAAGCGCTCGAACATCAGACCACGCCTGCCGCCGCCAATGCCGCGCGCCGTTCGGCCGTGTAGCCGAGCAGGGTGCCGTACACCGCGTCGTTATGCTCTCCGATCCGTACCGGCAGCGCGTCGTCGAAGCCGGTTCTCGCGGCCGAGAACTGGATCGGGACACCGGCGGTGCGCAAGTCGATCTCCGGATGGTAATCGGGATGGGCGATCGGCATCGTCTCGTTGCGCGCGACGACGCGCGGATCGACCAGAGCATCCTCGGGATGGCGAACCGGCGCCACCGGCACCCCTTCGGCTTCCAGGCGGGCGACGACATCCGCCAGGGGCAAAAGGCGCGCCCAGGCGTTGATCCGGTCTTCCAGATCATGCGCGTTGGCAACCCGCGCGTCCCGGGTCGCGAAGCGCGGATCGTCGCCGAGTTCCGGCTGCTCCATCGCCCGGAACAGGCCGCCGGCCAGTTTCTCGTGAACCGCCACCAGGGCGACATAGCCGTCGGCGCACTCGAACACCCCGAAGGGCGAAAGGCGGCGGACGGTGAGGCCGGTGCGCGACGCCATGCCGGCGGCAGCCATTGCCGACCAATTCTCGATCGCGACGAACGAGGTGAGCGCGCCGAGCATCGACACGTCGACATGCTGACCGATGCCGGTACGGTGCCGCTGCTCGATCGCGGCGAGGATCCCGATCACGGAGAAGACCGGCGCCAGCATGTCCGCGATTGGAATGCCGAAGCGCACCGGCGGCTCGCCCGGCTCGCCGCTGCTGAACATCGCGCCGCTCAGCGCCTGGATGATCACGTCCATCGCCTTGCCGCCGTCCAGATCGTCGGCGCCGAAGCCGCTCAGCGAGCAATAGACGATGCGCGGGTTGGCGGCGCGGGCGGCTTCGTAGCCGACGCCGAGACGATCGGCGGTGCCGGCGGTGAAATTCTCGACGACGATGTCGGCCGTGCGCACCAGATCGGCGAAGATCTCCTTCGCCTCGGGCTTCTTGAGATCGAGCGCGACGCCATATTTGCCGCGGGCGCGGGTAAGGTGGGAGATCGAGATGTCGTCGTCGTGCCGCCGCTCGACGACGATGCCGTCGCGGCCGACATAAGGGCTGTTCTCGCGTGCGAGGTCGCCGCCTTGCGGCTGCTCAACCTTGATCACCTCGGCGCCGAGCCCGGCGAGCAGCAGGGTGGCATAAGGGCCGGCGAGCGCACGGGTGAGGTCGATCACCCGCAGCCCCTCGAGCGGGCGCGGTGGCGTTTGGGTCATCCTCTGGTCTCCGAAATTTTGGGTGCGGCCGCGCCGCAGCTGGTGTCGTTGCGCGTCTTGCGCGCAGATATCAGGGCTTGCGCCGCGTCGAGCACCGGCCCGCCATCGATGCCGAAGGCAGAGAGCTGATCGGCCTGCAGACGCGCATAGTCGCCATAGAGCTGGTCGAAACGCGACTGCTCGGCTGCCGGCAGCGGCTGGAATCGGATGCCGTGCGCGCGGCCGAATGCGATGCCGGCCTGCTCCGCCTTCAGGATCTCGCGGCCGAGCGCGGCTTCCCAGACCGGCTTCGAGGCTGCGAGGAGCGCCTGCAGGTCGGGCGGCAGCCGCCGCCACGCGCGATCCGACATGGCCCGCGCCGGATAGGCGCCGCGGCTGAAGTGGACGCTGGTGAAATAGCGCGCCACTTCGGAGAAATGGAGGCTGCGGATCGTGTCCGCAGGCGCGACGACCCCGTCGATCACGCCCTTGGCGAGCGCCGAATAGACTTCGCCCATCGGCATGTTGACCGGATCCGCGCCGAGCCGCTTCAAAACGTCGATCGCGTCGCTCTGCGCCCGCAGACGCAGGCTCTTGAGATCGGCGAGGGAGCGAACGGGCCGGTTGCGGGTGAGCACGCCTGGAAAATTGCCGCCCTGGACCGCAAGAACGTGCAGGCCCTGGAGCTCGTCTCCGAAGGCCGGGAAACGCGCCGCCAGGCAATCATAGACCCGCACCTGATCGGCGAGATCCTGGACGCCGCCGTAAAATCCCGATTGCGCCCGCAGCATGTGGGCGCCGCCGCGCGCGTAGATCGGCGTGATCAGGCCGATATCGGCAATGCCGTGGCGGATCTCGACCATGCTCATGTCGGACGAGATCAGCGAACCCGACCAGAAGGGCTTGAAGGCAATGCGGCCGCCGCTCGCCTTCTCGACCTGCCGCATCCACTCGATGTCGGCACGGCTGAAGGGATGGGTCGGTGGATAGGGGCTGGCATAGGTCAGCACATGCTCCGCGGTCGGCGGCGGCGCCGAGCAGGCGGATGCCCAGGCGGCAAGGATCAGCAGCAGCACGTTGCGCAAGGTCATGCTCCCGCCACCTCGGGCAGCCAGAGGGTAAGAGCCGGAACGGCGATGATCAGGCCGAGATGAAGGAAGTCGGCGATCAGGAAGGGAATGATGCCGCGGAAGATGGTGCCGAGCGGGATGTCCTTGGCCATCGCCTGGATGACGTAGACGTTGAGCCCCAATGGCGGATGGACGAAGCCGATCTCCATCGTCCGAACCAGGAAGATTCCGAACCAGATCGGGCTGAAGCCGAGATCGACGGCGATCGGCAGGAAGATCGGGGTCGTCAGCAGCATCAGCGCCAGACCGTCGAGGAAGGATCCGAGCAGCAGCAGCACGAGCGCCATGACGATGATCGCGATCACGGGGCTGGCATGGAAATCGGTCACGGCGCCGGAGAGGACGTCGGTGATCCCGGTCACGCTGATGAAGGTCGCGAACAGGATCGCGCCGATGATCACCACGTAGATCATGCCGGTGGTGCGCAGGGTCGCGCGCAGCGCCTCGGCGAAGGCCGCCCGGCTGAAGCCGCCGCGCAAGGTCCAGAGCAATAGGGCGGAAACGACTCCGACCGACGCCGCCTCGGTCGGCGTGAACCAGCCGACCATCAGGCCGCCGATGACGAAGACGATCAGCAGCAGGATGTCGATAATCTTGCGCAACGCCGGCAGCCGCTCGCGCCACGGCACGCGCGCTGCGCTCGGCCCCAGCGCCGGCTTCAGCGTGCACAAGATGGCGATCGCGATCATGTAGAACACCGCCTGGCTGAGCCCGGGGATGATCGCGGCCGCGAACAATCTGCCGATCGACTGCTCGGCGATGATCCCGAACACGATCAGCGCGCCCGATGGCGGGATCAGCGACCCGAGCGTGCCTCCGGCCGCGAGCGCGCCGGCCGCGAAGCCGGGATGGTAGCCGGCCTTGCGCATCTCCGGGAGGGCGACGGAGCTGATCGTCGCCACCGTGGCGAGGCTGGATCCGCTGATCGCGCCGAAGCCGGCGCAGCCGCCGATCGATGCCAGGGCGAGGCCCCCGCGGCGATGGCCGACGAATTTGGCGGCGACATCGAAGAAGTCACGGCTGGCCCCTGCGGCGAAGCAGATGTGCGCCATCAGCAGGAACAGGGGCAGCACCCCCAATTCGTATTTCGATATGGTTTCGAACGAGACGACGCCGCTCTTGATCAAGGCCGCCTCGGGCGAAATCAGCAACGCCAGGCCGCCGATGCCGACGAGAGCGAGACTCACACCGATCGGCACGCCGAAGGTGAGCAGGATCAGGAGCAGCGCGATCCCGGCGAGACCGACCAGTTCGGGAATCATGCGGCGCGCCTCGTTGCGGTGCGGAGAAACAGCATGGCGATCAGCAGCGCCGCGGCGATCCACAGCAGTCGCAGCCACCGCAACGGAATGCCGAGCAATTCGGTCTGCTCGAAGCCGGACCAGAGATCCGACGCCACCCAGGCCGAGCCGGCAGCGATCAGGAGAAAGAGCAGGGTGCCGAGCAAGGCGGCACCCCTGGCGAGGCGACGGGCGGTTCCGGGCCGCAGCCGCTCGGTAAGGATGTGGACCGAAGCGTGCGCGCCGACGATGGTTGCCGCAACCATCGCGGAGGACGCGATCAGGACCACGGAGGCCTGGACGACCTCGATCGAGCCGAGCAGGTGAAAGCCGGTGTGGCGGCCGGCGACGGCGATCGCATCGGCTGCGGTCGCGATCAGCAGGCCGGCGGAGCCGATCCAGTAGGCGGTTCGGCCGAGCGGGCCGGCCGCAGCCTCCGAATGCGCGCCGGGCGGATCCGATTCGGCGGTCACGCGAGACCCTCGCAGGATCTGGGGATGCTCATCTTTTCCCTCTCCGGGCGCCTTTTGCCGGCGCCGTCGGTTGCAGTCTCTTGAGCGGACCGTATGATTTGCAGAATAGCCAATTCGTATTATAGTTCAACCGTCTGTTTGGACAACTATTTGCGCAGCGGCGCCAATGAGAGGATGAACGTGAGGAACGCAGCGCGGGCAGCCGCGCCCCGACCGGGGGCGCTCAATCTCGGCCGACTGGGCGAATTCGTCGGCTTCCGATTGCGCCGGGTGCAGAATCAATTGTCCAAGGATTTTGCGGCCGCGACCGCCGATCGCGGCCTGCGCGCCGGCCTGTTTTCCTCCTTGTCCCTGATCGCGGCCAATCCGGGCATCTCGCAAAACGAACTCTCTCGTGAAATCGGCCTCGACAAGTCGGTAACGGTGGCGATCGTGGATGAAATGGAGCGGTCCGGATGGGCGGTCCGGGAGCGCTCCAAGACGGATCGTAGACGTCATGCGCTGCGCGCGACGCCGGCGGGCGAGGCCTATCTCGACGAGTTGTTCGAAATCCTCGAGCAGACGGAGAATGCCGTTCTCCACCAGCTGTCGCCGGCGGAGCTGCTGTTGCTCAGCGAGCTGCTCGATCGCATGTATGCAGCGGCCCTGCACGATTGAACGGCCGGCTGGTGGCAAAACGTTACCGAAAATAACAGTTGACCTAATCCACCATATTGGACGAGACTTCGTTCACCTGATGGGGCTGACAGCTCCGACGGGACGGCGAATACGCCGCCCGGCAGGCGAAGGGTGAGAGGATGCCCAGGTCGGTCCGCGATGCGCGGGCGCGCTCCCCTTCGGCAATGCGAAGCGCGCCGGCTCGACCGGCCGGGAGGATTTCAATGGCCGTTTCCGCACTTCTTCGTACGGGTGGATCGCTTCTCGCTCTGGTGGTCTCACTTGGGTCGACCCAGGCGCTTGCGCAGGAGGTCGCCGGTCCGGCCGATCCGGCAACGGCCGAACAGACCGAGCCGCAGGACGATGCTGGCCCCGCACCGGCAGGTGCCGAGGTCGTTACCGATCAGCCCGGGATCGTCATCACGGGCAGCCGCGTCCGCGGCGCCGCTCCGGTCGGCTCCACCGTTACTTTGCTGGGCCGTGAAGACATCGTCCAATCCGGACAGGTGACGATCGACCGCGCGATCAAGGAACTGCCCCAGGTCTTCGATCTCGGCGTCAGCGAGAATTCGCGCGGGCAATCCGGCGGCTCCGGCAACATCGTCTACGGCAACTCGATCAACCTCAGAGGCATCGGGCCAAACGCCACTCTGATCATTGTCGACGGCCACCGCGTGGTGAACAACGGCCGCTCGACCGACCCCTCGATCCTGCCGACGCTCGGCGTCGAGCGGGTCGAGATCGTCGCCGACGGCGCATCGGCCATCTACGGCTCGGACGCGGTTGCAGGCGTCGTCAATCTGATCCCGCGGCGCAATTTGGACGGAGTAGAAGCCTTCGCCCGTGCCGGCGTGTCCGACGACGGCGTCTATCACGAATATTCGTTCGGCGCGGCGGCGGGCATCAAATTCGCCCGGGGTCAGGCGATGATCGCCTACGAGCATGTCGAGCGTACCAACCTCAACGGCGACGATCGCAGCTTCTTCCGCTCGAACCAGACTGCGTCAGGCGGGCGCGATTACAGCGTCACGCGCTGCGCACCGGGCACGATCCGCGCCGGCGGGACGAGCTATGCGGTCCCCGCAGGCGGGGTGACCCAGGCAAGCGCCTCCAGCCTCGTCGCCGGCACCAGCAATCGCTGCGACGATCTGCAGGGCCAGGATCTGGTCCCTGCGCAAAGCTATGATAGCGTCAACGGCACCTTCACCTTCGAAGTCACCGACTGGCTGACCCTGTTTGCCGACGGTTTCTACAGCCGCCGCGAATTCGAACGCAATCCGGCCTATGCGAACGCGACGCTCAACGTGCCACAGACCAACGCCTTCTTCGTGCGGCCGCCGGGCTTCACCGGAACGAGCTATTCGCTCGACTACAATTTCCGCAACGATGCGGCGCGCAATTTCAACTATGGCCATGGCGAGAGCTGGCAGATTACGCCCGGCGTGCGGATCAAGCTTCCCCACGAATGGCAGTTCGAAGCGCTGATCGGACATGGCAAGACCGACGACGATGCGGTCCAGCTGACCGGCGTCGGCAACGCTGCCCTGAACGCGGCCCTGGCGAGCAGCGACCCCGCCACCGCGTTCGACCCTTACGGCCTCGGGCGAACCCGACCGGAGACGCTGGCGCGCATCTTCAATCAGGTCTCGTACAGCCCGACCGTTGGGCATTTCATCGGCTACGAGGCGCGGTTCAACGGCAGCCTGTTCCACCTGCCCGGCGGAGACGTGAAGGCGGCGCTCGGTTATGAAGGCCAGGAATTCACCATCGACCTCGGCCGTGCCGTCGGCAATCCGGGCACGCCCGTCGTGTTCCGGACCTTCGATCGCCGGGTCGATTCCGGCTATGCGGAACTTCTGATCCCCATCTTCGGCGCGGAGAACCAGACCGCCGGGTTCCGGCGCCTCGAGATCGACGCTGCCATCCGCTACGACCGTTATTCCGACGTCGGCGACACCACCAACCCCAAGATCGGGGTGAGCTGGTCGCCGTTCGAGGGGCTGACCGTGCGCGGCAGCTACGGCACCTCGTTCCGTGCGCCGACGCTTCCCCAGATCTACGGGAACAGCAATCAGCTGTTCGTGCAGAATTATCAGAACCCTGCCGGCGGCACCCCGATCGTCGGTGTCGCGCAATCGGGCGGCAATCTCGATCTGCGCCCCGAAACGGCGGAGACCTGGTCGATCGGCGCCGACTTCGAGCCGGTCGATCGGCTGCGGCTGTCGATCACGTATTTCAACGTCGACTATCGTAATCAGGTGATCGCGTTGCTGTCGGATCTCGCCGTGCTGACCCGTTTGAGCCAGTTCGACGGTACCGGCCTGATCCTCCAGGGCAGCGCCGCCGGACAGAGGGTGGCCGAGCTGATCGCGGAGGGGCTTCCCGTGGCCGGTGCGCTGCCCGGCGGCAGTGCCTCCAATGTCGGGGTCTTCGTCGATGGCCGAAGCCAGAATCTGGGCAGCTCGGTCACCCGCGGCATCGACTTCCAGGCCAATTATTCGCTGCCGACCGCCTCGGCCGGCACCTTCCGGGTGAATGTCAGCGGCACCTATCTGACCGAATTCGAGACGGCACAGACGCCGACCGCACCGATCGTCGATCAGCTCAACCAGATCTTCCAGCCGTTGCGCTTCAAGGCACGTGCGTCGCTTGGATGGGAAAAGGGCCCTTTCACCGCAATGGTCCGGGCGACTCATCTCAACGGCTACAAGAACACTGCGATCACGCCGAACGAGCATGTCAAGAGCTACACGCCCGTCGATCTCAATCTCTCGTGGCAGGTCGGCGACGATTCCAGGCCGATGACCTTCGGCATCGAGGTCCGCAACCTGTTCGATACCAGGCCGCCCTACGTCAATCTGGCGCCGAGCGTGAACGGCAGCGGCGGCTATGATGCGACGACCACGGACCCGATCGGCCGGTTGTTCGCGGCAAGCGTTCGGAAGACCTTCTGATGCCGATGCTGCTGCGGGTCGCGGGCGCCGCCCTGTTGGCGACTCTGTGCCCGCTGCCCTTCCTTTCAGGTGCGATTGCCCAGAATGCGGTCGCACCCGGCGCAGCCTTTGGCGCCTATCAGCCGTCTCGGACCTACACCGAGCAGGTCTCCTCCACTTTCTATCTGCCGATGCGCGACGGGGTGCGGCTGGCGATGACCGTGTCGCGGCCGGCGCGTGGCGGCAAGGCGGTGGACGGCCGCTTCCCGGTCATCTGGCATCACAGCCTCAGCGCGACACAGGAGCCCAATGACGGCACCGGGCCGTTCGCCGGCGGCTTTCGATCGATGCCGCAGCTCACCGACTACGGCTATGTGGTCGTTCAGGTCGCCCGCCGCGGCAACGGCCAGTCGTTCGGCGAACGCCGCGGCTATCACGATCGCAACGAGGCGCAGGACGCCTATGACGTGACCCAGTGGCTTGCCGCGCAGCCCTGGTCGGACGGCAAGGTCGGCATCTACGGCTGCTCCAACACGGGCGATGCGGCCCTTCATGCGGTGTCGATGCGCCCGCCTGCGCTCAAAGCCGCTTTTGCCGGATGCTTCTCCTGGCACAAATATGATGCCTTCCGCCGCGGCGGCATCTTCGCGCAATGGGGTACCGGGCCCGCGCGCAGCGTCGAGGAGGACATGAAGCAGCAGCCGGTCGATGCCGATCCGGACAAGACGCTGCTGCGCCAGGCCGCCGAAGAGCATCAGCGCTCGACGCCGTTGTTCGAGATGTGGAAGGGCATGCCCTTCCGCGACAGCTTCTCGCCGATCGTCGCGAGCCGCTTCTGGGCCGAAGGGAGTTCGGCCAATTATGCCGATCAGATCCGCCGCTCCGGCGTGGCGCTCTACGTCGTCGGGGGTTGGCTCGACGAGCTGCGCGATCAGGGCCTCATCGCGTTCATGAACGTGCCCGGGTCACGGATCATCATCGGCCCGTGGAAACATTGTTCCAATGACGATTTCCCGCTGGTGGAGGAAGCGCATCGTTTCTTCGACGAGCATCTGAAGGGTATCGATACTGGGCTCCGCCGGGAGCCGCCGATCCACTATTTCACGCAGAATGCCGGCGGCGAGGGGGTGTGGCGAAGCGCGGCGAACTGGCCTTCTGCGGCCGGCAGTCTGCAGGCGCTCGCTCTGGGGAAGGATGGCCGCCTGGGCGGCAAGGCGCACGGCGAACGCCGCTTTGAGGTCCGCTACGATGTCGCCTGCAAGGATGCCGGCAGCGGACCGTTCGCGCAGCCCTGCCATGTCCCTGGCGCCGGGCTCAGCTATGCCGGCGATCCGCTTGCCGCCGATAGCGAGGTCACCGGCAGCGGCGTCGTCGATCTGTGGATCTCCGCCGACGCGGCCGACGCGAACCTGTTCGCCTATCTGGAAGACGTCGCGCCTGACGGCAGCATCCGGATGGTCACCGAAGGGCGGCTCAAGGCCTCGCTTCGCGCCCTCGGGAAGGCGCCCTGGACCTTGCCGGCGGGCGTGCCCTGGCATCGCGCCGATGCGGAGGATTCCGAGCCGCTGGTGCCGGGCAAGCCGGCGCGTCTGGTCTTCGAACTGATGCCCGCTTCCTATGTGTTCAAGGCGGGGCACCGGCTTCAGATCACCATCACCGGCGCGGATTACCGCGAGCGTGCCCGTGAGCCCTCGGGCCTCGCCCGAACGGTCCGCATCCTCAGCGATCCTGGCCATGCCTCGGTGGTGAAGCTTCCGGTCGTCACCCGCCGATGAAGCTCACTGCTGCCGCGCTGACTGCGACCTTCGCCGCAATCGCGGCGCCGGCGGTGGCGGCGCCATGCGACGGAGTGGAGGCCCTCAGGGTCCCGGACGTCCGCATCGAACGGACCACCGAGGTCGGCCCTGGGCGGCCGCTGACGCCGCCCTTCGCGGGCGCGTCGCCGATCGCCATCGCCTTCTGCCGGATAGAGGGCGTGATCGAGAAGGAGATCGGCTTCGAGCTGTGGCTGCCGGCGGCGGATGCCTGGAACCGGCGGCTGCTCGTCGGCGGGGTCGGCGGGCAGGCGGGCGCATTCAATTACCGGGAACTCGCCCGCGGAGTCCGGCGCGGATATGCATCGGCGAGCACCGACACCGGTCACAAGGCGGACGACCGCCACTGGCTGCTGGGCCGCCCCGATCGTGCCGCCAATTACGCGCACCGGGCCAATCATCTGCTCGCGGTCAAGACCAAGGCGATCATCGCCGCTGTTTACGGCGCGGCGGTTCGAAACGCCTTCTTCGTCGGCTGCTCGGGCGGCGGCCGGCAAGCGCTGACCGAGGTCCAGCGCTACCCTGAGGATTTCGACGGCGTCATTGCCGGCGCGCCCGGTGTCGACACGCCGGGGATGAGCGCGCGCCGGATGTGGGAGATGCAGCAGCACAGCCGCTGGGGACCGTTGATGGACGCCGCCGACTGGAAATCGGTCGCGGACGCGGCGGTGATCGAATGCGACGGTCTCGACGGCGTCCGGGATTCGGTGATCGACGATCCGACTCTGTGTCGCTTCGATCCGGAACGGCTCGCCTGTGCGAAGAGCGGCTGGGAGACATGCCTCAGCCCGGAACAGATCGCCGCCGTACGCCGGCTTTATGCCCCGTTGCACGACGAGAATGGACGCCGCATCGACGACGGCCTGCTGCCGGGCATCCTCGTCTCGCCGACGCCGCTGCCGGAGCCGTTCACGCCCGGCCCGTCTTACCTCGCGGTCGCCCTGTTCGGCGACGGAGTCCATGGCGATCCGCACTGGGATCCTCGCGGCTTCAGCATCGCCCGCGATCTGCCGGCCATCGACGAGGTGATGAACCTCCATGCCGATGATCCGGACCTTCGGCCGTTCCTGCGTCGGGGTGGCAGGCTGATCCTCTATCATGGCTGGTCGGATCCTCTGGTGGCGCCGCAATCGACGATTGGCTACTACCGCGCCGTGCGCGCCCGTTCCGGCAAGGCGGCGGCCGATCGCGTGCGGCTGTTCATGGCGCCGGGCGTCGATCATTGCATCGGCGGCGCCGGGCCGGATCGCTTCGGTGGGGCAGGCGGCGATGCACCGATCGCCGATGCCGATCATGATCTGCTCTCGGCGCTGGAGCGTTGGGTGGATAAGGGGCAAGCGCCCGAACGAATCGTCGCCACCCGGCAGGAGAGTGATCGGATGGTGCGCACCCGTCCGCTCTGCGCCTGGCCCCTGCGTGCCCGCTATCGCGGCCAGGGCAGCACTGACGATGCGGCCAATTTCCTCTGCGAGACGGGAGAAACCTGACGTGAAACGCTTTGCCTGGGTCCTGGGCGCCGCAGCGCTGGCGCTTGTCTCGTCCGCTGCGGTGGCCGACGACGCCGCTCCGCCCCCGCTGCCGCCCGGCATCATCGGTGCCGCGGCGGGAAGCGGGCCCTATCCGGCCATCGCCGAAGTGGATCCCGGCCTGTCGAACCACACTCTCTACCGCCCGCAGAGAATGCCGGCCAAGCCGCTACCCGTCGTGCTGTGGGGCAACGGTGCCTGCCGCGACAACGGTCTTGGTTATGCCCGCTTCCTGCGCCAGATCGCCTCGCACGGCTATTTCGTCGTCGCGGTGGGCCATGCCCGTCGCGAGGAGCCGATGCGGCCGCGGCCCGCCCCGACGACGGTACCTGCACCGGCAGTCGGAACGCCTGGGGCGCCCGGTCCGGGCCGCGGTGCGGACGAAACGCAGGCGGCGCAGCTGCTCGAAGGGCTGGACTGGGCGGTGGCGGAGAATGGCCGCCGCGGCAGCCCGCTCCGCCGCAAGCTCGACACCGGCAAGGTCGCCGTGATGGGTCACAGTTGCGGCGGCCTGCAGGCGATCGCGGTGGCGGCTGATCCGCGCATCCGCACCGCGATGATCTGGAACAGCGGCGTCTACAATCGTGGCCCGGCCACCGGGCGGAGCGGGATCGCGATCACCAAGGAGGCGCTCCGCGCGCTCCATGGCCCCATCGCCTACGTGAACGGCGGCCCCGCCGACATCGCTTATGCCAACGCGCTCGACGATTTCGAGAAGATCGACCACGTCCCCGCGCTGTTCGCCTGGTTGCCGGTCGGCCATGGCGGCACCTTCTTTACCGATCCCGATGGCGGCCCCTATGCCGATGTCGCGATTGGCTGGCTCGACTGGCAGCTCAAAGGCAGCGGCAAGGGGCGCAGCATGTTCACCGGGCCGGCCTGCGGCCTGTGCAAGGATGTCGCCTGGACGATCCGGCGCAAGCGTCTCTGACCGCGCTCAGCGCCACTTCGCAGGCTTCTTCTTGGGCGGCACGACGCAGGCGAAACTCTGCGCCAGAGCCTTGTGGGTCAGGCTGTCCGTGCGAAGATGCCGCAGACCGGGGTTGTCGCGCAGATAGTCGACGACGAGATCGTAGACCTGCGACGTTGTTACGCCGGCCGGCGGACAGATGAGGTTGGTCTTCAGGGCCATTCCGGCGACGATCAGCCCGTCGACGATCCCGCTGATATAGGCGCGGCACGGCTCGGGCCGGTCCTTTCCGCATCGGTCCAGAAAGGCGTTGCCGCTGTCGCCGATCGCCGCCTGCTCGCGTGCCTGCGCCGGCAGAGGAGCGAGAAGGGCGCACGCGGCGAGCAGGACAAGAAGGCGCGAGACGGAGCCGCGCTGCCTGGCAGCCGGCGATACGAACGTGAGCGTTTCTGTGCTGGTCATCGCCGCTCCAGACCACAGCCGGCGCAGCGGCGCAACCGGTCGGACGGCGCATTCGTCATGACGAATCGAGCAGAGCGGCGGCCGCCCGCAGGCGCCGCGCGACCTCGATCACCGCCGGGCGGTCCTCGGACCTGCGGGTGACGATATGGTGGGCGGCCGGGTTCGGCACATGCCGTTCGCTGACGATCGCCACGGCGCCGCGTTCGATCCAGGCGTTCGCAGTCGGAAACCGCAGGAGAGCGATGCCGAGGCCGGCGGCGGCTGCTTCCAGCACCAGATCATAATCCTCGAAGCGGCGGTCGCGTGCCCGAGGTCGGTAGGCAAGCCCTTCGCCGGCAAGCCAGGATTGCCATGGCGCGATGTTGGAATCGTGCAGCAGCGGATGCGCGATCAGAGCGTTCGCCGTGGCGGCCGTCCCGAGCGAGGCGGCAAGAGCGGGGCTCGCGCACGGCACGAACCGCTCCCCGAATAGCAGGCGCGACTCGACGTCGGCATAGGGACCGGTGCCGTAGCGAATGGCGATATCCGCCTCCCGCGCGTCCAGGTCGCTGGTGCGATGCTCGATGGTCAATTCGATCGCGAGATCGTCACCCTGCAATTCTGCCAATCTGGGGATCAGCCATAATCGGGCAAAAGACGGCACGACGCTCAACCGGACCAGGGATCGTCCGGTGCGCGGCCGCCATTGATCGGCGCTGTCAGCGAGGAGGCCGAGCGCCCGCCGGGCGGTCGCGGCGAAGCGCTGCCCCGCCGGAGTCAGGCGCACACCGCGCGCCTGCCGCTCGAACAGCGAAGTTCCCAGCCAATGCTCGAGATGGCCGATCCTGCGGCTGACCGATCCGTGGGTAAGGCCGAGCGCATCTGCGGCCGCGGTGAAGGATCCACCGTCCGCGGCGGCAAGCATGGCAACGACGCCATCGAACGGTGGAAGCGCGGAATAGTCGTGCATTTGGCGCACAGAAGTCGCTCGAACGGTGTGCTATGTCAACATGGCAGCGGTCGCTTAGCAATGCGTCATGCGATACCGATCAAGCATCCTCGCCGCCGCTGCTGTCGGCTTCATCGTCAGCCCAGCACCGGCCCAGCCGGTCTCCGACAATGCGACGACCGAGGCGAAAGACGCGTTCGGCTCGACCGTCGGCGCGGAGAGCCTGGGCATCTACAGCCCGGCCGATGTTCGCGGCTTCTCCCCCACGGTCGCCGGAAATATCCGGATCGAGGGCCTCTATTTCGATCGCCAGGCCGAGTTCACTGGGCGTCTCGTCGCCGGCAACCGCATCCATGTCGGGCCTTCCGCGCTCGGCTATCTGTTTCCGGCCCCGAGCGGAATTGCCGACTACCGGCTGCGCGAACCAGGTGCGCAGCCGGCGCTCACGCTCATGCCGGTGCTCGATACGTTCGGGGGTGCTCGGCTCGAGGCCGATGCATCCCTGCCGCTGGTCGGCGAACGGCTCGGCATCGCCGCCGGTATCGGCCTCTATGCCAATCGCAGTGCGGATGGCCGTACCGGCAAGGTGGTGTCGCTCGCGGCCGTAGGGCAGGGTCGCCCGCTGCCCGGGCTCATTCTGCGGCCCTTTTGGAGCCGCATCCGCATCGACGACGATCAGGTCGCTCCGATCC
The DNA here is from genome assembly GCF_004135585.1 of Sphingosinicella sp. BN140058. Classification (NCBI taxonomy): domain Bacteria; kingdom Pseudomonadati; phylum Pseudomonadota; class Alphaproteobacteria; order Sphingomonadales; family Sphingosinicellaceae; genus Sphingosinicella; species Sphingosinicella sp. BN140058. The sequence goes on along the minus strand of NZ_CP035501.1, from coordinate 246,067 downwards.
TGCTCGGCGACGGTCTGTCCTTGCCGCCGCGCCTGCGCCGCGACCGCGGCATCGGTCAATCCTGGGCAGCCGCCGACCGCGAAAGGTTGACTTACGGCCTGATCGCCGACGCTGACGCCGGTGCCTTTCTCCTCCGCGGCGGTCTGTTCCGCTCTGCGGATCGGTCGGAGCGCAGCTTCAGCCTGTTCCAGCAGGCCGCTCCGCTCGGAACCTGGAGCGCCCGTGCCGTCACGGCGGATCCGCCGCGGATGAGTGCATCGACCAGCGGCGAGCTGCGCCTGTCGCGCCGTTTCGACGCCGCGGGCGCGCAGCACCTTCTAACCATCGCCGCACGCGGGCGCCGGCAGCAGCGTGTTTACGGCGGGGGCGACCGGCGGGCGCTGCCGGACGTACCCTTCGGCAGCACTGAGGCGGTCGCGAAGCCGGACTTCGCGTTCACCACCCGGACGCGGGACGAGGTCGAGCAACGGACGTACGGCGTCCGCTATCGCGCGATGCTGCCGGGGCGCGGCGAACTCGATCTCGGCCTGCAGCATACCGATTATCGCAAGCGCGTTTCGCCGCCGGGAGCGGCACCGATCGTCGCGCACGACCGATTGTGGTTGTTCAACGCTGCGGCCACGGTTGAAATCGCCTCGGGCCTCGCCGTCTATGCCGGCACCAGCCGCGGTCTCGAGGAGGCCCAGATCGCGCCCGAGACGGCCGTCAATCGCGATGAGGCGCCGCCCGCGATCCGCACGCGCCAGGTGGATGGCGGATTTCGCTGGCACGCGGCTCCGGGCTTCGACCTCGTTGCCGGCCTGTTCTCGATTGCGAAACCCTATGACGGCCTGGATGCGTCCAATCGCTTCCGCCGCCTCGGCAGCGTGCGCCATCGCGGTGTCGAGGCATCGCTGACCGCATCGCCGGGGAAAGGCCTGACGCTGGTCGCCGGAGCCGTGCTGCTGGACGCCAGCCTCTCGGGCGACGAACGCCTTTCCGGACAGATCGGCGCGCGTCCGATCGGAACCCCGTCGCACCTGCTGCAGGCGAGCCTCGACTGGCGGCCAGCCAGCGCCTCGCCCTGGTCGTTCGACATCGTCGCGACACACTCCGGCCCGGAGTTTGCCGATCGCTTGAACCGGGTCCGCTTGGCTCCGGTCACCACTGTCGATCTGGGGCTGCGCTATCGTTTCGCGCTTGGCGCGATGCCGGCAACGCTGCGGCTGCATCTGCTGAACGCGACCAACGGCTATGGTTGGGATGTGGTGGGCAGCAATGCGTTCCGTCCGGCCGCGCCGCGTCAGCTGTTCGCACGCCTGATCGTCGATCTGTGACCCCGCGCGCGCCGACACTTGGTGCCTATGGCGCCGGCGTCATGACCCTGCTGCTGTGGGCGGGCGCGTTCCTGGCGATCCGCGCGGGCGTGCGGCACACCGAACCGGCCGCCCTCGCCGCGGCGCGATTTCTGTTCGCCGGCCTGGTTTCGGTCGGCTGGATCCTGTTCGGCGCGCGTGAGCGCCCGAAATGGAGGGACGTGCCGCGGATCGCCGTGTGCGGGCTGCTCGGCATCGCCATTTACAATGGTCTGCTCGGTGCCGGCGAGCAGGGGGTCGGCGCTGGGCTCGCGAGCTTCGTGATCTCGACCCAAGCTGTCTTTGCAGCGCTCGGTGCCTGGTGGCTGGAGGGCGCGCGTCTGCACAGACGCTTGCTCCTCGGCGGCGTCGTAGCCGCGTCCGGCATAGCAATCATGGGCGCGGCGGGCGAGGGGGGCGGATCCACCGCCGGCATCCTGCTGATCCTCGCTGCCGCCGCCTGCTCGGGTTTCTTCTTCGTCCTGCAGCGGCCGCTGATTGCGCGCCTTGGGCCGATGACGAGCGCGGCCGCGGTCATGGCCGCCGGCGGGCTTTGGCTGCTGCCGTGGGCTCCGGCCGGTATCACAGCCATGGCTGCCGATCGCACGGCGCGCACCGCAATACTCTACCTGGCGCTGGGTTCGAGTGTCTGTGGCTATGCCTTCTGGATGGTGGCGCTCGACCGGCTCGGTGCCACCCGCGCGGCGCTCTTGTTGTACCTGATGGCGCCGCTTACCGCGCTCCTGGAGATCGCGATCGGAGAGGCCGAATTTGCCTTGCCAACGCTGGCCGGCGCAATCCTCGCTTTGGTCGGGATCGGAGTGGCCGCGCGCCCTCATCGCTGAGCCACCACGCCGGCATGGCGGCGCGCCGCGGCGCAGGTCAGCGGCCAGTGACGATCGGGTGGGTGAGCCGCACGTCGTCGAGCAGCCGCTCGACGGCGGAGATCTCGGCGCTGCTTCCCGACGGTGCGACCGACCAGTTGCAATGGGGGTGGGTGGCGGCATCGAGAATGCGCACCGGTCCGATCGCGATGCGCCATTGCCGGCGGCTCCCGCCCGCCTTTCTGACGAGAGTGGTGATCAGGAGATCCTGGAGTTCGCTGGCGGTCATGGCGCCGCTCTGCCGGTGATCGCGCGGGTCTGGCAACCGCAAAGCGGCCGCCTGGTACCGGGCGCGTCAGGTGCGGGGCGGTGCCGTCGAGCCGCGGACGATCAGCTCGAACGGGAGCACGTTCGCCTCCTCCGACGCGGGCTCGCCATTGGCGGTCTGGATCAGCAGGGCGGCGGCGCGGGCCGCCATCGGGGCGATGGGCTGGCGGATGGCGGTCAGCGGCGGCACGCTGAACTTGACGATCGGAGTATCGTCGAAGCTCACGATCGAAACGTCACCCGGCACATCCAGGCCGAGCGCGCGCGCGACTTCGAGCGCGGCGAGCGACATCTGGTCGCTGCTGGCGATGATCGCGGTCGGCGGATCGGCGAGTGCGAGCAGGCTGCGGGTCGCCTCGGCACCCGAGCTGAACGTGAAGTCGCCGCGCGCGACCAGCGCCGGATCCTCGGCGAGCCCTGCGGCCTGCATCGCGCCGCGATAGCCGAGCAGGCGGGCGCCGCTCAGCGCATATTCGTCGCTGCCGGTGATGAAGCCGATGCGGACATGGCCGAGCGAGACGAGATGCTCGGTCGCCGCGCCGGCCGCGCGGGCGTCGTCCATCGAAATTGCGAAGCCCGCGCCGAGGCCGGTCGAGCCGATCCGCGCGAACGGGATGTGCCGACCGGCGAGCATTCCGGTGATGATCGGATTGTCGCCGTGCGGCGGCGTCAGGATCACGCCGTCCGGGTGGAGCGCGGCAAGCGCGGCACCGAGCTCGCGCTCGACATGGGCGCTGTGCGTATCGACCAGTTCGACGATCATGCGATAGCCGTGCCTGGCGCATTCGAGCATGCCGCCGAGCATCATCTGATCGACCCAATCGGTGCCGTCGCCGGAGCGCCAGCCCTCGATCGTGCGGTCGCGATCGTTGAGCGCGAGCAGGACGTAGGAGCGGGTGCCCCCCATGCGGCGCGCGGCGAGGCTCGGCACATATCCCAATTTGTCGATCGCAGCCCGAACTCGCTCCTTGATCGCGTCGCGGACGTTGGGGCCGCCGTTGATGACGCGCGACACCGTCTGCAGCGAAACGCCGGCCTCTGCGGCGACGTGCTTGATGGTGACGGCACGGGGACGGCGCGGCCCCGATTCTTCCTGCGTCATGTCGTTCAAATCGCCCCCATGGGAAGTAAGCCGTTGCCGCCCCCGCGACGCCGGAGTGAAGATCAGGCCGCGGCCGCGCGCGCCGCGCCGCAGTAACGTTCGACATAGGCGGCATGCGCGGGCAGGCCGGCGACCGTTTTCGAGACCTGCTCGCGGAGCGTCTCGAGCAGCCGCGCAAGCTCGTCGTCGTTCAGTTTCTCGGCTATCGGATGGTAGGCATGGGGCATGATGCCTTGGCCCATCATCACCTGCACCCAGCTGTTCTCGGCGAACAATTCCTCGTTCTTGCGGAACACGCGGCCGGTCTCGCGGAACAGCTCGATCTTCTGCACCAGTGTGTCCGGTATCTCCATGTCGCCGCAATAGCGCCAGAAGGCGCTGTCGCGGCGCTCCGTCGCCTTGTAGTGCAAAATCAGGAAATCCCGGATCTGCAGCATGTCGGCATGCTGCTGCTCGTTGAACTCGGCAATATCGCGATCGCTGATCTCGCGCAGCGGCATCATCCGGATCAGCCGCAGCACCGCGCGTTGAATAAGGTGGATGCTGGTCGATTCCAGCGGCTCCATGAACCCGCCCGACAGCCCGATCGCGACGACGTTGCGATGCCATTGCCGGCGCCGTGCACCGGCGCCGAATTTGAGGAAATTGGGTTTGGTCAGCGTCTGGCCTTCGACGGTCCCGAGCAGCCGCTCCAGCGCTGCATCGCGATCGAGGTAGCGGCTGCAATAAACGAGGCCGTTACCGGTCCGATGCTGCAGCGGAATGCGCCACCGCCAGCCGGCATCGTGGGCGATCGCCTTGGTGTAGGGAAAGGCCGGCCCAACGCTTTCCGTCTGGATCGCGATGGCGGAGTCGCACGGCAGATAATGGGTCCAGTCGTCGTGGCCGGCATGCAGAGCGTCTTCGATCAGCAGGGCCCTGAAGCCGGTGCAATCGAGGAACAGGTCGCCTTCGATCCGGCTGCCATTCTCCAGCACGAGTGCGGCGACGTGGCCGCTCTCGCCATTGAGCTCCACCCGCGCGATCTTGCCTTCGATCCGCTTCGCGCCGTCGGCTTCGGCCATGGCGCGCAGGAACCTGGCGTAGAGCGTGGAATCGAGTTGGTAGGCATAGTTCATCGCATTGTCGGGCAGGTGCGCGAACTTGCCCTGCATCGCGGCCTTCAGCTCCAGGCAATATTCGTCATAGGGCGCGTCGTGACCCCGTTCGCGTCCAGCCAGCCAGAAATGCTGGAAGCCGGCCGACCAATGATCCTTTCCGGTGATCCCGAAGGAGTGAAAGTAGCTGTGCCCGACTTCCTTCCAGCCTTCGAAGGCGATGCCGAGCTTGAAGGTCGCCTGGGTGGCCCGCATGAACTCGGCTTCGTTGATGCCGAGCAACCGGTTGTAATTGACGAGCGGCGGGATGGTCGACTCGCCGACCCCGATCGTGCCGATCGCATCGGATTCGACGAGGGTGAGCTCGACGGCGCGGCCCATGGTTCGCGCGATCGCGGCAGCGGCCATCCAGCCGGCGGTGCCGCCGCCGGCGACGACGATCCGGCGAAGTCGGGGTTCGGCGGAGCTGGCAATGGTCATCGGTTGAGGGCTCGCAACAGGAAGGCGCGGATACGGCCGGCGCTTTCGGGCGTGAGAGGCGCGAGAACCGAGCGCGCCGCCGGCGGGATGTGCGCGACGACCGCCTCGTCATTGTCGAAGACGTAGTGGTCGAACAGGTCGCGCCAATGCTTCTTTTCGTGGGCTGGAAGCTCGCGGATCGCCATCATCGCGTGATTGAGCGCCTCCTGCGGCTGGCCCAGCCAGCGGGGCGTGTCCCGCCACCAATAATTGACCAGCACGTTGAACGGATCGAGCCCTTCGACATGGTGCCACCACATCGAGGGAATGTAGAGCGCGTCGCCGGCTTCGAGCTCGGCCACTTGCGCCTGTTCGAGGGCCTGTCGAAAGCGCGGATGCGCCGTGTAATCGGGGGCATGGAAATCGACCATGCTGACGGCGCGTCCGGCGGGCGTATTGTCGACCGGGCCAAGATAGAGGTTGCGGAACTGATCCGGCGGGAACAGCGTGAAGCGCCGGCGTCCGACGGCGACACAGGCGAGATTGTCCGGGAAGTCGTTGTGCGCGGCAATCCGCGTCGGCGTGCCCATCCAGATGGAGGCGAGACAGGAGCGGTCGCCGAGATCGACGTGGTTCGCTTCGTGCAGCCCATCGAAGAACTGGCCGATGTCGATCGAGGCAAGGTAGAGTGACGGCGTGTCGCTGCTGCGCTCGCCCCGGTCGATGCGGTCGAACACATCCGGCAGCCGTGCACTGACGCTGCGAAAGTTCATCGCCATGGCATCGTCGTAGAACATCCGCCCGCCAGCGTCGGGAGCGCCGATCGAGACGACGAACGGCAGGTCTCGATGCCGCTCCACCAGATAGTTGCGCGCCTCCTTTGCGGAATTGCGGCCAGCCTGGACGAGCGGCCAGTCGGACACTAGGCCGCGCACTACGAACGGCGCCCTGGCGCTGCGGAGGGCGGCGTCGAGCTCCCCCGCATCGGTGACCGTGATCTCCGGGATGGGGGGCAGCATCGCCAACGGAACGCCTTCGCCGTCAGCCATAGGCCAGGCGCCGGTTCTTGCGTGCGACCAGCGCACCCAGATTGGCAAGCGACGCGACTGCCATGAAGATCGGCATCAGATGGCCGTCGGCGTGAAGCCTGGACAGGGACTGCGCATCGAGCGCCCGCAGGCGGTCCTCGTCGATGACGTGGAAACCAACCAGCCGGTTCGTGCTTCCGTTGTCGAGAGTGACCTCCAGAGACATCGGCTCGAGCAGGTCGTGGCGCTTCAGCGCATCGAGGAACGCGGCGGATCCCTGATAGCCTTCATCCAGCGCCCCCAATTTCTCGGTGATGCCGTCAAGATAGGGGGTGGGCTGCCCGAATTCGTCGAACAGGCGCATGCCTTCCTCGCCGGCGATGCGCGGGCTTGCCATATCGATATGCACCTGTCGGGGACCGGTCCCGTCGATCGCCCCACCGATCAGGAACGGCTGGATGTCGGCTGCGAGAGGAATGTAGCGCGCGTCCCAGCGTCCATTTTCGAGATAGAGGTTTTCGCCCGCCTCGAAGCCGAACATGGCCAGAGCGGTGAAAGCATCCCGCTCCAGGTTTAGCCGGAACAGGATCGCATATTCGTTCTGAACCTGCCGGAACTCGGCCGGAACGGTGATGCAGCACATCATGGCATCCCCCAGTTCCGGGCTCCGATCGGTGCGGATTCTAAGATCGCGGTGCGCCGCGGTGTCGAGGATAGCGTGTTCGGACATTCAGCAGGTCGTCACCAAAGGAGGGGAGGAAGTCGCCTGAGCGCGCAAGGCATCGAGATAGGCACGATTGGTCGGCAGGCTGGCGAAGAGCGCCCGGCCACGCTGTTCCGCCTGGCGCAGCAGCGGCTCCACGGTGCCGGCCGCGTCCGCCTTCACCGGTGCATGCGCGGGTGCCGGAAATCCCATGCCGTAGAGCACATATTGGTAGCTGGCCGCCGGAAAGATCTCGTCGGCCATCGGCAGATCGGCACGCGACGGCGCCTGGTGCCGCCAGATCTGCAACAGCTCCGACAGGCGGGCTGGGATCGAGGCCGGATCCCGGTGGGCACGCCAATAAGGCTCCGAACGCCGGCTCAGCACATAGTGGAGCTTCAGGAACTCGACGATGCGATCCCAGCGGTACAGGAACAGGGCGTTGAACCGGCGCGCGTGGATATCCATGACGTCCCGCGTCACCGGGAAGTTGTCGAGCAAGGCGTCGAGCGAGAGTTCGATGAGCACGATCGCCGAAGCCTCGAGCGGCTCGAGAAATCCGGCGGAGAGGCCGATCGCAAGACAATTCCGTTCCCAGAAGCGCTGGCGGTGGCCGGAGCGGAAGCTCAGCCGGCGGAACGCTCCGGGATCGACCGAGACATCGGGCGCAGTCTTGCGCAGATAGGCTTCGAGGGCTGCTGCCGCCGCATCGTCGCTGGCATGCGCCGACGCATAGACGCATCCGACGCCGCGGCGGGTGGGCAGGCCGATGTCCCAGATCCATCCGGCGGCATGGGCCGTCGCGCATGTCTGGGATGCGATCGGGCTCTCCGGCGCGACCGGCACCTGCACGGCAAGCGCGCGATCGTTGAACAGCACGTCGCTGCGATCGACGAACGGAACACCATAATGTTCGCCCAGCAGCAGGGCCGAATGTCCGCTGCAATCAAGGAAGAGGTCGCCTTCCACAATGCCCGTCGATCGCGTGCGAACCCCCGCAATGTCGCCGTTCGAAGCGGCATCGACGGAGACGACATGGTCGCGCAGATGGCGAACGCCCAGGCGCTGCGTCGCGTGGCTTCTGAGCAGGTCGACGAGCTTCCCGGCGTCGAGGTGATAAGCGTAATTCAGGGCACCGGCGAAGTCGGCCATGGTCCGTTGCCGGGGTGCAAGATTGAGACCGCAAGCGCGCGCCTGCGGGCTCACTGTCTCGGCGAAGCTGCGCGCGTCCAGCGCCTGCCAAGCCTGTACCACAGCATCGGGATCGGCCTCGACCGGCGGCGTGAAGGGATGAAAATACTGGTCGTCGGGTTCGCCCGAGACCCAGCCGTCGAAGCGAGAGCCCTGCTTGAACGCCGCGTCGCAGCACAGCAGGAATTCGGCCTCGGCGATGCCGATGCGCTGAAGCGTTCGACGCATCGTCGGCCAGGTGCCTTCGCCGACCCCGATCGTCGGCACATCGGGGGATTCGATCAGGGTGACCTGGAGCCGACCGGCTGGGGCCCGTTCCGCCCGCGCCGCGACCAGGCATGCCGCGAGCCAGCCTGCCGTCCCGCCGCCCACGACCACGACGCGCGTGACGGCCGCTTCGTTCGGCAAAGGCTGGTCTTGTGTGTCTCGCTTGTGCACCGAAGGCGTCCGAAGTTTCCTTGTGCCGGCAATCTGCCCGCGCCAGGCAGGAAAAGCCACCCTGGGGACGGAAGGCGTTCGATCAGGAACGCCTCCCGTGCATGGACGATCAGAAGGTGAAGCGCAGTCCCGCCGAGTAGCGGGCGTAGCCGGGCTGCGAGAAGGTGACGAAATTGTCCGAACGGCGGTGACCGCGGCGCCGCTCGCCCGTCAGGTTGATCGCTTCGACGAAGGCGGTCAGCCCCGGGATGAACTCGTAGCTGGCGCTTGCGTCGACCTGGCCATAGGCCTCGACATAGGTCGGGTCGAACGTCCCGCCGGCGTAGAATTCATCGCGCCAATTGTACGCGACACGCGCCTGCAGACCTCCCTTGTCATAGAACAGGACGGCGTTGGCACTGTCGCTCAGGCCGGTGATCGCGAACTGGCCGATGTCCGGATGCACTTCGTTGTCATAGTTCGCATCGCCCTTGACGATGGTGTAGTTCAGGATCGCGCCGAACCCGGTATCCCAGAACTGGTGCTGAACCGCGAACTCCCAGCCGTGAATCTTCGCAGTCTGATCGCTGTTGAAGGGTTGGCTGATCTGGAAGTTGAACGGATCGTCCCCGGCGATGCCGAAGATGTCGCCGGTGAGATAGGTGACCCCGTTGATCACGGTCGAGCCGGTCACATCCGAGGAGTCCGGATAGTTGCGTAGGATATAGTCGCGGATCTGGACTGCGTCGGTGGTGCCCAGGGCCGCGGTGGCAGCGCGGTAGCGGGGGCCGTCGGCAGGGTTGAGCAGGCCGAAAGCAGGCGTGTCGATCTGCGTCTGGCCGATGAAGTTCTTCACCTTCTTGTTGAAGAACCCGACGGAGACGTAGCTCTCCCGCCCGTAATACCATTCCGCCGAGAAATCGATATTCTTCGACTTGTACGGGATCAGGCCGGGATTGCCCTGGCTTCCGGTGCCACCACCGATGCGCGGGTTCGAGTCGATGGTACGGCCGCCTTGCAGGCTGGCATAATCCGCGCGGGTGATCGTGTGGCTGTAGGACGCGCGCAGCTTCACGTTCTGAAGCGGCTCGATGTCGAAGTCGATCGCCGGCAGCCAATTCTTGTAATGGCCCTTGAAGCGGGTGAAATCGCTCTCACCCGAATAGATGATGCCGAACTCGTTCGCGGAAACCCAGCGCGTTCCGATCGGAATCGGCACCAGCGCGCGGGAATCCACCGTGGTCTGATCGTAGCGAAGGCCGGCGATGATGTGCGACCGGCGGCTGAACGCATCGAAGCCTGCGTTGAACTGGATGTAGGGAGAAATCGTCTTCTCGCGGATGCGCCGATCGACGGTGAAGTCGGCAAGGCAGGTGCCGTCCTGCGCGGAGCCGGTCTGCGGATCGCTGCACACCTGATACTTGCTCTCGAGAAGATCGGCCATCTGCTCGAAGTTGAACACGTAGAAGGACGGGATCATCCCGGACGTGCCTGCGCCCGGGACGCCGTCGAACTTGTCGGGCAGCGTCACGAGTTCGAACAGATCATCGGGAATGTCCGACGCCGGGCCGATGCCGCCCCAGGTGTCGTTCTGGATAAAGCCGTAGGCGGAGCGCACCTTGTTGTCGACGTAGGAGAAGCCGACGTCGATGCTGTCGAGGAAGTCGCCGTCATGTTCGTAGCGACCCTTCAGCTGAACCTGGTCGATCTCGTCCTTGAAATAGGCGTTCCGGAACGAGTTGCCGGTCGGCGTGATCAGGGCAGCGTTCAGCGGATCGATGCCCGGATACATGGTCACCGAAAGAACCGGCAGGTCCTTCTCGAAATTGATCGTCTGGCTCTGCACGCCGAAGATCGCGTTACCGACCGAAGTGCTGGTCCCGTACTTGTTCGTCGGCTTCGATTCGGCAGTCGAATGGTGCGCATCGAGCGACACCGTGACGTTGCCGGGCGCTTCCCAGGTCAGGTTACCGCCGAGCGACTTGTTCTCGGTACGGTTCGCGGTGAGCGCGCCGCTGTACGACAGGTCCTTACCCGGTCCGAAGCGCTCGGTGTAGAAGATCGGCCCGGCGTTGGGGCCGTCGGTCCATGCGCTCGACGTATCGCCGAAGTTGAACCAGATGCCGACGCTGCTGTCGCGCACTTCGACGGTGTTGCGCGAGTAGGTGTAGTCTACCGTTGCCGTGATCGACTGGATCGGCCGGAATTGCAGCGCGACCTGCCCGTTGATCCGCTCGCGCTTGATGTCGATGAGATCGTAAGCGGCGCTCTGCGGGATTTCGTAGACGTCGTTCGCGCCGGGACGGTTGGTGATGTTCTGCGAGCCGGGCTGTCCGGGCTGGGGCAGGGTGCCCCAATCATTCTCGCTGCCGACGAAGCCGTCGCGGAAGCCGGCGCTGGCCGAGTTCACGCTCGCCTTGCGCTTCTGGTAGGCGCCCGAGAAGACGATGCCGAAGCGATCGTCGGCGAAGGTGTCGGAGAACACGCCCGATATTTCGGGGGTGATCGGATTGCCCTCGTTGCGCGAGGTGTCCATCACGCCCTTGACGGCGATGCTTCCGCGCATGCCGGGACGATCGAGAGCCCGCGGCGTGCGGATGTTGATGCTGGAGCCGATCCCGCCCGAGGGTACGGCGGCGCGCCCGGTCTTGTAGACTTCGACGGCGGCGATGCCTTCCGAGGCGAGGTTGGCGAAGTCGAACGAGCGCGAGGCCGGCGCGCTGGCGCCGTCGCCAAGCGACGCGGTCGGCATCTGACGGCCGTTGAGCAGCACGAGATTATATTCCGGGCCGAAGCCGCGGACGGTGACGAACGACCCTTCGCCGTTCGAGCGGTCGATCGAAACGCCGGTGATACGCTGCAGGGACTCTGCAAGATTGGTGTCGGGGAACTTGCCGATGTCTTCCGCCGAGATCGCGTCGACCACGCCTTGCGCGTTGCGCTTGATGTCGACCGCTTCGCGCAAACTGGCGCGAATGCCGGTGACGACGATCTCGTCCTCGCCGGCCGTTGCGGCATCAGCGGCCTGATCGGGGATTTCGGAGTCGCCCGGCGCGCCCATCGTGGCGTTGGTGTCCTGGGCGGCGGCGATGCCCGGCATCGCGGCGATGGCGAGCGCCGAGGCACTGATGACGAATTTCGAAAGCGAGCGAGCCCTGAAGCTGCGCATAGATCCTCCCCTGTTTGTCTGACAGCGCTGTCTTGCGCAGCCGTTGTGAACGTTCACTCCTAAACTCGCGGGTTGCTGTCAAGCCGAGGGGAGCGCTGGAGAGCGAGAAAGTGAGAACGTTAACAGGAAACGGTTTCAGTCGGCGCACGATTGTTCGCGGGCTGTGACCTTGCTGCAACGGTCTCTTCCCAACCTGGCCGCGCCAATGTGTTGCGTGGGTTCTGTTAACCGCGCGAATCGAAACTCCGACGCATTTGAGAACAGCTGCGGCACGGCCTCGTCGACCGTGATGATGGGCGGCGACAAAGTCCAACGGCTTCCGGTCGGGGATCCGGGGGGTTTCTACGCCTAGAGCCGTTCGGCCTGAGCCTGTTCAGGCTTTTCAACGTTCAGAAGGAGCAGAACGGGCTCGACAAGCTCAGCCCGACCGGATTTCCGGATCCACTGCTATGCTCAAGCGCTCCTCCCCTCGCGTAACCTCCGCACCAGCGCACTCAATTGCTCCGTCGGTGCGCGGAAGAAGCGGGGCGGGTAGGGCGCTGCCGCCGGGCCCTTGGGATCGCGCAGGTCGTTGCGGATGCCCGCGTCGGCGCTGAGCGGAATTGCCATGCCGCCGGTCTGCTCCAGGATGCCGAACAATTTCTTGCTCATCTGTTCGGCGAGCGCTTCGTGGCCCGGGCGCGCGAGGAGGTTGTTGGCCTCGTGCGGATCGGCCTCGAGGTCGTACAGCTCGTCTATGTCCCAGATGCCGTGGAAGTGCATATATTTGTACCTGTCCTCGCGCAGCGCGTGGACGGTCGGCGTCTGCGGGAAATTGCGCTCCCAATAATATTCGTAGAGCAATTCGCTGCGCCACGGCACGCTCTTGCCCTGGGCGAGCGGCAGCGCGTTGGCCCCGGCCATCTGCTTCGGCGCGGCGAGGCCGGCGGCGGCGAGCAGGGTTGGGGCGACGTCGATGTTGGCGACCACCTGCTCCACCGCCCGGCTGCCTGCCCCGAAGAGCGACGGGCAGCGTGCCAGCATTGGGATCCGCATCGATTCCTCATAGGCGGTGCGCTTGTCGATCAGTCCATGCTCGCCGAACATGAAGCCGTTGTCGCCCATGTAGAGGATCAAGGTGTCGTCGAGCTCGCCGCGTTGCTCCAGCAGATCCATGATCCGGGCCAAGCCTTCGTCGACGGCGAGCAGGGTTTCCATATAGCGCTTGTAATATTCGCCGACGTCGAGCGTACCGTGATAGGGGAAACCGACCCCGTGCCAGCTGTTGCGCTGGTTCTCGACCCAGGCCGGCCGGCCTTCGGCGCCCGCCGCCATCGTCGGTGGGTGGCGGTAGGTCTCCTTGTCGTAGCGCCCCTTGTGCCGCTCGGCAGGGATGAATTCCGAATGGACCGCCTTGTGGGCGAGGTGCAGGAACCAGGGCTTGCTGCGCTCGCGCTTGCCGAGCCAGTCGATCGCATAATCGGTGAGCTCGTCGGTGATATAGCCCTTTTGCGGCACTCTCTTGCCGTCGACGTTGAGGCCGTCCTCGCTCGGCAGATAAGTGCCCTGGCCCTTGAAGCTGACCCAATGGGCGAAGCCGGGCTGCGGCTGATCGCCTTCGTCGCCCATATGCCATTTGCCGATGAAGGCGGTGTCGTAGCCTGCGGCCTGAAGATGCTGCGGGAAGAAGACGAGGCCCGGCGGGATCGGATGATTGTTGTCCACCACCTTGTGCTGGTGCGCGTAGAGTCCGGTGAAGATCGAGGCCCGCGAGGGCGAACACAAAGCGGTGGTCACGAACGCGTTTCGGAAGTGAACGCCTTCGCGCGCGAGACGATCGAGCGTGGGCGTCTCGCCGAAGCTCTGCGCACGCATGAAGCCCATGGCGTCGTAGCGGTGATCGTCGGTCAGCACGACCAGGATGTTGCGCGGCCGCGCGCCGGGAAGGCGATCGAGTTTGAGTTCCGTCTTCTTGCGCGGCGCGGCACCGGCCATTGCGGCCCAGGAGAACAGCCCGAAGGCGCCGCCGCTGCCGGCGAGCAGGACGCCCCGGCGATTCACACCCTTGGTCATCGAACCTTGCACTCCTCCGCCCGGCAGGGCCGCGGCGTGCGCATACCTATTTGCTGTTGATACCGGCGGCAATCCGGTGCCGTTCGATCCGCATTTCAACGCTCGCCCGGGCGCAAAACCACGCCCAATTCCACGTTTCCTCACACGCATGCAGGCTAGCGCGGCCTCCCGCCGGCACCTCGCATTCGCCGGCTCAGCGAGATCAGGGAAGGCAAGGCCATGAAGAACGACATCGTGCACAACCAGGCGAAGCTGCAGCTCAGGAAGGATGACGACCCGCAAGACTTCACCATCGCATCCGTCGCCGCCACGTTCATCCCGGCGACCGGGGTGCTGAGCACCACCGCGGACGGGCTCGACAACAATGTCGTGGTCGGCCGCAACGCGGGCGGCGCGGTGATCATCAACGGCGGTGCGATCCCGGTCGTCGGCGGCGTGCCCACGGTCGCCAATACGCGGCTGATCCAGATGTTCGGGCTCGGCGGCAACGACGTCCTCAGCCTCGACGAGCGCAACGGCGCGCTGCCCGCCGCAAATCTCTTCGGCGGCGCCGGCAACGACGTCCTGACCTCGGGCTCGGGCACCGATCTGCTGTTCGGCCAGGCCGGCAACGACACCCTACTGGGCAAGGGCGGCAACGACCTGCTGTTCGGCGGCGCCGACAACGACACCTTGATCGGCGGCACCGGCGACGATCAGATGTTCGGCGAAGCCGGCAACGACCGCATGATCTGGAATCCGGGCGAGGGCACCGATCTGATGGAGGGGGGCGCCGGCATCGACACCGCGGAAATGAACGGCAACAACGGCGCCGAGGTCTTCACGGCCACCGCCAACGGCAACCGGGTGCGCTTCGACCGGCTCGATCCGGCGCCGTTCTCGCTCGACATCGGCACGACCGAGAATCTGGTGGTCAACATGAACGGTGGCAATGACAGCTTCTCCGCAACCGGCAATCTTGCCGTGCTGACCAAGCTCACGGTAGACGGCGGCACCGGCAACGACACCATCCTGGGCTCGAATGGCGCCGACATCCTGCTCGGCGGCGAAGGCGACGATTTCCTCGACGGCCAGCAAGGCAGCGACGTGATGTTCCTCGGCGCGGGCGACGACGGCGCGCGCTGGGATCCGGGCGACGGCAACGACGTGATCGAGGGGCAGGACGGCTTCGATACCTTCCTGATGAACGGCGCCAACATCGCCGAGCTGATGGATGTCTCGGCCAATGGCGGGCGCGTGCGCTTCACCCGTAATGTCGCCAACATCGTCATGGACCTCGACGGCGTCGAAGCGATCGACGTCGCCGCGCTGGGCGGTGCCGACACGGTCACGATCAACGACATGAGTGGAACCGATCTGGCCGAAATCAACGTCAACCTGGCCGGTTCCGGCGGCCTCGGCGGCGACGGCGCTGCGGATACCGTGGTGATCAACGCCACCGTCGGCGACGATGTCGTGCTGGTGTTCGGTGATGCCGGCGGCGTCAACGTGCTCGGCCTGTCGACACAGGTGAACATCACCGGCTTCGAAGCGGGATTGGATCGGCTGATCGTCAACGGTCTCGGCGGGGACGATGTCGTCGATGCCTCCGGCCTCGCCGCCAATGGCATTCTGCTCACGCTCGACGGCGGCACCGGCAGCGATGTCCTGATCGGTGGTGCCGGCAACGACCTTCTGTTCGGCGGTGCGGGCGAGGATGTCCTTCTGGGCGGGCCAGGGTTCGACCTCCTCGATGGCGGTACGGAGGATGATGTCGAGATCCAGGGGCTCGTCGATTTCGGCGCATCGGCGTTGCAGCCGATCCTGCCCAATGCGGAGTTGATGATCGGCTGACCTGCCAGGTCACGCCGGGCGCTCGCCCGTACCCCCTGCGGGCGGGCGCCATCCTCTTGAGCGCGCAGCCGAAAAGACTGTGTCCAGCAGATGGGATACGCTCCGCCTTCGCTGCGTTCAGCCCCCACATAAGTTAAGGTGCTGGAGCTGAATTTGTCGACCAGAGTGGAAAAGCAGACCAGATTTCCAGCCGAATTTCCGGACGCAGCCTCCCCGCAGGGCCTTGTCGACGGCAAGGAACTGGCCTTCGTTGCGTTCAAGCGCACCCGCATGCCGATGGTGGTGACCGACCCCGAGCAGCCCGACAATCCGATCGTTCTGGCAAACCAGTCTTTTCTGGATCTGACCGGCTATTCGCCGGAAGAGGTCGTTGGCCGCAATTGTCGTTTCCTGCAGGGCCCCGCGACCAATGCGGATGCCGTACGCACGATCCGGGAGGCACTCGCGGCGGAGCGCGAACTTACCGTCGAACTGCTCAACTACCGGAAGGACGGCAGCACTTTCTGGAACGAGCTGTTCATCAGCCCCGTCCACGACGATGATGGCCGGCTGCTCTACCTCTTCGGCTCATGCAAGGACGTTACCCAGCGCAAGGAAGCAAACCACCTCAAGGCCGAGGAGCACCGCCTGCTCAAGGAGGTCGATCACCGCGCCAAGAATGCGCTCGCCTTGGTTCAGGGGATCGTCCGGCTCACCTCCGCCGAGGATCCACGAACCTACGCGGAATCGGTTCAGGGGCGGGTCGAAGCGCTGGCGCGCGCGCATTCGATCCTCGCCGCCGGCAATTGGCGCGAGGTGCCGCTGCAGCGCGTGATCACCAGCGGCGCCGAGCCGTTCGGACGGTCGCGAATATCGCTCGACGGGCCGGACGTTGCGCTAGCTGCCGAGCAGGTGCAGCCGCTGATGCTGGTGCTGCACGAGATGTTCTCCAATGCGCTCAAGCATGGCGCGCTCTCCGCGGAGTCCGGCAGTGTCTCGGTACGGTGGCAGACCCACGACGATGGCCGGTTGGTTGTCGATTGGCAGGAAGTCGGTGGGCCCGCGCCGGCGCCGGATCCGGTGCCGAGTTTTGGATCCATGCTGATCGAGACCACGATCAAGCGTCAGCTCGATGGCCGCGCCGGCTTCGTCTGGCAGCATACCGGCCTCGAAGGGCGCCTGGAATTCCCGCTCGGCTCGTGACCGCGCGTCCGTTCCGTCCTATAGGGAAGAACAGCCCCCTCAAAGCGGGGGCCGCCGTCGCGGCCGCGACCGGTACGCGCGAACCCTTACGTAACCTCCCGGATCTGTGATTCCGACCGAAGATCATGCATTCCGTGCAGGCCGGTCCGAAGACGGGACCACGACGAATTGCAGATCGGGAGAGACACGATGGCCGCCAGCGCACCCAAGATCATTATTGCCTTGGACGGCCGGCTGACGAGCGATGATCGTGGCGCGCATCTCCGTGCGCTCGGCCTTGGTCGAGGAAAGACCCGCGAGCTTGCCAAACGTGCGATCGCCGCCCAGCCCGGCAAGATCAGCGACCAGATCCCGCACCGCCGCACGCCCTCGCCGGAGGTGGCCGCCCTGGCCCGGCCCAGCGCGGCCGCGGGCTTGCGCCCCGCCACCGGCCGCACGGTCAAGATGGTCGGCGCGCTCGGCGCGAACAGCTCCAAGGCGCAGATGATCGCCGCCTATAAGGCCGCGGCCGCCGCTGCCTCGACCACGCGGACCCTCACCGGCAATGTCGTTTCCTTCGAAGCCGCGACGAGCCTCGCCCTCCGCAGCAGCGCAGCGCGCCGCGCCGCCTGACCGCGCCGCACTCCTGGCCTCATCGCGCGGCCACCATCTTTCGCGTATCCGACTCTCGCTCGTTCTCGTTTCCATCGCTCCCGTGCGAAGCGGCCGGAGCCGCACGGCTGCCTGCCAAAATGGATCAAGTCGCCGGTGAGCGGCTCTTTCGACCACGGGCGAATGCGGTTAACCTCCTGAGGGTCGTTGGGGCGGCGCATGAGGGGGGACGGCAATGTTCGGTTCGGAGCTGCTCGAGGTCGCGCTCGGGCTCGTCTTTCTCTTCTTCATCCTCAGCGTGTTGCTCTCCGCGGCGCGGGAGGCGATCGAAGGCTTGCTGCAGACCCGCGCCATTCACCTGGAGCGGGGCATCCGAGAACTTCTGAAGGACGAAGGTGGCGAAGGCCTGGTCAAGGCGCTCTACGAGCATCCGCTGATCAGTTCGCTCTACCGCGGCAGCTACGATTCGGCTCGGCTCACACGGCGCTATTCGCAGCACAAGGACAGCTGGAAGCGGATGCCGTTCCGCAACAATCTTCCCGCTTATGTGCCCGCGCGCAATTTCGCGCTGGCCATCATGGATCTCGCCGGGCGCGGCGATCCCGCCCATGATCTCCCCGATCATCAGCTTTCCCTGGATGCGGTTCGCAGCGGTGCGCTCGTGCGCATCCCCGATCCGCACGTTCGCAGGGCGGTGCTGATCGCACTCGACAACGCCAAGGGCGATCTCGATCAGGCGCGGCTGAACCTGCAGGCCTGGTTCGACAGCGGCATGGATCGAGTTTCCGGCTGGTACCGCAAGGAAACGCAGTGGGTGCTGCTCGCGCTCGGTCTCGCCACCGCGATCCTGCTCAACATCGACACGCTCCATGTCGCCAAGTCACTCTATCGCGACGATGCGTTGCGATCGATCATCGTCGCGGATGCCGAAGCCGTCGTCGCGCAGGCGCGCCAGAACGAAGGCGCGGCCGGCAACGAGGCGATGCTCGCCATGCTCGGCTGTCCCTCGACGACGCCGAGCGGGGCCGCGGCCGCGCTGCCGGAGGGCGCCGCGAGCGGCATTGCCCAGACGAGCTGTGCGGAGCGCCGGGTGCGCAATCTCGGCCTGCCGATCGGCTGGGACACGCGGCGGCTGGTCTGGCCGTGGCAGATGCAGTGGAATTGGGGCGCCTGGCTCGCGTCGCCCGACGCGCCCTGGCGTCCGATACCTGGCTGGCTGCTGACCGCGCTGGCGGTGTCGATGGGCGCCCCCTTCTGGTTCGATCTGCTCAACAAGATCATGGTGATCCGCTCGACCGTGAAGCCGCACGAGAAGAGCCCCGAGGAGGCCTCGGAGGATCGGCAACCGACGGCACCCGCCTTCGTCGCTCCTGCGCCGCCGCCGGTGCGCCCGGCCTCGGCGCCGGCGCCGAGCGCCGCCGAGGCCGCACCGGCTCAGTCCGTCGGCCCGCGTGCGCCGTATCGTCGAGAGGCGGACGATCCGGAGGTCGGCTGGACGGACAAGATCGATCCGATGGAGGGCGAAGCGTGAGCGGAGAGACGATCCTCCCAGCGCTCAAGCGCGGCGACAACGGGGCGGCCGTGGTCGAACTGCAGATGCGGCTCGCCGGCTTTCGCGGCACCATCCCCGACGGCGATTACGGACCCGGCACGGAGATGCAGGTGACCGCGTTCCAGCGGCTGTTCATGCGCATGGCGGCGCCGCACGGTCGTGCCGACGCCGAGACGATGGCGGCGATCGCCGATTTCGCCAAGGCGAATCCGGTCGATTTCAAGCTGCTGCGCTGTCCATGCGGCGTTTGCCCGGGCTTTGGGCGAGGCAAGTTCAAGGATGAATATCGCCGTCCGGAACGGCTCGAAGTCTACCACCTTTACGAATATCCCGGCATCCACCGGATGCTGCTCTGGACCTATCGCGCCGCGCAACTCCATGCCCGCGCCCGCGGCTGGACGCTGACGATCAACTCCGCCTATCGATGCGCGATCGACAATGCCAATCACCAGCGCACCAGCACCAACCACCACGGCAAGGCGATCGACATCGACATCATCGGCAGCGGCGGAACCGACCGGACCCGCTGCAACAGCCTGCGCGGCATCCTCGTCGAGCAGGCGCACGCCCAGATCGGCTGGAGCGCCCCCGATCGAAAGTCGCTCGAGCCGGCCGATATCGCGCCGACCTGGGTTCACCTGGACGTGCGCAGCTACCAGCGCAAATATCTCGCCGACCGATATTTCGTGAAAGATCTTGCCGCCCTAGACGCCGTCCCGGCCTGAACGGGACGCTTGCGCCGGGCCACGCGCTGCCTTGTGACGTTCAAGCACCCGCGGGCAGGGGCGCGAACAGGCGCGAAGATTTCACCACCTCCGGCAATTGACCTGCGGCGGCATTCCGGCGCAGTTTTGTTGCGCTGCAGCAGAGTCGCCGCGGGTCCTGCGCCCGCCGGGAATGTGCTGACGGCAGGGAGCGTCTCATGGCCGACGAGGATCGCGATTATTTTTATCGGCGGGCGGAGCAGGAAATTGCCTGCGCCCAGGCCGCCGCGGGCGAGCGGCAGGTCCGGCTCCATTATCAGCTCGCCGATCTCTACCTCGATCGCGTGTTCGGTGCCGAGGGCGATCCGCGCGGCGTCAGCCTGCCGGCATGACCCTGGACGAGGAGGCCGTTCGGACATTGATCGCCGCCCATTTCGGCGTTGCGCCGGAGCGCGCCGGAGACACGGCCCGATTCGGTGACGATCTCGGCGCCGATTCGCTCGACGTGATCGAGCTCACCATGCTGATCGAGAACGATCTTGGCGTTCCGATCGGCGAGGAGGAAGGGGAGCGCTGCGCCTGCGTCGGCGACGCGCTCCGCCTGATCCGCAGCAAGTTGGCAGGATAGGCTCGAATCGGAGATCCCGCGCCGCGCTTCCGCATCCGGCTTGCCCCTGCCGTGCCGGAGCGGCATGGCCGGACGATGCGCACCGTCTCGGACCAAGCTGGCGTCCGCCTCTATTATCTGGATGAAGGCGATCCCATCGCCCAGACCCTGTTCTACGGTCCGTTGAGCGAGGCACTGGCGGTTGCGCGCCAACAGCCCGAGGCAGTCCAGGCAGGGCTGTGGCTCGCCACGGACAATGACGTGGTCGCCTTCCTCGATCTGGAAGACTGACGGCGCGCTGGAAAGCGGGAAGGGCGGCCGGGATGCTCAAAGATGGGCTTGCCGAGAAACACTGCCGTCACGCTGCGCCTCTAATCCCGCAGTGGGACGAACATCCGCGAGACCACGCTCGACTTACATCCGAAACGGATTAATGTTCGGGGTGGCGGCCGTTCTGCAGCGTCAACGAGCCTGCTCGCCTCAACCACGGGGGGCGAGCCGGTGCCCCTTCACTTGCTGAAGACACGGTCGCCACCCACCCGTCCTTCCTCCGCCCTGACGGCGGGAGCTGCTCCGGGCAGAGCCAGGACGTTGGCCAGAGCTCAAGCTTCCGACTTCCAGGCCAAGCACGTGAACCCGCGCGCTCACCGCTGGGCAAGGTTCGCCCGGATTGAAAGAACGGCAGCTTGCTGTCACCCTGCTGACTCGAGGGCAGGGGGAATCGGGGATGCGTCGGGCCGACAGGCTGTTCCAGATCGTGCAGATCCTGCGGCGGAGCCGCCAGCCGGTGACCGCCGAAGCGATCGCCGTCGAGCTCGAGGTCTCGCGCCGGAGCGTCTACCGCGACATCGCCGCCTTGATCGGGCAGCGCACGCCCATCCGCGGTGAGGCGGGAGTCGGATACGTTCTCGACGGCGCTTTCGACATGCCGCCGCTGATGCTGACGCCCGACGAGATCGAGGCGGCGGTGCTCGGCGCGCAATGGGTGGCGCGGCACGGCGATCCTTTGCTCGCGCGCGCCGCCGACGATCTTGTCGCCAAGATCGCCGCCACGGTTCCCGCCCACCTCCGTTCGTTCGTGCTGGAGCCGGTCTCGGCGACGCCGCCGGGCTTCGGTATGCCGGAGGATTGCATCGACATGGCGGCGACCCGCGGCGCCATCCGGGACCAGCGCAAGATCGCGCTCGACTATCGCGATGCGGAAGGGGCGGTCACCCGGCGGACCATTCGCCCGATCGCGATCGGCTATCTTCACCATGCCCGGGTGGTGGTGGGCTGGTGCGAAACGCGCGAGGATTTCCGTACCTTTCGAAGCGATCGCATCGTCGCGGCGGCGTTTCTGGAGGAACGTTATCCCGGCCGCGCCGCGGTCCTGCGCCGGCAGTGGCGGCGCAAGATGGCGGAAGAGACGGCGGCCGAGCGCGTCAGTTCAGAGGAAGCAGTTCGATCTTCCTGAACGCGACGGGATGACCTTCGCTTTGCAGGTAGAGATAGCCGCCCGAGATCGCGAGCGTGCCGCCGGCACGATCGATCAAGGGTCGTGCCTCGGCATCGGCGGGGTCGAGCTGCGCGGCGGAGTAAGTGAGCACCGGAACGCCCTCGATCCGGTGGGTGATCCGGCCGTCCGGAGTGACCTCCAGTTCCGCCTTGATCCAGCGCCCGTTCGGAAAGGTCCTTGCGCGCGAGCGAATGCAATGCTCGGTCTCGAGCTTGCCGCCGATCACGACATTGGTGCCCGGGGTGCACAGATTGCCGGTCGGGCGGGGTTCCCGGCCATCGGCCCCATTCAGCTGGAACTCCAGGCTGACCGGAAATTGCTGGTCGCGGGTGATCGTTTCCGGCGCCTGGCCGTGAAACATGATGCCGCTGTTGCTGTGCTGCCAGGCCTCGACGTCGGGCAGGTAGGTGCCGTCGAAACGATATTCGAAGCGCAGCCGGTAGGCGGATTGCGGCAGGCGGTAGGCGAGATGGCCGAAACGCCCGGCGAACTTGCCATAATGTGCGTAGGAAACCCGGATTGTGCCGCGGTCGACGATGAACGTGCCGAGCGGGTCGGCACCCAGCGCCTGGCCGGTGATCTTGGGCGTCCAGCCGTCAAGCGACTTGCCATCGAAGAGCGGCCGCCATCCGCCCGCCGGGCGGTCGGCGGCCGGTGCGGCGGCCGCAAGAGCCGCCGCCACTACGGGAAGGACGATCCGCTTCAGAGCTCGCGGATCCAGATGTTGCGGAAGCTGATCGGCTGGCTCGGATCGCCATGGTCCTGCAGCTTGATCGGAGACGGGCCGTGCGCCTTGTACTGCGGCTGGCCCACATAGGTCGTCTCGCCGCGCAGGGCGGTATTGTCCTGGATCAGCACGCCGTTGTGGAACACGGTGATGCGGGCCGGGCTCTTCAGGGCGCCGTCGCTGCTGAAGGTCGGCGCGGTCCAGACGACGTCGTAGCTCTGCCACTCGCCGGGCTTGCGCATCGCGTTGGCGAGCGGCGGGAACTGCTTGTAGATGCTGCCGGCCTGGCCGTTGACGTAGGTCTCGTTCTGATAGCTGTCGAGGATCTGGAGTTCGTAGCCGGCGTCGCCGCCGCCCGTGGACGCAACGAACAGGCCGCTATTGCCGCGCGCCTGGCCGGACCCGCTGATCCCGGCGGGGATCCGCCATTCGAGGTGAAGCTGGTAATTGTTGAAGCTGCGCTTGGTCTGGATGTTGCCGGTGCCTTTCTTGACCGTCATCACGCCCTTGTCGAACTGCCACTGGGCCGGTGCGCCGTCCTTGACCGACACCCATTCGCCAAGGCCGGCATTGCCGAGCAGCACGATCGCATCCGACGGCGGTGCGATTTCGACGGCCGGGCCGGGCTGGACCAGCTTCGGCACCGGCTTCCACTGCTCGGTATCCTCCGGGCGGGGCTTGGCGGGATCGGCGGCGGGCGCCGAGGCGGGGGCCTGCGCGAGCAGGGCGAGTGCAGCTGCAATCATCATGGGGGGCTCGTAACATTGTCCGACGCTGTCAGTACAGACTTGCTCTCAAGGGTGTCGCTCGGCCACATGAGCGCAAACCGATAAAGGGAGTGGCTTTATGGACGGCAACGATCATCGCGGAGCGCAGGCGACGACAAGGCGCAGCTTCATCGCCGGCTCCGCGGCGGCGGCTGGGCTTGCCGCCCTACCGGGCGGCGCATTCGCCGCGACTCGCAAGATCGCGCCGAGCGACAAGGTGAATGTGGCGGTGATCGGCGCCGGCGGCATGGGCGCGAGCAACATGTCGAAGCTCACCAGCCAGAATATCGTCGCGCTCGCCGATGTCGATTTCGAACATGTCGCCGAATCGTTCCGGCCCGGCAGCAACGGTGTCGTCGCGCCGGAGCGGGTCGCGCTCAAGGCCGCCTACGACAAGGCCGCGAAGTTTGCCGACTATCGCCGCATGCTCGATCGCCGCAAGGACATCGATGCGGTGCTGATCGCCACCCCAGATCACCATCACGCGCTCGCCGCCAGAGCGGCGATGGAGCGGGGCCTCCACGTCTATGTTCAGAAGCCGCTGACCTACAGCGTTCGCGAAGGCCGCATGCTGCTCGATCTGGCCGCCAAGAATCCCAAGCTCGTCACTCAGATGGGCAATCAGGGCCATTCGGGTGACGACGGCCGCCGGGTGGTCGAACTCGTCCGCGGCGGCCTGCTCGGCGCCGTGCGCGAAGTGCACGTCTGGACCAATCGTCCGGTCTGGCCGCAGGGCGAGGCACGTCCCGCCGCGGTCGAGCCCCCGGCCAGCCTCGACTGGGATCTCTGGGTCGGCCCGGCCAACGTCGATTGGGGCTACCACCCCGATTACGCGCATTTCAATTGGCGGGGATGGCAGCCGTTCGGCGTCGGCGCGCTCGGCGACATGGGTGCCCACCTGCTCGATTTCCCGGTCTGGGCGCTGGAGACCGGGCTGCCGACCCGAATCGAGACCCGCCACAGCCGTTGGGGCGGAGACACCAACGCCTGGGACGGCAAGCCGCCGGCGGAAATCACCTCCTATCCGCTCGCCAGCGTAACCCATTACGAATTCGGCAAGGCCAAGGCGGGTCCGGTGCACATCACCTGGTATGACGGCGGCCTGATGCCGCCGACGCCGCTCGGCCTCCCGGCCGGCAAGAGCATGGATCCGGGCGGCGGCGTCCTGTTCGTCGGCGAGCGCGGCATGCTGATGCACGAAACCTACGGCTCCAATCCGACCTTGATCGGCGAGGGGCTCGAAGAGCGCGCCGCCGCCATTCCGCAGTCGCTGCCCCGTATCCGCGAAGGCATGGGTGGCCACGAGATGAACTGGATCCGCGCGATCCGCGGCGAGGAGAAGATCTCCAATCCGTTCGCGGAAGCGGGCCTGCTCAACGAGACGATGCTGCTCGGCGTCGTTGCGCTGCGCGCCGAACAGCCGATCGAATATGACGGCGCGGCCGGCCGGGTGACCAATTCGGCCGAGGCCAATGCCTTCCTCGATCGGCAATATCGCGCCGGCTGGGAACTCTGAGCGCGGCCCCGGCCCGGATGGATCGGTTGACCCGAGAGCGGGCTGCGTGACCCAGCGCGCAGATACGATCGGCTGAGCCATGTGGGTTTACGGGGATCAGGAGCGGGAGGTCACCCTCCTGGCTCTGCTGGCCGACGTGGACGCGGCGCAGGCGGCGCTTGCCGCGGCCGCGCCCGGTCTCGACTGGCACGGCCGCTGCGTCGGCTTGTTCCTGTTGTTGTCGGATCTGCTGCAGGGCGTCGCCGACGCTGAGTTCGCCGCTCTTGGCGTCGATCAGCCTTCGGCCGCGCAGGATTCGATCCTGGCGGCGCTGATCGCCACGTCGGAGTCGATCGCGCGCTCGTGGAACAGCCGGCTTGCCGATCAGGAGGCGCCCGACACAGGCGCCCTCGCGCCGCTTCGCGCGGCCGACGAGCGGCTGCTGAACATCCGCCGCTGCGAAGGTTACGCCTTCTACGCCGTTTACCCGGAGCTCTATGTCACGGCCGCCGCGTCTCTTCCCCCCGACGCGTTCCTGATCGGTCTCAGGAGCATCGGCGGCGGCCTCGCTGCGCTTGTCGCAGGCACGGCAAAGGCGCGGCAGGTGGTCACCGTGCGGCCCGGTGGCGGCCATTTCGACCGCCGCATCGCGGCCGGCGACAGGCTGAACCAACGCATTGCCGGAAGCCTCGACTCGTCCTTCGTCATCGTCGACGAGGGCCCCGGTCTTTCGGGCAGTTCGTTCGGCGGCACCGCCGATTGGCTTGAAGAACAGGGGGTTGCGCCCGATCGGATCCTGTTCATGCCGAGCCACGGCGGCGATCTCGGCCCGCAAGCGCGAGAGGATCATCGCGGCCGCTGGAATGCGCGTCCGCGGCTGGTCGCGACGTTCGACGACGTCGTGCGCGACGGCCCGGTCCCGCTCGCCGGCTGGTTCGAGGATCTGACCGGTCCCGTCTCGGCACCGCTCCAGGACCTCTCCGGCGGCCGATGGCGCGCCAGATCGCCCTGGCCGGATGCGCCCGCCGATCCCGGACGGGAGGCTCGCAAATATCTGCTGGAGGCGGAAGGCGGGTCTTTTCGGCTCAAATTCGTCGGCCTGGACGCGATCGCGGCGGAGAAGCTCGGCCGTGCTCAAAGCCTTTTCCGGGCCGGGTTGGTGCCGGTGCCGCTGGCTTTGCGGCACGGTTTTCTGCTCGAACGCTGGGTCGATGGGCGGCAGCCCGCGAAGCCGCCGCTCGCCTTCCTTGCGCCCTATCTCGCCTTCCGTGCCAAGGCGCTGCCGGCCGGCGCCGCCGGCGCCCCGCTCGCACAGCTGGTCGACATGGCGCGCTACAATCTCTCGCAAGGGATCGGCGGGCAGGGCGCGCGCCTGCTCGATCCCTGGAACGGCGATCGGATCGCCGCCCTGCAACAGGCAGTCCGCCCCATTCATACCGATTCCCGCCTGCACCGTTGGGAGTGGCTCGACGCCGGCGGCACGATCCTCAAGACCGATGCGATTGATCATGCCCAGGCCCACGATCTGGTCGGCTGTCAGGACATCGCCTGGGACATTGCCGGGGCCGCAGTGGAATTCGATCTCAGCGCGAATCAAGTCGCGTCTCTCGCCGAGGCGGTCATGCCCGGCCGGCCGCGCGATCTGATCGAGTGTCTGATCCCCTGCTATCTCGCTTTTCAGCTCGGCTGGTGGAGCTACGCCGGCGAACCCGGATCGGCACAAATGGAAAGCTACGCCGCCAAGACGCGCAAGTTGCTGGAGCACTGATCTTCTTCAAGGAACGCCCGCTCCTCGCCGGCGTTGGCAGGCAACGGGTTTCTTGAGGTAGTTTCTGCATGTTCCAGGCTACGCCCACGGTGGCGTCGGAAGACGTCGTCGCCACCGAAGACGAGCGCGTGGCCGCAACGCATGCCGCCTTGGGGCCGACGGTGGCGCGGCTCTGCGACGCGGTCGAGAATGGCGACGTGATCGCCATTCTGTCCCACGAACAGCGTGCGGAGGCGGTCGCCCGCGCTTGCGCTTCGCTCCTCGATGCGTTGGTGATCTGGCTGCCGGCCCCGGACGGGCTGCCGGGGGAGGGCTCGTCGCCAAGCGTTGCCGGTCGCCGGGTGGCGGCGCTTGCAGCGCTCAGGACGCGGGGCGATGCGCGCACTCTGCTCGTCACCGACGCGGCGGCGGCCGCACATCGCCTGCCGCCGCCGGAAGCGTTCGATACCGAAGCTCTGACGATCGGCGTCGGCGACCGGCTGGATGGAGAGGCGCTCGCCGAGCGTCTTGAGGCCCTCGGCTATTTCAGCGACGACCGGGTCGACGAGCCGGGCGAATATGCGGTGCGCGGCGGTACGGTCGACATCTTTCCTGCGAATTGCGAGGAGCCGATCCGGGTCCATCTCAGCGAGTCCGAAGTCGACGAGATCGATTGCTACGATCCGGTGAGCCAGCTCGGGCGGGATGCGCCGGTGGAGCAACTCGTGCTCCGTCCAGCCGTAGAGCCGATGCCGGGCGAGGACGCGGTGACTATCTTCGATCACCTCTCCGGCGCAGCCGCCGCGGTCGATCCCGACGCGCGGGAACGTCGCGACCTGATGCTCGATCTGGCCCGCGAGGGCGGAGCGGCGGCACGATTGTCGTTGATCGAACGCGGCGATTGGCAGAAGGCGCTGGTCGGACGGAAGCGGATCGATCTCACGGCCGGCAGCGAGCAGCCCGGAACCCGCTTTGTCGAGCAGAAGCGGCCGGAGCGCGGCTTTCTGTCCGCGGTTCGACGCGCCCGTGCCGATGCAGCAACGATGTTGCTGGTCGGTTCGGACCGCGACATCCGCTTTCTGTCCCGCCGGATCGCCCGCGACATGGATGAGGCGCCGACGCCGATTGCCTCGTGGCGCGATCTGCGCGCGGCGCCGCCGGGATCCTTGCTCGCCGCGGTCGGCAGCCTCGACCGGGGGTGGACCGAGCCGGGGCTGACGGTGATCGCCGCGTCCGATCTTCTCGGCAGCCGTGCCGCGACCGCGAGCGGCAGCGCCGCGGCCAACCCCCTGCTTCAGGAAAGTGCCGAATTCCACGTCGGCGACGCCGTCATTCACGAGGATCACGGCCTCGGCATCCTGCGGGGGATCGAGACGATCACTACTTCCGACCTGCCGAGCGACGCCTTCCGCCTCGAATATGCCGGAGGGTCGATCCGGCTGGTCGCGGTCGAGGACGGCGCCAAGATGTGGCGCTACGGGGCCGACGCCGACGCGGTCACGCCGGATCGTCTGGACGGGACGAGCTGGGAAAAGCGCCGCGGCGACATCGAGGCGACGATTGCCGCCACCGCAAGGCAGTTGATCGCGATCGCCGCCGAACGTCAGTCCAAATCCGCCGTGACGCTCGACCCTCCGACCGCGGATTATGAGCGCTTCTCGGCCGGTTTTCCGTTCAGCGAGACCGCCGACCAGCTTGCCGCGATCGAGGCCGTCAAGGCGGATCTCGCGTCGGGCAAGCCGATGGATCGGCTGGTGGTCGGGGACGTCGGCTACGGCAAGACCGAAGTGGCATTGCGGGCTGCTGCGATTGCCGCTCTGGCCGGCAAGCAGGTCGCGATCGTCGCGCCGACCACCGTCCTCGTCCGTCAGCATGTCGAGAGTTTCCGCCGCCGTTTCGCCGCCGTCGGCATCGAGGTCGCGGGTCTCTCCCGCCTGTCGTCGGCCGCCGAGGCCAGAGCGGTGAAGAAGGGCCTCGCCGATGGCTCGATCAGGATCGTCGTCGGAACGAAGATGGTTGCCGGCAAGACCGTCACGTTCAAGGATCTCGGTCTGGTCGTCATCGACGAGGAGCAGCGCTTCGGGGCCGCCGACAAGGCCAAGCTTCGCGCGCTCGCCGATCAGGGGCACGTGCTGACCCTGACGGCCACACCGATCCCCAGAACGCTGCAGTCGGCGCTCGTCGGCCTTCAGGATCTATCCCTGATCACCACGCCTCCGGCGCGGCGGCTGGCGACGCGAACCGAAGTCGCCGCCTTCACGGCCGACGCCTTCCGCGGCGCGCTGATGCGGGAGAAGAGGCGCGGCGGCCAGAGCTTCGTCGTCGTTCCGCGGATCGAAGATATGGAGGCGATGGCCACCAGGCTGACGGAGCTCGCCCCAAGCCTGTCCGTGCGCCGTGCGCACGGCAAGATGCCGGCCGCCGAGATCGACGAGGAGATGGTGCGCTTCGCCGCGGGCGACGGCGACGTCCTGCTCGCCACCAACATCATCGAAGCCGGGCTCGACATACCCCGTGCCAACACCATGCTGGTGTGGCGGGCCGACATGTTCGGTCTCGCCCAACTCCATCAATTGCGCGGCCGGGTCGGCCGTGGCCGCGCCCGCGGCCATTTCGTGCTGATCACCGATGCCGAGGCGGAAATCCAGCCCGCCACTCTCAAGCGCCTGCGGACGATGGAAGCGCTCGACCAGCTCGGTGCCGGCTTCGCGATCAGCGCACGGGATCTCGATCTGCGCGGCGCCGGCGAATTGCTCGGCGAGGAGCAGGCCGGACATATGAAGCTGATCGGCACCGGTCTCTACCAGCATTTGCTGGAACAGGCGGTGCGCAGCGCCCGGGGCGAGGCGGTCGATGCCTATTTGCCGGAGCTCAGCGTCGGCCTGTCGGGGCGGCTGCCCGAGGCGTGGATCCCGGAAGAGGACGTCCGCATCAACCTCTACATGCGGATCGCACGGCTTGGCTCGGCCGACGAAGTCCGCGCGCTCGCGGAGGAACTCGAAGATCGCTTTGGAACCTTACCCGAAGACGCCGCGCGCTTGCTGTCGATCGTCGAACTTCGGCGCCTCGCCCGGGACGCAAGCATAGAGCGTGTCGACGCCGGGCCGGCCGCGATCGCGCTCACTCCGCGGCGCGGCTTCGCCGGCGACGCCAAGGCCGCCGGCCTCGAGAAAAAGGAAGGCCGTCTTCTGCTCCGCACACCGACCGAAGCCGACGAGTCGCGTCTCACGGCGGTGGCGGCGCTGCTGAACGCTTTGGCCCCAGCAGAAGACGGCTAGAGCTCTAGTAGCCGAAGCCGTGCGCGAGGAAGTCGGGGATCGGCCCGTTCCAGCCTTCGTCCGGGCCTTCGTCGGCGTCGCGCCGATTGTCCTCCCGGCGCGGCCTGCGGTCCGAGCGCTCGTCGCGGCGTGGCCGCTCTGCTTCGCGTTCGGGCCGGCGGGCGCGCGGCTGGACCGGTTCTTCGGACTGAGGCGGGCGCGCCTCGGCTTCCTCGGGCTCGGCAGCCGGGGCTGAGCGCGCGCGCGGCGTTTCCGCCGACTCCGTCGCCTCGGCACGGGCGCCGCGACCGCGGCGCCGCGGCTTTTCGGCCTCCGCCGCGTCCGCCTCTTCGGCTTTGGCGCGTCCGCGACCGCGGCCGCGACGTGGCCGTTCTTCGTTCTCGCTCTCGCCGTCGGCGGCTTCCGGAGGGCTCGCCGGCTGGTGGCCGGGCAGGGCTTCCATCTCGGCAAGCTTGCCGCCGATCATCTTCTCGATCGCCTGAATGGCCTCGCCGTCGGCGGAGGTGGCGAGGGTGATCGCGACTCCGGTGCGGCCGGCGCGGCCGGTGCGTCCGATGCGGTGGATGTAGTCGTCGGGCTGCCAGGGCACATCATAGTTGAAGACGTGGCTGACATCCTTGACGTCGATACCGCGCGCGGCAACGTCCGAGGCGACGAGGATGTTGATCTCGCCTTCCTTGAAGCGGTCGAGCTCGCGGATCCGCTCGGCCTGCTCCATGTCGCCATGGATCTCACCGGCGCGGAGGCCCGCGCGTTTCAGACTTTGCGCCAGCTCGCGCACGGTCGTCTTGCGGTTGCAGAAGACGATGGCAGTGCGGACATCGTTCGCGGCGATGCGATCGGTCAGAACCTGGCGCTTCTTGCGCGAATCGACCTTGAGCACGCGCTGGTCGATAGAAGCATTGGCCGTGGCGGGCCTGGCGACTTCGATCGTCTTCGGATTGGACAGGAACTTGTCGGCGAGCTTCTTGATCGGCCCGGGCATCGTCGCCGAGAACAGCAAAGTCTGCCGCGTCGACGGCAGCTTCGAGCAGATCTGCTCGATGTCCGGGATGAAGCCCATGTCGAGCATGCGGTCCGCCTCGTCGATGACGAGTAGGCTGCAGCCGGTCAGCAGGATGTTGCCACGGCCGAACAGGTCCATCAGGCGGCCGGGGGTCGCGATCAGCACGTCCACGCCCTTCTCGAGCGCTTTCACCTGGTCGCCCATCGAAACGCCGCCGATCAGCAGCGCCATCGAAAGCTTGTGGTGCTTGCCGTATTTCTCGAAATTCTCGGCAACCTGGGCGGCAAGCTCGCGGGTCGGCTCCAGAATCAGCGAGCGCGGCATCCGCGCGCGGCTGCGGCCGTGGGCGAGGATGTCGATCATCGGCAGCACGAAGCTCGCGGTCTTGCCGGTGCCCGTCTGGGCGATGCCGATCAGGTCCCGGTTCATCAGTACCGAGGGGATTGCCTGGCGCTGAATCGGGGTCGGCTCATCATAGCCCGCCTCGGTGACGGCGCGGAGGAGTTCGTCGGAAAGGCCGAGATCGGCAAATGTCATCGTTGTTCCGGAAAATTTGGCCCTCACGAGGAGGAGCGTCAGCGTGCCGCTTGAGCGAAGCACCGGCCAATTGTCAAGGCGCTGAGCTCAGTCCTTCTTCCTCGCGATCACCGGCTGGAGGGTACGGAAGCGGTCGATCCCGCAGCGTCCGCCGATCCGGGAGCGGATCGAATCGCGCCCGGCGCAGATCATGCCGTCGGGGTTGGGAGTGACGTAGAAGCCGGGATAATAGCCAAGCGCGGGGCAGTCGCCGTCCAGCTTGACCCGGATCCTGCGATTGTCGCGCAGGATGAGATCGATGCTGTCCTCCGAGATGACGGCAGCGCCGCCGATGGCCCGTGCCGGTATGCATTTGGGGCCCTTGCTCTCTTTCCAGCGGATCTGCTGGGGCGGTTGGGCGCGGGTGCGCATCTTCACGACGATCTGCTCGCGGATCACCACCTGGGCATAGTGACTCGGCTGCTGGGCAGGCGCGGAGGCGCCCGCCGCGAGCAGCAGCAGCGCGGCTGCGGACCATTTTGCGGGGGAAAGCGTCATTCGTTCGGTACAATCACCCATCGGCCTTGAACGGACGATTAATTCCGCGCGCCAGGGGAAGATGGCGTCGCGCCCACCCTCCGGCACGGCCCGCACCTTGTCAAATAATCCGCTGCCTCAGCGGCTTCGGCTTGCCTAACGCGCGGCGCGGCCATAGACGATGCGGCGAATGGGTGGTCGCGGGGGCGGCTGCTTTCACATCCTTGGGAGAGATCGAATGGCGACTCAGCCGCCGGCCAATTCATTGCCGATTTTCTATGGTGGCCTGGAGCCGCTTTCCAGCAACCAGCATGGCAATTTCCGCAGCCGTCCGGCGCAGAAGGCCCCGTTCCTGGTCAACACCCATGCGGTGCCGATCACGATCGACGAGTTCGTGGCATGCCAGCGCTTCTTCCCGATCGCTTTCTCCTCCGGCGAGACGCCGGTGCCGCTGGCGCTGATGGGCCTCAACGAAGGCGTCAACGTGTTCGTCGAGGACGATGGTGCGCTCCGCGGCGAAATCTACGTTCCCGCCTATATCCGCCGCTATCCGTTCATGCTGGCGCGCCTGCGCCCGGATGCCGACGAGCTTTCGCTCTGCTTCGATCCGACCAGCGATCTGGTCGGCCCGTTCGACGAGGGGCATGCGCTGTTCGACGACGGCAAGCCCAGCGAAGCCACCAACGCCATCCTCAAATTCTGCGAAGAATTCGAAATGTCGGCGCAGCGGACTTCGGCCTTCGTGTCCGAGCTGAAGGAAATGGATCTGCTGATGGAGGGCGAAGTCTCGATCCAGCCTGCGGGCGTCGAGCAGCCGTTCATCTATCGCGGCTTCCAGATGGTCAACGAGGAGAAGCTGCGCGAGCTTCGCGGTGACGAACTGCGCAAGATGAACCAGAACGGTATCCTGCCGCTGGTGATGGCGCATCTGTTCTCGATGACCTTGATGCGCGAAATATTCGGCCGCCAGGTGCAGCAGGGCAAGGGCCCGGCGATCCCCGTCGAAACGAACGGCGCCGCCGCCTTCTGATGGCGAGCTCGGCGGCGATGGCCGGGCAGGAGACGGCGCGCTACACGCGCGTTGCGATCCTCCTGCACTGGACCATCGCCGCCCTGATCCTTGCCAACCTCTTCCTAGGCTTCTTTCACGAAAGCTTCGGGCGCGGCGCCACATCTTGGATGATGTGGTTCCACAAGTCGCTCGGAATGACCGTCCTCGGCCTCACCGTACTGCGCCTGATCTGGCGCCTGTCCCACCGGCCGCCCGCCTACGATGCGGTGATGAAAAGGTGGGAAGCGGGCCTTGCCGCGGTGATTCACTGGCTCTTCTACGTCGCCCTGATCGCGATACCGCTCAGCGGATGGCTGCTGTCCTCGAGTGGGGGACGAGTTACCAGTTTCTTCGGCCTGTTCGACATCGCGCCGCTGCCGATTGCACGAAGGGACGACATTCGCGACATGTTCGAAGAAGCCCACGAGCTTCTTGCCTGGAGCATGATCGTGTTGCTGACGCTGCACGTGGCGGGTGCTCTCAAGCATCATCTGGATGGTCACCGGCACCTGATCGGCCGGATGGTGCCTTTCCTCTACCGGCGCTGACGCCCGTCTTCCCCCGACCCGACGACAAAAGTTGCAGGGTCTTGAAACCAATTGCCCCCATTCTACATTAGACCTGCACGCCCGTCGTATCCCCCCTTTGCGGCGGCGTGTTACGCCCCTTCGGGGCGTTCCTCCCTGAACCTTGGCCACCTCGCTTTTGCGAGGTGGCTTTTTTTTTGTTCGAAGGTGGGAGGCTGCAATCGCCTCTGCTTCACTCGGCGGCGAGGCCGTGCGCCGGAGCGAATGCCTGGCCCTCGAGCGCGATGACGATCGCGGCGATCAACTTGGCGATGCGGTCGAAGCCGGGGCCGGGGCTGCGCAGGTCGGGACCGAGATACAGGCTGCGGTCGACCTCCAGCTGCAGGGCGTGGATGCCCTCGCGGGGGCGCCCGTGCAGCGCGGTGATGTGCCCTCCGGCATATGGCGCGTTGCGGGCAACGGAAAACCCGGCCTCGCGCACCGCGCCCTCGGCGGCCGCGACCAGTTCGAGCGCGATGCTGGTGCCGTGCCGGTCGCCAAGGACGATCTCCGCCTGATCCCGGCCGATCCGAGGCGGCATCGAGTGACAATCGAGCAGGATCGCGATGCCGAAGCGGTGATGAAGCGCGGCAAGCTCGTCCGCCAGCGCCTGGTGATACGGGCGATGGATGGTCTCGATCCGGCGAGAGATTTCCGGGGCGGGGATGCGGTCGCGCCAGATGGCGCCGGCGCCGGCCATGCGCGCGGGCACCAGCCCCAGCCCGCCGCGCATCCGCGGCGAATCGAGAATCGTCGCCGGATCCGGGCGCGGTACGATCATGCCGGGATCGAGCTCGCGTTCGTCGCGGTTGAGGTCGATCTCGGCCCGCGGCACGTCGGCGACGAGTGCTGCGTTACCATTCTCGACCGCCCGCCAGACCAGGCGGTCGACGAGCCGGTCTTCCAGCGTCTCGAGGCGCGCACGCGGGATGCGGGCGAATTGCAGCAGCGACTCGGAATAAGCGCGTCCGGCATGCGGCACGGACAGCAGCACCGGAGAAGCCGGGCTGCCGGGGCCGAGGCGCCGAAAGGGTGTGGCGATGGGAGACTCGGCCATTTGCTTCTCGACGATAAGTAGTGCGCTTTTGGCACGCAATTGCAATCACGCGTCTGAACGGCCGCAAAACGCGCCGCGCTGCTGGAAAATCGTAACCCGTTCCGGCATATAGTGTGACGACCGACGGCATCGTGCCGGCGTCGAGCGGAGCTCAAATGATCAGAATCCTGTTGGCCGAAGACGATGATTCGATGCGCACCTATCTCGCCCGGGCGCTGGAGCGATCGGGATATGAAGTGGTCGCCGTCGATCGCGGCACGGCGGCGCTCCCGCTGGTCGGTCCCGGTGCGTTCGACCTGCTGCTGACCGACATCGTGATGCCGGAGATGGACGGGATCGAACTGGCGCAGAAAGCGTCTGCCATCGCTCCCGAGATGCGGGTCATGTTCATCACCGGGTTCGCCGCGGTCGCACTCAAGGCGGGGCGCGCCGCGCCGTCCGCCAAGGTGCTCTCCAAGCCCTTCCATCTGCGCGATCTCGTCGCCGAGGTGGATCGCCTTTTCCAGACCGAGGATCAGCACGGAAGATTGTGAGGAAAGGCTGTTGCGCTGCGCAAAACGGCCCGCTAAGGGGCTGCGCAGCGGTTCCCGACGGAAGCTTTCGACGGGGTCCCGAGTGGGCGTGTAGCTCAGTGGTAGAGCACTGTGTTGACATCGCAGGGGTCGCAAGTTCAATCCTTGCCACGCCCACCATTTTCCTACCGGTCTGGTAAGCGCCTGGCGCAGCGGGGTTCGTCCTCGCTGCGCCGCGTGCGTTGCTGCCAGCGGAGCGCGAAGGTCGCGCTGTTCAAGATCCTCGAACGAAAGCGTCGATCTTATCAGTCTACCCCGAAGAGCCGGATCGACGGATAGTCTTCTCGAACAGGGAGACACGCCATGAAGACCGCCATTGCCCGCCGCTTCTCCGCCAATGCGCCGCTGCTGATCGCCGTCGGTTCGGCCGCGATTACGTCGGCCCTCATTTTGTCGAACGGACCGGCCCGCGCGCTTACCGACGCTGCGATCGGTTCGATGCTGCTCGCCATGCTGGTACTTGCCGCCGTCGCCGCGACGGCGCCGTTCCTGTGGCTCAGGCCCGCAGCGTCCGCATCCAGCGCGCGAATTCGGGCGGATCGGCCGGCGCGCCGCCGGCCGCTTGCGGCAGCGTCCACAAGGCTGCACTCCTCTCCCGTGCAGCGCGCGGGCTGAGACCGAACGTGGCGCGGAAGATGCGGGCGAAGGTCGCTTCGCTGGCAAAGCCGTTCTCGTAGGAGATTTCTGCGATCTTGCGCCGGGCGTTTTCCGGTGCGGCCAGCGCGAGGGCGGCGCGGCTCAGCCGCCGCCGGCGGATGTAGCCGGCGACCCCGCCGACCGGCTCGAACACCCGGTACAAGGTGGCGCGCGACATGCCGAGCCGCGCAGCCACCTGCTCGGCGTCGAGCTCGGGATCGTGCAGCCCGGCCTCCAGCGTCTGGGCGATGGCCCGGAAGGGTGAGAGGATCGGCTGCGAGGTGCGGCGATCGGCCTGCGCGTAGGTGCAGAGGACGGTGGTCGCCAGCGCCGCAGTCGCCTTGGCGGCCGCGATCGCCTCGTCCGCCTGCAGGGCAGGTACCCGCTCGACGAGGGCCCGGAAATAGCTTGCGAGAATCCCGGCGAGCGGCATGTCCGGCCGGAGTACGATACCATGCAGCGCCCCGGGATCGTCGAGGTGGCTCTCGAAGAAGGCGCGCGGGATCAGGAACGAGAGGTTGCGAAAGTCGCTTGCCTGGGTGTGCAGGGTCGATGCCAGGTCGAACACGACGATGTCGCCGGGCGCCACTTCGATCGGGTATTCGCCGGCGGTGCCTTGGAACCCGCCCGCCTCGTAGAGCTGCACCAGCAGGTGATCGAGCCCGCTCCTGGCGACGAGGGCAGGGGCGCGCTCGAAGCTGAGCGACGACGAGTCGAAGCTTCCGAGCATCAGCGTGCCGAGGTGCCAGGCACGCAGCTCCAGCCGATAATCGTCGGTACCGGTCCGAGCGATGGCGAAGACGTCCTCGACCGACTGCGCGAACGCGGCGAAGGCGGCATCGCTTCCGGCCGAGCCGCTCGAAACCTCGAAATGCGGGACCGCTCCCGCTGCCACCTGCTCCATCGTTTGCTGCTGCGCCCCTTGTCCTGGGCACTGCTTCGCGCAGATTATCTCAAATTTCCAGCAGTCTGTTCGGTTGTGCTTGCATGCGGTTGACGAACGCGATGCGCCTGTGCGCAGGCACCGGCGGACGATGTCCGGTGCGTCGTGGCCGATCCGGGGGGGAGCGCCGATTCTAGGATCGGTTGGCCACGCGACATTGCCGGAGGACGCCGCTGCAGGGGTGACGGCGTCCTCCGGTCCGCGCCGGCGTGGATCGTGCCGCGCAATGCTCAGTCGACGTGGCGGCGGGCGAATTCCGCGTTCATGGCCAGCGCCAGCAAGGTGCACAGGGCGCCGGAGAGCAAATAGGCGCCTGCCGCGATCAACCCGAACTGGCTGGCGAGCAGCAAGGCGACAAGCGGCGCGAAACCGGCGCCGATCAGCCAGCCGAGATCCGACGTCAGCGCGGAGCCGGTGTAGCGATATTGCGCCGAGAAGCTCGACGCCATCACTCCGGAGGACTGGCCGAAGGCGAGGCCGAGCAGGATGAAGCCGAGGACGGTATAGGCCGTCTGTCCGACTTCGCCGCTGTCGAGCAGTTGCGGCGCGAAGCCGCTATAAGCGGCGATCAGCGCGGCCGAGACGGCCAGCAATGCGCGCCGGCCGAGCCGGTCCGCGATCACGCCGGAGGCCAGGATCGCGAACACGCCGACCACTGCCGCGATCATCTCGATCACCAGGAAGCGCACTGGCGCCTCACGGGTGAACAGCACGATCCAGCTCAGCGGGAACACGGTGACGAGATGGAACAGAGCATAGCTTGCCAGCGGCGCGAAGGCGCCGAGCGCGACCGTCTTGCCGTGCGCACGCAGCGTGTCGCGGATGCGGGTCGGCTGCAGATCCCGGCTCTCGAACAATTTCTGGAATTCCGGCGTGGCGACGATCCGGAGCCGTGCGAAGAGCGCGACGACGTTGATCGCGAACGCGACGAAGAAGGGGTAGCGCCATCCCCAGGCAAGGAAATCGGCCGCGGACAGCGTGCTGATGAAAAAGGCGAAAAGACCGCTGGCGACGAGCAGGCCGAGCGGGGCGCCGAGCTGCGGCACCATGGCGTACCAGCCGCGCCGCCCCTTGGGGGCGTGAAGCGACAGCAGCGACGGCAGCCCGTCCCATGCGCCGGCAAGTGCAAGGCCCTGACCGATCCGGAACAAGGCGAGCAACACCGCCGAGGCCGCGCCGATCTCCGCATGGCCGGGCAGGAAGGCCAGGGCCATCGTCGATCCGCCGAGCAGGAACAAAGCGGTGGTCAGCTTGACGACGCGGCCCTGCTCACGATCGATCCACATGAAGATCAGGGTGCCGAGCGGGCGTGCGGTGAAGGCGAGCGCGAAGATCGCGAACGAATAGATCGTTCCGGTCAGCGCATCGACATAGGGGAAGACCAGCGACGGGAAGACCAGCACCGACGCGATCGCATAGACGAAGAAGTCGAAGAATTCGGATGTCCGGCCGATGATCACGCCGACCGCGATTTCCGCGGGTGCCGGCGCATGCGACGGTGCGTTGACGGCGGCTGCGTCCTGCTGGATCGCTTCGGATGGGAGCGTGGCGGTGGCGGTCATGGGCGGGATATCCTGATCATGACGGCGCGCATAACGCCCAATCGGGGGCCGGGGGGATAGGACAAACTGTCCAATGCTGCAGCGCGGCAACGCGCCCTAGATGACGCGCGCCATGCTTCGATCGATCACACACCGAATCCTTCCCGTTCTCGCGCTGCCGTTGCTCGGCGGCTGCGACTGGGTCGTCATGAACCCCGCAGGAGACGTCGCCGCCCAGCAGCGCGATCTCGTCCTCATCTCGACCGCCCTGATGCTGCTCATCATCGTTCCGGTGATGGCGCTCACCGTTATCTTCGCGATCCGCTACCGCGCGACGCGCAAGACTCCGGCGACCTACGATCCGGATTTCGATCACTCGACGATGCTGGAGCTCGCGATCTGGGGCGCCCCCTTGCTGATCATCATCGCGCTCGGCGCACTGACATGGACGAGCACCCACCTGCTCGATCCCTATCGGCCGATCGGGCGAATCGCGGAAGGGCGGCCGGTTCCGGCCGATGCCAAGCCGCTCGAAGTGCAGGTCGTTGCGCTCGATTGGAAGTGGCTGTTCATCTATCCCGAACAGGGGATCGCGACTGTTAACGAACTCGTCGTTCCGGTCGACCGGCCGCTCCGCTTCCGGCTCACCGCGTCCAGCGTGATGAACAGCTTCTACGCGCCGGCGCTCGCCGGAATGATCTACGCAATGCCGGGAATGGAGACGAAGCTCCACGCCGTGCTCAACAAGCCCGGCCAGTTCGAGGGCATCTCGTCAAACTACAGCGGCGCCGGCTTCTCCGACATGAAGTTCCGGATGACCGGAGTCGACGAAGCCGGCTTCGCCACGTGGGTGCAGGGGGTCAGGCAAGGCGGCGGCAAGGCCGACGCGCCGACCTATCTCGAACTCGCCAAACCGTCCGAGCGCGAGCCGGTGCGGCGCTTCTCGATCGTCCAGCCCGGCCTCTTCGATCGCATTGTCGGCCAGTGCGTCGAGCCAGGCCGGCCCTGCGGCGGCCACGGCCATGGCGGGCACAAGGCCGAGGGTGCGCTCGAAAAGGAACCGCATGAAAAGGGCAGCGGCCCACACATGACGGCGCCGCCGCGCCAGGACCACGCGCCCGGAGTCCGTCAGCCCGGGCACCCGGCCAATCGCGATCTCACCTTCCTCAAGCCCGTCGGCCCGGCCGCCGCGGCGCACGCCTGAGAGCCAGTATGTCCAGCTCCGATTTCCTCAAGACCATCTTCGGTCGCCTGACGCTCGAATCCTTCCCGTTGCACGAGCCGATCATCGTCGCGACCTTTGCCGGCGTGGTGCTCGGCGGCGTCGCGCTGTTCGCGGCGATCACCTACTTCAAGCTTTGGACCTATCTCTGGAAGGAATGGTTCACCAGCGTCGACCACAAGAAGGTCGGCATCATGTACATGGTCCTCGGCATCGTGATGTTGCTGCGCGGCTTCGCCGATGCACTGATGATGCGCGGCCAGCAGGCGATCGCGTTCGGCGAGAATCAGGGCTATCTGAACGCGCACCATTATGATCAGGTCTTCACCGCGCACGGGGTGATCATGATCTTCTTCGTTGCGATGCCGCTGATCACCGGGATCATGAACTATCTGATCCCGCTGCAGATCGGCGCCCGCGACGTCGCCTTTCCGTTCCTCAACAATTTCAGCTTCTGGATGACCACCGGCGGCGCCATCGTGATCATGATGTCGCTGTTCGTCGGCGAGTTCGCCCGCACCGGCTGGCTCGCTTATCCGCCGCTCTCCGGGCTCGATTTCAGCCCCGATACCGGCGTCGATTACTATATATGGGCACTGCAGGTGGCCGGCGTCGGAACGACTTTGTCGGGCATCAACCTGATCGCGACGATCGTGAAGATGCGCGCGCCCGGCATGACGATGATGAAGATGCCGGTCTTCTGCTGGACGTCACTGTGCAGCAACATCCTGATCGTCGCCAGCTTCCCGGTGCTGACGGCGACGCTCGTCTTGCTGTCGCTCGATCGCTACATGGGCTTCAACTTCTTCACCAACGTCAACGGGGGCAACCCGATGATGTACATCAACCTCATTTGGATCTGGGGTCACCCGGAGGTGTACATCCTCATTCTGCCCGCCTTCGGCATCTTCTCCGAAGTCGTCTCGACCTTCTGCGGCAAGCGCCTGTTCGGCTATACGTCGATGGTCTACGCGACGGTGGTCATCACCATCCTGTCCTACCTGGTCTGGCTCCATCACTTCTTCACGATGGGTTCGGGCGCCTCGGTGAACAGTTTCTTCGGCATCACCACGATGGTGATCTCGATCCCGACCGGCGCCAAGATCTTCAACTGGCTTTTCACCATGTACCGCGGCCGGATACGGTTCGAGCTGCCGATGATGTGGACCGTCGCGTTCATGCTCACCTTCGTCATCGGCGGCATGACAGGCGTGCTGCTCGCCGTGCCGCCGGCCGATTTCGTGCTCCACAACTCGCTGTTCCTGATCGCCCACTTCCACAACGTGATCATCGGGGGCGTGCTGTTCGGCCTGTTCGCTGGGATCAATTACTGGTGGCCGAAGGCGTTCGGCTTCCGTCTCCACGAGGGCTGGGGGCGCGCCAGCTTCTGGTTCTGGGTGGTCGGCTTCTGGGTCGCCTTCACGCCGCTCTACGTGCTTGGGCTGATGGGCATCACCCGCCGCCTGCGCCACTTCGACGATCCCTCGCTCCAGATCTGGTTCGTGATCGCGGCGATCGGCGCGCTGCTGATCTTCTGCGGTATCCTGTGCATGCTCGTCCAGTTCGCCTGGTCGATTTGGAAGCGCGAGGAATTGCGCGACTTCACCGGCGATCCGTGGGACGGTCGCACGCTGGAATGGTCAACCTCGTCGCCGCCGCCGCAGTACAACTTCGCTTTCACGCCGGTGACGCATGATCTCGACGCCTGGTACGACATGAAGCGTCGCGGCCATGAGCGCCCGGTCGGCGGCTACCGCGCCATCCACATGCCCAAGGATACGGGCACGGGCGTCATCCTCGCCGGCCTCAGCGTCGTCTTCGCCGTGGCCATGGTGTGGTACATGTGGTGGCTTGCGGTGCTGAGCTTCGCCGCGATCGTCGGCGTCGCGATCTGGCACACGTTCAATTATGATCGCGATTACTACATCCCGGCGGACGAGGTGACCCGGACAGAGGAGGCGCGCACGCGCCTGCTGGAGACCGCCGCCCTTCGCAATCCCGACAGTCCGCGCGACCAGGATCGCCCCAGCTTCGGCTCGGGTCCGGCGCCGGCGGAGGCTTGACCATGACTGCCAATGCTCCGGCGCACGCGCCGGCTACCCCCGCCTCCTTCTACATGATCGAGGAGGATCACCATCCGGAAGGGAGCACCGCCTTCGGCTTCTGGATGTACCTGATGAGCGACTGCCTGATCTTCGCGGTTCTGTTCGCGACCTTCGGCGTGCTCAGCACGGCCTATGCGGGCGGGCCGACGCCCCGTGAGTTGTTCGATCTGCCGCTGGTTGCGCTCAACACGGCGATGCTGCTGCTGTCCTCGATCACCTACGGCTTCGCGATGCTGGCGATGGAAAAGGATCGCATTCGCGAGACCCAGATCTGGCTGGCGATCACCGGCTTGTTCGGCGCGGCCTTCATCGGCATCGAACTGTTCGAATTCTCGCACATGATCCACGAAGGGGCGACGCCGCAGACCAGCGCCTTCCTGTCGAGCTTCTTCACGCTCGTCGGTACGCACGGCCTCCACGTCACCTTCGGCCTGATCTGGCTGGTCGTGCTGATGATCCAGGTCGGCAAGCGCGGCCTGATCGAGGCCAATCGTCGCCGTCTGATGTGCCTCAGCATGTTCTGGCACTTCCTCGACGTTGTCTGGATCGGCGTCTTCACCTTCGTTTACCTGCTCGGAGTTCTGTGATGAGCGCTCACGATACGCACGCCCACGGCACCCACGGCAGCGGCGAAGCGCACGGCACCCGCGGATCCTATCTGATCGGCTTCGCCCTGTCGGTCGTGCTGACCGCGATCCCGTTCGCGCTGGTGATGACCGGAAGCCTCGATCGGCAGACGACGGCTCTGCTGGTGCTCGGCGCCGCCCTGGTGCAGATCGTGGTCCACATGATCTACTTCCTGCACATGAATACGCGCTCCGAGGGTGGCTGGACGATGATGGCGCTGGTGTTCACCATCGTCGTCGTGCTGATCACGCTGGGCGGATCATTGTGGGTGATGCATCATTTGAACGTCAACATGATGCCGACGCCCGAACAGATGAGCGCAATGCCGTGACGGAAACGGGCGGACGGCGGTCTCGGCTGACGTTCGCCCTTCTGCTCGCCCTCGGGCTGGCGCTGCTCGCCGGGTTCGTCGCACTCGGCAGCTGGCAGATCGAGCGCCGCGCCTGGAAGCTCGATCTCATCGCCCGGGTGGACGCCCGGGTTCATGCGCGGCCGGTACCGGCCCCGGGGCCTCTGACCTGGCCGCATCTCGATGCCCGCACGGCCGAATATCTGAAAATCCACGCGCGCGGCCGCTTCCGGCACGACCGCGAGACTCTGGTGCAGGCGGTGACGGAGCTCGGACCAGGCTTCTGGGTGCTGACTCCGCTTGAAACCGATCGCGGCTTCACTCTCCTCGTCAATCGCGGGTTCGTCCCGCAGGATCGTCGCGATGCCGCGACTCGCCGTCAGGGTCAGTCAGCGGGCGCAGTGACCGTCAGCGGCCTGTTGCGCCTGAGCGAACCCGGCGGCGCGTTCCTGCGCAGCAACGATGCCCCGAACAATCGCTGGTATTCGCGCGACGTTGCCGCGATCGCGCGCGCACGCGGGCTCACGGGCGCTGCGCCCTATTTTCTCGATGCCGGTGGCGCCTCCAACCCGGGCGGGTGGCCGCGGGGCGGGATGACCCAGATCCGGTTCCGCAACACGCATCTTTCCTATGCGCTCACCTGGTATGGGCTGGCGGTGCTGACTCTGGTCGGCATCGTCCTGCTGATCCGGCATTGGCGAAACGGCGGATGAGGGCGAACAGCATCCTGCCCTTCGGCCGGCCCAGCGACACGGCCGCGGCCGAGAACATGCGTCAGCTGGTGCAGCTGCGGTGGCTCGCGGCGGCGGGGCAGCTTCTCACCATCCTGATCGTCCGCTACCGCCTCGGCGTCCCGTTGCCGCTCGAGCCGATGCTGATAGTGGTGGCGGCGCTGGGTGCCGTCAACCTGCTCAGCCTGTTTCTGATCCGCCGTCAGAGGGTGACCAATTGGGGCCTGTTCCTCTCGCTCGGTTTCGACGTCTGTGCGCTGACGGTGCAATTCTATTTGAGCGGCGGCGCCGACAATCCCTTCGTCAGTCTCTATCTCCTGCAGGTCGTGCTCGGCGCGGTGCTGCTCGATATCTGGTCCGCTTCCGCTCTCGTCGCGCTCACCGCGGCGGGCTTCGCTCTGCTCACGCGCGTTCATCAGCCGCTGCTGCTCCCGCCCGACCTCGCCAGCGCGCGCCGCTCGCTGTTCCTGTTCGCCGATTGGCTGTGCTTCGCCCTGGTCGCGGTCTTGCTGGTGATGTTCATTGGCCGGATCGGAGGGATTCTGCGGCACCGGGATGCCAGCATCGCCGAGCTGCGGCGCCGCGCAGCGGAGGAAGACGGTATCGTGCGGATGGGCCTGCTCGCGTCGGGCGCGGCGCACGAGCTCGGCACGCCGCTGGCGTCGCTGTCGGTGATCCTGTCCGATTGGCGGCGCGATCCCAGGATCATGAAGCATCCGGGCCTTGCCGAAGAGATTGCCGACATGGTCGGCGAGGTCGATCGCTGCAAGGCGATCGTCACCGGCGTGCTCCAGCAGGCCGGCGAGCCGCGCGGCATCGCGCCGGAGCCGGTCGGGGCCGCCGCTTTTCTCACCGGCATCGCCGAGGATTGGCGCGCGCTCTACCACAACGAACCGCTGTTCGTGGACATCAAGCTCGACGAGGACGAAGCCATCATCGCCGACCCCGCGCTCCGCCAGGCGATCTGGAACGTGCTCGAAAATGCCCGTGACGCCTCGCCTGGGCAGGTTGTGCTGGTTGCGGATCGCCAGGGGGATGCGCTCAAGGTAACGGTATCGGACCGTGGCGACGGCTTCCCGCCCGAACTGCTTGCCAGTCTCGGCCAGCCCGTGCAGTCGAGCAAGGGGGCGGGGCATGGCGTCGGTCTGTTCCTGACGTCGAACGTCGTGCGCAAGCTCGGCGGTCAGCTCATGGTCGAGAATCGTGAACGCGGCGCCGCGGTGACGATGACCTTCCCGCTTGCCACGATCGGCGCCAACGAGGTTGCGAGGAAATGGAAACGGAACGCGCGCTCGTCATCGTAGAGGATGACGCGACCTTCGCCCGCACGCTCGCCCGATCGTTCGAGCGGCGTGGCTATGTCGTGCGGGTTGCCGGCGATCCCGCGGCACTCGACGAATTGCTGACCGGCTTCTCGCCCCATTATGCCGTGGTCGATCTGAAACTCGGCACCGAGTCAG
Organism: Sphingosinicella sp. BN140058; assembly: GCF_004135585.1. Lineage (NCBI taxonomy): Bacteria > Pseudomonadati > Pseudomonadota > Alphaproteobacteria > Sphingomonadales > Sphingosinicellaceae > Sphingosinicella > Sphingosinicella sp. BN140058. The sequence continues at coordinate 201,464 of NZ_CP035501.1, read as the reverse complement.
GCCTCGGCTGCGTCCGCAAACTGAGCACATCCGATCCCGACATGCTGATCGTGGTGCTGACCGGCTTCGCCAGCATCGCAACGGCCGTGGAGGCGATCAAGCTCGGCGCCTGCCATTATCTTGCCAAGCCCTCCAACACCGACGACATCGAAGCGGCCTTACACAAGGCCGAAGGCGATCCGGAGGTGGCGATCGCGAACCGCCCGACCTCGATCAAGACGCTCGAATGGGAACGGATCAACGAAACGCTCGCCGACACCGGCTTCAACATTTCGGAAACGGCGCGCCGGCTCGGCATGCACCGGCGCACGTTGGCGCGGAAGCTGCTGAAGCGGCAGGTAAGCTGATTGGGCGCCAATTTGATCCGATCCGGGCGGGTCGGCGGAGATCGGCGCAGCGATCCGGCGCTCCGGTGCGTTGGAGCGCTCGATGGACGAAACCGATGCCGCCATAGTCCGCGCCGAACTGGTGGCGCTTCAGGCCGTGCTCATCGCGATGATGCGCCGAATGGCGCGACACGCGCCGGAGCTGGCGCCCCTGGTGTGCGGCGCCTTCGAAGATGCGGAGGCGATCGTCACCGGTGTCGCCATGAAGATGGACATGACGGATCCGAGCCTTTCCGCGATGAATGCGCTTCGCGTCATCGAAGAGATGCGCGCCGGCGTGATCAAGGATGAAGCGATCTGCGGCGGAACAGCCGACAGCTGATCCTCAGGCGGCGAGGCGCAGCCTGTCGCGCCCGTCCGCCTTGGCGCGATAGAGGGCGGCATCGGCGGCGCGAAAGGCGGTGCTCGCGTCGACGGCGTCCCGCAGATCGACCAGCCCGGCGCTGACGGTGATCCTGACCTCGCCGGACGATGTCGGCACCTTCGTCTCGGACAGGGTCTGGCGGAGGTGGTCGCACAACGCCCGTGCTTCCGCCCCCGTCATGTCCGCCAGCAATATTCCGAATTCCTCGCCGCCGAGGCGCGCGACGAGATCTCCGGGACGAGTTATGCTCTGCGCCAATTCGGCGAAGGCGACGATCACTGCGTCGCCGGCATCGTGCCCGAAGCGATCGTTGACGGACTTGAAATGGTCGATGTCGAACACGGCCAGGCAGCCGGCCCGGCTTCGGTCATGCTCCAGCATCGCGTGCAGGCGCCCTTCGAAGCCGCGGCGATTGGCGAGCCCGGTGAGCGGATCGGTGCTTGCCGCCTGGGTCAGTCGCACCTCATTGGCCTTGCGATCGGTGATGTCGCGGATTGAGCTGACGATGCCGTTCGGCTGCCCGGCCTCGTCCAGCACGGCGCGGCTGCGGGTTTCAAACCAGCGCATTTCGCCGGCGGCGGTGAGGCCGCGATGGTCCGTCGTGATGGTGCGGCCGGGCGCGCGCAGGGCGGCCTGGTGCGCTGCCCAGACGATGCTTCAATCCTCCTCGCAGACCAGTCTGCGGGCCAGCGTACCGACCAGCCTTTCGGGAGCGTAGCCGCCGACGGTGGCGATCGCCGGCGAGACGTAGCGGATGGTGCCGTCCGCATCGATGTTGAGGATGATGTCGGTCGAATTCTCGGTCACCAGTCTGAAGCGCGCCTCGCTGTCGCGGAGCGTCTCGTAAAGCCGCTTGCGCTGCTTGAGGTCCGCGGCGACCGGCAGGACCGTCAGCACCGCTGCTGCCATGTAGAGCTGGAAATAATGCACCCGGTCCGCCGCGGCGGACTGGATGTAGGTGGTGGGGCCCATCCCCCGCAGCGTGAACCAGCCGCCGATCAGGGCGACGATGATGACGGATACTGCGGCGCCGAGCCGCCCGAGCCGAAAGGTCGCAAGCGTCAGCGCGAGGATCGGCAGGAATCCTAGTGGCCAGATACTCTGGGCGAAGGCTGCCACGCACGACAATGTGACGACGGTCAACAACACCGCGCCTTCGAGCCGCTGTGCCGGGGTGGAGGCACGCGACCATTGCAGGAATTCGCCGCGCAGCAGCAACATGAACAATGGCGCGAAGGTGAGCATGCCGAGGCCATGGCCGAGCACCCAATTGACCAGATTGCCCTTGAACGGCGTTCCGGTGACGATGGCCACGCACAGCGCGCCGGCCAGGCCCGTCAGCGCCGGCGCCACCAGGCAGGCCCCGGCAAAGCAGGCGATGCCGTGACCGGATTCGAAATAGGTGCCCCGCGGATGCCACCGCCGAAGCAGCAAGGCGGCGATCAGCGGCTCGGCGATGTTGATCAACGCCATCGGCAACGCTCCTGCGATGCCGACGCCGAACCAGGCCGTGGCGGCGAAGCTGCCGATCGCGAAGGCGCCGAGCGCCTGTGCCCATTGGCGGCGCGAACGGGTGAGCAGGCAGGCGAGCGCATACGCCCCCGCCACCCACATCAGCGCAACGCCGCCGCCGACACGGCTCGAACTGACCGTCGCCGCTGCCAGCGCCAGGAAAAACAGGACCTGTAAGCCAAAGTGGCGCAACGAAAATTCTCCCGCCTGGCGCATGTATCGCGGCCAAGGTTAACAAGCGGGAAATCGCGCGCCGACTGGAGCGCCGCCAGGCCCGAAGCCGGCGGCGCCCACCGGCTACCAGATACGCACCCGGTCCGCCGGAGCGATGTACAATTTGTCGCCGGGCTGAACGTTGAACGCCTCGTACCAGGCATCGACGTTGCGCAGCGGGGCGAAGGCGCGGATCATTCCCGGCGAGTGCGGATCGCTGACCAATTGCTGGCGCAGCGCCTCGTCGCGGAACAGGGTGCGCCAGACTTGGCCCCAGCCGAGGAAAACGCGCTGATCGCCAGTGAAGCCGTCCAGCACTGGTGCCGGCTGGCCGCCGAGCGAGGCGCGATAGGCTTCGAGACCAAGGGTGATGCCGCCGAGATCGCCGATATTCTCACCCATCGAGGCGCGTCCGTTGATGTGGACGCCGGGCAGGTTCGGGAACGTATAGGCTTCATATTGGGCGCCGAACTTCGCCGCTTGCGCTTCGAATTTTGCAGCATCCTCGGCCGTCCACCAGTCGCGCAGCACGCCGTTCCCGTCGGATTTGCGGCCCTGATCGTCGAACCCGTGGATGATCTCGTGGCCGATCACGCCGCCGATGCCGCCATAATTGATCGCCGGATCGGCATCGGGATCGAAGAAGGGCGGCTGCAGGATCGCGGCCGGGAACACGATCTCGTTCTTCACCGAATTGTAATAAGCGTTCACCGTCTGCGGGGTCATGCCCCACTCGGCCTCGTCGACCCTCTGCGCGATCCTGTTGCGGCGATAATCCCATTCGAAGCGGCTCGCGCGCTCGACGTTGCCGACCAGATCGCCGGGAACCACGGTGAGCGCCGAATAGTCGCGCCACGTGTCGGGATAGCCGATCTTGACGTTGAAGCTCTCCAGCTTCTTCTGCGCTTCCTGCTTGGTCGCCGCGCTCATCCAGTCGAGCCCAGCGAGCCGGCCGCGCAGCGCCGTGCGCAGGTTCACGACCAGGGCGTCCATCTTCGCCTTGGACTCGGGCGGGAAATAGCGCGCGACATAGTCGCGGCCGATCGCCTCACCCATCGCATTTTCGGCGATGGCGACGCCGCGCTTCCAGCGATCGCGTTGCTGCGGCTGGCCGTTCAGGAACTTGCTGCGGAACTCGAAATTGGCGTCGACGAAGCGCTTCGACAGCAAAGGCGCCGCATCGTCGGCGGTGTGGAAGACCTCCCATGCTTTCAACGTCTGGAGATCGGCATCCGCGAAGATCTTCGCCAATTTGGGGAAGGCGCTGTTCTGGGCAACGATCGCCCGCTCGGCGACGCCGACGCCGGCCGCGTCGAGAAAGGTCGCCCAGGGGAAGCCGGGTGCCTGCGTCTGCAGATCGGCGAGCGTCATCAGATTGTAGGTCTTGTCCCGGTTGCGGCTCTCGGCACGGGTCCAATGCGCCTCTGCGATCCTGGTCTCGAGCGCCATGATCTCCCGCGCGGACGCGGCCGGCGCCGGCCAACCGGCCATCTCCAGCATCTGCTCGACATATACGACGTAGCGGTCGCGTTGCGGTTTGAACTTGGCATCGAGGTAGAGGTCGCGATCGCCGAGGCCAAGGCCGGACTGGCGAAGATAGAGCGAATAGATGTCGGGCTGCTTGGCGTCGTCGGAGACGCCGGGTCCGAAGAAGCTGCCGCCGAACCCGCCGATCGACCGGCCCATCAGCCGGGCAATGTCGTCCTTCGTTTTCGCCTGGTAGACGGGCGCCAGACGGGTGAGCAGGGGAATGGCGTCCTGCCGCTCGACCGCCGCTTCGTCCATGAAGCCCTGGTAGAGCAGCGCCACCTTCGCCGCGTCGCCGCCGGCCTCCGCGCGATATCCCTCGACCAGGCCGCACAGCCGCGCTTCCGAGAGATCGCGCAGCACCGCGAACGCGCCGAAAGAAGAGCGGTCGGCAGGGATCGTGTTGGTCTTCGTCCAGTTGCCGTTGACATAGGCATTGAAGTCCTCGCCCGGCTTTACGCTCCGGTCCATGCCGGCGATGTCGAGCCCCCATGCGCCGTAGCGCACCGCTTGAACCCCGCTACCGGGTCCGCCCGCCTCGTTCTGCGTGCCGAACAGCAGCTCGGTGCTGCAGCTTTCGTCGGCGCAGTCGTGCCGGACGTGGGCGATCGCCGGGGCGGCGACGCCGAGCGCAAGCAGCGACGCAGCGAGAACGAGGCTCTTCTTCATCAACACGTCTCCGAAATCCTGTGAAATCAGTCGCTTCGGGTTCGAAACGGATGAGCCGGAATGTAGGACGCTCCGTTGCAGCGTGCAATCGAAACTGCTCGGCGCGGCATGTCGAACAGGCGGCGACAAGAAGAAGCGGAGGCGTTAGGGAGGCGCGATGAGCAAATCGGCAACCGACCTGATGCAGGAAATCATCTTCTCCGCCTTCCTCGATGGAATCGCGGCTCTGAAGGCGTCGTCCAAAGGACTCCCCAACACGCTGCTGCGTGATCTGAACGCCATCCATCAGAACACCACCTTCGCCGATTTGCCCAAGGAATTGCAGACCGCCATTTCGGCCAGCGTGTCCTCGTCTTTCACCCGCCTCTTGAAGGAGGGCTATGCGGTGGCGCCGCGCGACGCCGCCCCGCCGCGGTCCGCCGCGCCGCGTGGCGATGGTCCGCCACGTGGACCCCGCGGCGACGGACCGCCGCGCGGTGCGCGTGGCGATCGTCCGGGCGGACCAAGGCGCGATCGTCCGGAAGGGCGCGGCGATCGCACCGGCCCGCGACCGCCGCGCAAGCCGCCGGCACGCTGAACCGATTTCGCTTTCGCTCCGAAAGGCGTAAGCTCCCTTGCAACAGGGGGGAGCCATGGTTCGATTTGCGACCTGTTTTCTCGTGTGCCTCGCCATTGGCGGGGCAGCACCACTCGCAGCGCAAGGTGCGGAGGCGCAGGCCAAGCTCGAAAGGGCGGGGCGGCTCGCCTCGATGGCGAGCGACGCCGGCGATCGCGGCGATCGCATTGCCCAGATCGGCTTCTATCAGAAGTCGCTCAAGCTGCTGAACGACGTCGTGGCGACGAGTCCCGCGCCAAGCGCGGAGGTCGTCTTCGGCCGCCGCGAGATCCAGCTTTCGCTGGGCGACGCCTTCCTTGCCGACAAGAAGCCGAAAGCTGCGGCAGACGTGTTCGGCCCGATGGCGGAGGAGATATCGGGCCCCGCGGGTGCGATCCCGGCCGATCGGTCGGCCCGGCTCCACCTTGCCCGCGCGCTGCGCGGCCTGTGGCATTCCGCCTTCCTCGCCGGCGATTATGGCCGTGCCCGCGCCACGCTGCCGCGCCTGATCGCCGTCGGCCGCGCGATGCAGGTGGAGGAACCGACCAACAGCTATTTGACCCGCCGCCTTGCCGAAGACCTGCAGGGAGAGACCTTCTTTCGCTGGTTGCTGCAGGACGGCGCCGGCAGCCGGGACACCGCCCGCGAGACCCTTGCCCTGTTCCGCAGCCTTGCCGAGGCCAACCCCGGCAGCGAGGAGGCGATGCGCAGTCACTTCCTCTGGGCCTATGGCGCCGCCGAACTCCAGCACGATGACATCGTCCTCTGGCGAGAAGCGCTCGCTGTTGGAGAGCAATTGGAAGCGCGCAAGGCGATGAAGGCCGAACACCAGACCTATCTCGGCATCGCGCGCGCGCATGTCGCTCGCGCCGGCGGCTGAATCGCTCAATCGTAGCGGATGCGGACCTTGCCGGCAGCATCGGCGGCGAGCGCGCGGGCTTCTTCCGCGCTCGCGCCGCTGGCGAGTGCGACCGCCATCCGGCGATAGGGCCGGGTGACGGGTTTTCCGAATATCCGCACTTCGACCTCGGCACCCGCGCGGCCGAGCGCCAGTGCGTCGGCCACGCCCTCGAACGCGAAGCGATCCGCCTCGCGATCGGCGAGTACGACCGCGGAGGCGGCGGCGGGGTGGCGCATCGTCAGCACCGGAATGGGCAGCCCGAGCACGGCCCGGGCATGGAGATCGAATTCGGACAGGTTCTGCGAGATCAGGGTGACCATGCCGGTATCGTGCGGCCGCGGCGACAGTTCGGAGAAGATGACCTCGTCGCCCCTGACGAAGAATTCGACTCCGAACAGGCCATAGCCGCCGAGATCGTCGACCACCTTGCGCGCCATCTCCTCGGCGGCGGCAAGCGCGGCGGCGGACATCGGCGTCGGCTGCCAGCTTTCCTGATAGTCGCCGCGCTCCTGCCGATGGCCGATCGGCGGACAGAACAGCACGCCCTCGCGAGTCCGGATGGTCAGCAGGGTAATTTCATAGTCGAAGCGGATGAATTCTTCGACGATCACCCGGACGCGGTCGCCGCGCATCCCCGCCACCGCATAATCCCAGGCGCCGCGCAGGTCTTGTGGGCCCTCGACGGTGCTCTGCCCCTTGCCGGAGGAGGACATCACCGGCTTGATCACACAGGGATAGCCGGCATGTTCGGCCGCCGCTTGCGCTTCCTCGAAGCTGCCGGCGAAGCGGTAGCGCGACGTCCTGAGTCCGAGCGCGCCGGCGGCGAGCTCGCGGATGCTGTCGCGGTTCATCGTCATCTGCGTCGCCCGTGCCGACGGCACCACGACATTGCCGGCGGCCTCGACCTCGGCGAGGATCTCGGTGCGGATCGCCTCGACCTCGGGAACGATGTAATCGGGCCGGTGCCGCGCGATCGTGTCGCGCAAGCGGTCGGCGTCGAGCATCGAGAAGATCTCCGCCTCGTCCGACACCTGCATCGCCGGCGCGCCGGCATAGGAATCGCAGGCGACGACATAAGCACCGAGGCGCTTGGCCGAAATGGCGAATTCCTTGCCCAGTTCGCCCGATCCGAGCAGCAGGATGCGCGCCGTGAAGCTCACCGCGTGCTCTCCACGCCGGCGTTGCACCCGATGTCCTTCTCTCGGCCGTCAAGCTCCAGACGCTGCACTTCGAATTCCTTCTTTCCCTCCGGCAAGAAGCGCAGCACGCGCTCGCCGCTCTCGTCGGCCACCCGATAGGCGATCTCGACGCGGGAGTCTCCGATCTTGCCGGCTTCGCGCCCCACCAGGCGCATCCCGTCGCGCATTCCGGCCGCATGCGCGGGTCCGTCGATCGCGACTCCGCGGATCACTCCGTCGGCGAGGCGCGTCGCCTCCGCATCATAGCCGCGGTCGAATTCCTTGCGGCGCTCGGTCACAACCCGGGCACAGCCGCCGAACAGGCTGTCGGTGAGCCGCAGCGGCGCCCCGGCCAGTGCCTGGACGATCAACGGCGCGAGCGAGAGCGGGGTTCGGGTTCGGAGCGTCTCCTGGAAGAGCTCGGTCGCGCGCAAGTCACTGGTCCGCGCCGTCTCCCGCTGCGCCCGGAGCAGGGTGTCGAGGCTCTGCGACCCCGCCGACGCGACGGCGATCTGGGCATCGAGGATCGTCGCGAGCAGATGCCCCCGGTCATAGCTCACCTGCTGGACGGCCGGATCCTCCCAGAAGCGGTCGACGATCTCCGCCGCGGTCGCCTTGCGCGCCGGCGAGGTGCCGTAGCGAAGCAGCGTCTCGTTCTTGTCGGCGACATAATCGTCCGCGCTCCAGAGGCCCGAGCGCAGCAGCACCTTGGACGCGAGATAGTCGGTGAAGCCTTCGCTGAACCAGTAATCGGTCGCTTCCTTGTCCTCCGGCAGCCCGCCGAGGGCATTGGGCATCCAGCCGTGCATATATTCATGGGCAAGGAAACGAGTCGCCTGCTTGAGCTCGAACCCGCTCGTCGCGGCGATCGAGAAAGCGTCGGTGCGCCCGGTGCCCCTCACGCTCAGGCCGGACTGCGGCGCGCCGATCGGCGCGAGCGCCACGAGGTAAGGCGAGCTCGCATCGCCCCAGAAGGCGTCCTCGGCCCGGATGATCGGCACGATCGTGTCGGCAAGCTGGTCGGGCGTGAAGCTCCAGCGGCCGAGCGTCGCCAGGCGGAAAGGCGCGCCATTGATCTCCCGCCGTACGATCTGCAGCCGGGTGCCGCCGATGCCGACGCTGTCGATCAGATTGGCGACCGTGGTGCGCTTTTTCTTCCAGTGATCGAGGTCCGAGGCGACCGACCAGCCCTTGGGGAGCTTGCCCCAGCGAAACCTGGCCGGCGCCGCGGTGCGTCCCTGCGGCGCGGCGAAGGCTCCGTTGCCGTGCCAGAAGAACCAGTCCGATCGAACCAGCGGCCGCGCCTTTTCGTAGTCGAAGCCCGGATCGTCCTGCCACGCCGACTGGACGAAATAGGCGACTCGGATCCTGGCCCCAGGGCGATGCCGGATCAGCGGCCGGTCGTAGGTGCCGCCGAGGCTGGTGGCGCCGCGTATCTCGAGCCCCATGATGTGTCGCCACAGGCCCGCCGATCCTGCCCAGTCGCTCGGCAATTCGAGCAGAGTCTCGCCGTCGGCATCGCCGCGAAAGCGCATCTTCACCTGGAAAGCCGGGATGCCGTCGAACCAGTAACCGGGCGTGACCTTGTAGCGGACCGTCTTTTCTTCGGGCGGCTTGAAGGCACAGAGCAACAGGGCGGCGGCGGCGAACGCGATACGGGCGGAACGGATCACACAGGAGTCTCCAGATTCGCGTGATACTCTATAACATCGCGCAGGCGCGGCAAGGCGCAGACGGTGCGACAAATGCGACATGGCGACGAACGGCACGGTGCTTCGGGCGTTGTCGACGCGAATGCGCCCGGATTGGGTGCCAGCGAATCGGAGAAATCATGTCGCTCAGCCTCAAGCCTCTCGACCAGCAGGTCATCCTCATCACCGGCGCCTCCAGCGGCATCGGGCTTGCCACCGCAAAGGCGGCTGCCGCGGCCGGAGCCAAGGTGGTCCTCGCCGCCAGAACGCGCGAAGCGCTCGCGGCGGCGATCGACCAGATCAAATATGCGGGTGGCGAGGGGATCTTCGTCGTCGCCGACGTCTCGCGCCGGGAGGATCTCGAGGCGCTCGCCCGGCGTGCGATCGACGAATATGGCCGGATCGACACCTGGGTGAACAATGCCGGCGTCGGCATCTGGGGCCGGCTCGACGAAGTCAGCGATGTCGACAAGCGCCAGCTGTTCGAGACCAATTTCTGGGGCACGGTCTACGGGTCTGAGATCGCCGTCTCGCATCTGCGCCGCACCGGCGGCGCGCTGATCAACGTCGGCAGCGTCGCCTCCGACGCCGCCTTGCCGCTCCAGGGCATCTATTCGGCGAGCAAGCATGCCGTCCAGGGCTACACCAATGCGCTCCGGATGGAACTTGCCGCGGACAAGGCGCCCGTGTCCGTGACCCTGATCAAGCCGGCTTCGATCGGCACGCCGATGCCTCAGCACGTCAAGAACTATACCGATCGCGAGGCTCGTTTCCCGCCGCCCATCTACAAGCCCGAGGAGGTCGCCGCGGCAATCCTGCGCGCCGCCACGCATCCGACCCGCCAGCTGTTCGTCGGCAGCGCGGGCCGGACCTTGAGCGCGCTCAGCCGCCAGACGCCGCGGTTGATGGACTGGGTCGGCGCCAACCTGCTGCTGCCGGGGCAGGTCGGCAAGGCACCGGCGACTCCGACCGACAATCTCGCCCAGGGCCGCGCCGAGGCCCAGCTCTATGGCGACCATCAGGGCAGCATGATCCGGCCCAGTGCCTACACGCGGGCGGCGACCAACCCGGCGATCAGTCTCGGCGCTGCCGGCGCGGTCGCGGCGGTCGGGGCCGGACTGTTCCTGTGGGGACGACGGGATCGTGCCCGCATCGAGACCAGCAGCGAGGAGGAGGTCCAGGCCCATCCGAGCTGAGCTCAGGCCCTGGCGCTCTCCCGCAGGTCGAAATGGTCGGCAAGGCGGGAGAGCGTGGTCGGCACGTCGACATGGTGGATGAAGATGCCGCCCATCTCCTCCCAGCGCGCGGCATGGCGGAGCTGGTCGTCGACCAGCACGTCGCCCGCTTTGCCGTGGTCGCGCTTGTCCCGCGCCATGGTGGTGATGATCCCGGTGCCCGGGAAGTAATGGGCTGCCCACCGGACCTTCTGCTCGGCCGCCCAGTTTCCGCGCGGAAGGCCGGTGAGGATGATCGGATCGAGGTGCCGAACCGCCTCGAACAGCTCCGTGGCGCCGTCGAGCAGCGGCAGGCCGAAATAGAAATCGGGGGCGGAGGCGAGTTTCGCCCAAAATCGGCCGAGCCCATGGCGCTGCTCGAACGCCTTCGGCTTCATGCCCAGCACCGCCGTCGCGCCCTTGTCGAAGTCGGCGAGCACGCCGTCGCAGTCGAGGAAGAGCTGGCGCGTCATCGGCCGAGATAGGCCGGCAGCAATTGCACCGGCATCGGCAGCTCGAACCTTTCCCAGGTGCCGGCGCGCAGCACGTCGTTCGACTCGACGGCGCGGCGCCCGTCCGCAAGTGACCAGGTGATGTGATAGGTGCTTCCGTCCGGGCGGTCGGTGGTGCCGGCGATGCTGACCACCAAAGCTTCGACGCCCTTGCCGTCGTCGATCCGCCCGACGATCTCGCCCACCGTCTCGTCGGGCAGCGGCGCGTGCGCCGAGACCTTCGCGCTCAGGGTGACGTGATCGGCGACGACGTTCTTGAACCGGGGCGGGAATTGCTGGAGCAATTCCTTGCGCTGGGCGCGGTCGAGCCGCCATCCGGTGATCGTTTGTCCGTGCCCCGCCTGGGCATGGGCCTGCTGTGCGGTCGGTGCCATGTCGCTCGAACGGGGACCATGGGAGCAGGTTCCCGCCTGACGCGTTGGCTGGGGAGAAGGAGCATTCGACATGAACCGCGAGCGCGAGGAGTCTTCGTCCGACGAGAGGAAGGTCGCCGAAGAGGCCGAGAAGAACCGGAGGCAGATGGACGAGATACCCGAACCCGGAACCGATCCCCTGCACGAAGGCCCGTAGGAACTAGCGACGGGCGGCCCGCATCCAGACGTCGACTGCGCGCTGCTCGGCTTCGCTGAGGTCGAGGCCGAGCTTGGTGCGCCGCCACAGCACGTCCTCTCCGGTCCGGGCGAATTCGTGGGTGCTGAGGTAGCGCAGTTCCGTCTCGTACAGACCGCCGCCGAAGTCACGGCCAAGGTCCGACAGGCGCGCGGCATTGCCGATCATGTCGCGGAGCCGGGTTCCGTAGGCGCGCGAAAGCCGCGCGATCAGCGGTTGGGGCATCCACGCCGAGAGGGCGTTCAGCCAGTCGAGAAAGGCCGGGGTGAGATCGCCTCCGGGCAGGGACAGCCAGTCTGTCGCGCGCCGACCGTCGAGGCCGAGCCGGTCGAGCGCTTCCTCGGCCAGCGCGCGTGCGGTAGTGATCTTGCCGCCGAACACCGAAAGCAGTTTCGGCCCGCGCGCATCGTCCAGTTCCAGATGATAGTCGCGGGTGACCGCGGACGGATCGGAGGCGCCGTCATCGAACAGAGCGCGCACCCCGGAATAGCTCCAGACGATGTCGCACGGCGCGTCCTGCCGCGCGAAATAGCGGTCGGTCGCCTCGCAGAGATAGCGTTTCTCCTCGGCCGTGATGGCCGCATCTTCCGGGCGGGCGACCGGGGTGTCGGTGGTGCCGATCAGGGTGAAGCGGCCATGGAAGGGAAGCGCGAAGACGATGCGGCGATCGGGCTGCTGGAGTATGTAGCCATGCTCGCCCTGCCAGAGCGCCGGCACGACCACGTGGCTGCCCTTGACCAAGCGGACCTTGCTCTGGCTGTCACTGCCGAGGCGCGGCAGCGTCTCCGCAACCCATGGGCCCGCCGCGTTGACGATCGCCTTGGCGGCGATGGTGCGACCGTCCGAAAGGCGGACCGTCCAGACCCGATCGTCCCGGGTGGCGGACAGGAACTCGGTCCGGGTGGCGATCTCGGCGCCGAGCTCCGCTGCCGCGACCGCGTTCAGCACCACCAGCCGCGCGTCGTCGACCCAGGCATCCCAGTAGGAGAGGAGGGGGACGGGACGGGCGAGCGGCGCGCGCACCTCGGCATCGCGCGGCGAGACTCCGCGGGAGCGGGGCAGGCTGCCGCGCAGGGAGAAGAGATCATAGAGCAGCAGGCCGGCACGCAGCATCCACCGCGGGCGCAGGCCCTTCAGCTGGGGCAGCACGAAGCGCAGCGGCCGGACGATGTGCGGCGCAATCCGCAGCAGGATCTCGCGCTCCTTCAGTCCTTCGCGGACCAGCCGGAATTCGCCCCGCTCGAGATAGCGAAGGCCGCCATGCACCAGCTTCGACGAGGCCGAGGAGGTATGGCCGGCAAGGTCATCCTTTTCGACCAGCAGCACTGTCGCCCTGCGGATGGCGGCGTCGCGCGCGATCGCGGTGCCGTTGATGCCGCCGCCGATGATGAGAAGATCGAAACTATCCATCGCCGCCTTGCAGAGTAGAGCGTCCGCCGGCCATAGTCGATGAAAAGGAGAGGCCATGGACCTGCTCGTCATCGACGAAGGCACAACCAGCACCCGCGCGATGCTGTTCGCGGCCGACGGTCTGTGCCACGGCAGCGAGCAGCGGGATCTCGTCCAGCACCATCCGGGGCCCGGCCTCGTCGAGCATGATGCCGAGGAGATCTGGGCCAAAAGCCTGGCCTGCGCCCGCACCCTGATCGAAGACAAAGGCGCGGCGGGCCGGATCCGCGCGCTCGGGATCACCAACCAGCGCGAGACGATCGTCTTCTGGAGCCGGCGCACCGGCCGGCCGCTTGCCCCCGCCATCGTCTGGCAGGATCGCCGCACCGCCGATGCCTGCGCGCGGCTGAAGACGGAGGGACGCGAGCCGTTCATCCAGGCGAAGACGGGATTGCTGCTCGATCCCTATTTCAGCGCCTCCAAGATCGCCTGGGCGCTGGCGCATTGGCCGCAGCTGCGCGAAGCCGGCGACGACCTCTGCATCGGCACGGTCGAGAGCTATTTGGTCTTTCGACTGACCGGCGGCCTCCACGTCTCCGACGCGACCAACGCCTCGCGCACCGCGCTGATGGACATCGCCGCAGGCAGCTGGGACGAGGAATTGCTTGACCTGTGGGGCGTGCCGCGCGGCGCCCTGCCGGAGATCGTCGACTGCGCCGGCCCGATCGGCGAGACGCTGCCGGAGCTGTTCGGCGGGCCGCTCCCGATTGCGGGCCTTGCCGGCGACCAGCAGGCGGCGGCGATCGGCCAGGCCTGCTTCGCGCCCGGCGACACCAAGGGCACCTACGGCACCGGCGCCTTCATCCTCACCCACACCGGCACCGAGCTCCGGCGGAGCCGGCACCGTTTGCTGTCGACGATCGCCTGGCAGCTCGGCGGCGCCCGGCGCTACGCGCTCGAAGGCTCGGTGTTCGTCGCCGGAAGCCTTGTCAAATGGCTCCGCGACGGCCTCGGACTGCTTGGCCACGCCGGCGAGAGCGAAAGCCTGGCCCGGTCGGTGCCCGACAATGGCGGCGTCTATCTGGTTCCCGCGCTGTCGGGGCTCGGCGCGCCGCATTGGCAACCCGACGCGCGGGCGGCACTCTCCGGCCTGTCTTTCGCCAGCGGCCGCGCCCATGTCGCCCGCGCCGCGCTCGAGGCGATGGCGCACCAGACCCACGATCTGATGACCGCCTTCGCCGGCGACGGCGCCCGCTGGCACTGCCTCAAGGTCGACGGCGGCATGATCGGCAACGACTGGATCGCCCAGGATCTCGCCGACATGCTCGATCTCGACGTGGAGCGGCCGCGCTTCGTGGAGACCACGGCGCTCGGTGCGGCGATGCTCGCGGGTGTCGGCTCCGGGCTGTTCGCCTCGCTGGAAGAGGCCGCAGGCATGCGCGGCGCGGTCGAGCGGTTCGCGCCGGCAATGACTTCTGCCGCGCGCGACGCCCGCCTCGCCGGCTGGGGGCAGGCGGTGGCGCGGGTGCTGGGCTGAGGCGCGGCTCCAACCCTATCTTTACCCTTTGCGCCTACGGCTCGCTCATGGCCCAGCGCATCCACCTCGTCGCCGCCGCGCGTCCCAACTTCATGAAGGTGGCGCCGCTCTGGCACGCCCTCGCTGCCGCGCCCGATTTCGATCCGGTACTGATCCACACCGGCCAGCATTACGACGTCAACATGTCGGACGCCTTCTTCACCGACTTGAGGCTGCCGGAGCCCGACCATCATCTCGGCGTCGGTTCGGGCAGCCATGCCGAGCAGACCGGCGGCGTGATGATCGCCTACGAGAGAGTCGCGCTTGGCGACCGCCCGGACTGGCTGGTGGTGGTCGGCGACGTCAATTCGACCGCCGCCTGCACCCTGGTCGCGGCCAAGCTCTGCTTTCCGGTGGTCCACCTGGAAGCGGGCCTGCGCAGCGGCGACCGGGCGATGCCGGAGGAGATCAACCGGCTGATGACCGACGTGCTCGCCGACGTGCTGTGGACTCCGTCGCTCGATGCCGACGACAATCTCCGCGCAGAAGGCATCGCGGTCGAACGTGTGACCCGGGTCGGCAACATCATGCTCGACAGCTTCGAGCTGGTCCGCCCGGCGATCGAGGGCGCCGACGTTCCCGGGGAACTCGGCCTCACGCGCGGGCGCTATGGTGTCGTCACGCTGCATCGCCCGTCCAACGTCGACGAACCGGCGCAGCTGATCCGTCTCGCCGATGCGCTGATCGAGCTCCAGCGCGATCTGCCCCTCGTCTTCCCGGTCCACCCGCGCACCGCCGCCAGGCTCCGCCAGAACGGGCTCGACGGCCGTCTCGAGCGGTCAGGGGTCAGGCTGATCGCGCCGCAATCCTATGTCCGTTTCATGAGCCTCGTCGGCGGCGCCGCGGCGGCGATCACCGACAGCGGCGGCCTCCAGGAGGAGACCACCTACCTCGGCATTCCCTGCCTCACCCTGCGCGAGAATACCGAACGCCCGATCACCATCAGCGAAGGCACCAACCGGCTGGTCACGCCGGAGACGCTCGGCCTCGAGCTCAGCCGCGCGCTATCGACGCCGCGGGCGGTGCGCGCCCGGCCGGAGCTGTGGGACGGCGCTACCGCCGGGCGCTGCCTCGCCGATCTTCGCCGGCGCAGCGGGCCGGCACGGCTGCCGAGCGCCGTGGAGGATCCGCAGGCGCGCGTCGCCGCGCTCGCCCGCACCTATTCCGGCGAGGAGCGGCGGGCGTCTACGGCCGGGTCCAGCTATCGTCGATCATCCTGATGATCGCGGAAAAATCCTTGGCGCCGCCGCCGAGATGCTCCGCGAACCGCGCGTACAATTCCTCGGCATGGGCGCCCATCGGCGTATAGGCATCGACGCTCTGCGCCGCTTCCATCGCGAGGCGCAGGTCCTTGAGCATCAGCGCCGAAGCGAAGCCGCCCTCATAGTCGCGGTCGGCGGGGGTCGTCGGCCCGACGCCGGGCACGGGGCAATAAGTCGTCATCGACCAGTTCTGGCCCGAAGCCTTGGACGAGATGTCGAAGAAGGTCTGCAAGTCGAGCCCGAGCTTCTGCGCCATCGCGAAGGTCTCGCAGGTCGCGATCATCGAGGCGCCGAGCAGCATGTTGTTGCAGATCTTGGCGGCCTGTCCGGCACCCGGCCCGCCCGCGTGGATCACCGCCTTGCCCATCTGCTCGAGATAGGAGCGGGCGCGTTCGAACGCCGCGTCGCTGCCGCCGACCATGAAGGTGAGGGTGCCGCCCTCGGCCGCGGCGATCCCGCCCGACACCGGTGCGTCGACCATCTGGTAGCCGGCGGCCTCCGCCTTGCCGATCTCCTCTCGGGCGGTGGCGACGTCGATCGTCGAGCAGTCGATCAGGATGGCGGCCGTCGGGGCGCGGCCGATCACGCTCGCCTCGTAGACGTCGCGGACATGCTTGCCGGCCGGCAGCATGGTGATCACCGCTTCAGCGTCGGCGATCGCCTCGGCTGCCGATCCGGCGCGTTGACACCCGTTGGCCTCGGCCTTGGCCAGCGCCGCCTCGGAGAGGTCGAACGCGCTGACGTCATGCCCGGCCCTGACCAGGTTCGAGGCCATGCCGCCGCCCATATTTCCGAGCCCGATAAAGGCTATACGTGCCATTGTTTAGTTCCTCTTTTCCTCCCTCTCCCCTTCAGGGGAGAGGGTCGGGGAGAGGGGGCGATCGATGCCCGCTCTCCGGTGTCAGTGCGTACGAACGACTCTGCCCCTCTCCCTACCCTCTCCCCTGAAGGGGAGAGGAAAGATTAACGCCCCGTCCACTCCGCTTTCCGCTTGTCGACGAACGCCGCCATGCCTTCCTTCTGGTCTTCGCTGCCGAACAGGCCGTGGAACAGCCGGCGCTCGAACAGGATGCCCTGGGCGAGGCCGGTCTCGAAGGCGGCGTTGACCATCTCCTTGTTGGCGATGGCGGCGAGCGGGGCCATGCCGGCGATGGTCTCGGCGGTCTTCAGCGCCTCGCCGAGCAGGTCGGCGGCGGGCACGACGCGGGCGACGAGGCCGGCCCGCTCCGCTTCTTCGGCGCCCATCATCCGTCCGGTGAGGCACATCTCCATCGCCTTGGCCTTGCCGATCGCGTGGGTCAGGCGCTGCGAGCCGCCCATGCCGGGGGTGACGCCGAGCTTGATCTCGGGCTGGCCGAACTGGGCCGTGTCCGCGGCGATGATGAAATCGGCCATCATCGCCACCTCGCAGCCGCCGCCGAGCGCATAGCCGGAGACGGCGGCGATCCAGGGCTTGCGGGTCGCGGTCACGCGCTCCCAGCCGGCGAAGAAGTTCGACGCATACATGCGCGCGAAGCCCTGCTCCTGCATTTCCTTGATGTCTGCGCCGGCCGCGAACGCCTTCTCGCTGCCGGTCAGCACCGCGCAGCGCTGGCTGTCGTCGGCATCATACGCAGCGAAGGCGGCGATCAGCTCGCGCAGCACGCCGCTGTTGAGCGCATTGAGCGCCTTCGGGCGGTTGAGCGTGATCAGGGTCACCGCGCCGCGTTGCTCGACCAGGATGTTTTCATAAGTCATGACGTTAGGCCTTTATCTTCGAAGCTGGTGGCAGTGCTGCGGATGGTCCTTCGTGGCGACCATATGCCGGTGCCTTTCACCCGACGAGATCCCAGCTTTCGCTGGGATGACGGGAAGGGGCGGTGCCCGAGGTCATTTCGGCGGTGCGTTTCACCCGGCGAGATCCCAGCTTTCGCTGGGATGACGTGAGGGGTGCGGGGCGCCGGGCGGGTCATAGTGCGAGCGGGGTCCATTCTTCGCCTTCGGGCATCGGGGCGAAGATCTGGTCGATCATGTGGTCGGAGACGCCGTCCGGTGTGGCCGGGCTCCAGCGCGGGGCATTGTCCTTGTCGATCAGCAAGGCGCGGACTCCTTCGACGAAGTCGTTGCGCTGCACGACGCGGGCGGCGACCGCATATTCCTGGCGCATCTCATGGGCGAAATCCTGCACCCGGGCGCCGTCATAGAGGAGGCGCAGCGACACCTTGCAGGCCTGGGGGCTCTTGGCGCGAAGGGTGTCGAGTTCCGTCTGCGCCCAGTCCGAACCGTCGGCCTCCAGCGCAGCGAGGATCTCCTCATAATCGTCGGAGGCGAACAGCTGGTCGATGGACGGCAGATTGGCCTCGATCCGGGCGTCGGGCGGCGCGACGCTCGCCTCGCGGAGGATCTCCTCGATCCGCTGCGGATCGGCCGCGATCGCCGCCTTGGCGCCGTCGAGGGCGGCGGCGGGAAGATAGTGGGTGGCGAGGCCGAGGCGGAGGCATTCGGCACCATCGAGGCGGGCGCCGGTCAGCGCGAGGAATTGGCCGACCCGGCCGGGCAGGCGGGACAGGTACCAGCCGCCGCCGACGTCGGGGAACAGGCCGATGGTGGTTTCCGGCATGGCGAAACGGCTATTCTCGGTCGCCACCCGATATTTGGCCGGCTGCGAGATGCCGACCCCGCCGCCCATGGTGATCCCGTCCATGAAGGCCACCACCGGCTTCATGAAGGTGAAGAGCAGGTGGTTGAGACGATATTCCTCGTGGAAGAAGTCGCGGGCCTGCGCGCCGTCGGTCTCGCCGCTCTTCGCCAGCATGACGACGTCGCCGCCGGCGCAGAAACCGCGGCCCTCGGCATGATCGATCAGCACCGCCTCGATCGCCGGATTCTCCCGCCATTCGAGCAGGGCCGCGATCATCGCGCTGCACATGTCGCGGGTCAGCGCGTGGATCGCCTTGGGGCGGTTGAGCCGGATCCGGGCGACCCGGCCCTCGATCATGGTAAGAACGTCAGCACTCATTCCGGAACAACCTCGTATCTCTTGAATCCTCCCCCAGCTTGCTGGGGGAGGGGGACCGCGCGCAGCGTGGTGGAGGGGGCGGCGCGACGAGCGGTGGAGGGGCTTGCGTAAGCGACGCGACGAACTGCCCCTCCACCACCGCCTTCGGCGGCGGTCCCCCTCCCCGAGCAAAGCTCGGGGAGGAATTGGGTGTGCCTTGATCGGATCACTGGCGCAGCATGTCGCGGCCGACGATCATCCGCATCACCTGGTTGGTGCCCTCCAGGATCGAGTGCACGCGCAGATCGCGCCAGAAGCGCTCGATCGGGTAATCCATCAGATAGCCGTAGCCGCCATGAAGCTGCAGCGCACGATCGACGACGGAGGATCCGGTGTCGGTGGCGAGGCGCTTCGCCATCGCGGCGAAGCGTGTCTTGTCCGGGGCGTTCTCCGTCACCTTGACCGCCGCGGCGTAGAGCAGCATCCGTGCCGCCTGCAGCTCGGTCTCCATGTCGGCGAGGGTGAATTGGGTGGCCTGGAAGTCGGCGATCGCCTGGCCGAACTGCTTGCGCTCCTTGGTGTAGCCCACCGCCTCGTCGAGGCAGCGCTGGGCGCCGCCGAGCGAACAGGCGCCGATGTTGAGCCGGCCGCCGTCGAGGCCCATCATCGCGATCCGGAAGCCTTCGCCCTCGGCCCCGACCAGATTTTCGGCGGGCACGCGGACCTCGTCGAAATTGACCTGCGCGGTCGGCTGCGAATGCCAGCCGAGCTTGCGCTCCTGGGCGCCGAAGCTGACGCCCGGCATGTCCTTCTCGACCACCAGGCAGGAGATGCCCTTGGGTCCCTCGGCGCCGGTGCGCGCCATCACGACATAGATCTCGTTCTCGCCGCCGCCCGAGATGAACGCCTTGGAGCCCGAGACGACATAGAAGCCGCCGTCCTTGACCGCCTTGGTCTTGAGCGCGGCGGCGTCGGAGCCGGAGCTCGGCTCGGTCAGGCAATAAGAGCCCATCCGCTCCATCGTCACCATCGACGGCAGATACTTGGCCTTGACCGCGTCGGCGCCGAAGCGGTCGATCATCCAGCTTGCCATATTGTGGATCGAGATGAAGGCGGACGTCGAGGGATCGCCATAGGCCATCGCCTCCATGATCAACGCCGCCTCGAGCCGGCCGAGCCCAATGCCGCCGGCTTCTTCGGAGACGTAGATCGAGCCGAAGCCGAGCTCGGCCGCGGCCCGGATCGTGTCGCGCGGGAAGATGTGCTTCTCGTCCCATTCGGCGGCGTGCGGCGTGATCGCGTCCGCGGTGAATTGCCGCGCCATCTCCTGGATCTGACGCTGCTCGTCGGTAAGGTCGAACTGATTGGTCATGGTTTTTCCTTGAGAACGCGTTCGCGAAAGAGGGCGTTGGCGACGGCGACAGTGTCGCGTTCGTACCAGCGCGGCGCGGGGAGGCCCTTCTGCCAGGCGAGCGCTTCGGTGAGCGTGCCCTGGGCGCTGGGCACGTCGGGCATCGCCGCGCCGATCGGATCGGCATAGGCCTCGTCGGCGGTGACGATCTGCCAGCCCTGCTCGCGTAGAGCGGCGGCGACGTCTGCGATCCACAAGGCGGCGAGATCGGTTTCGTGCATCAGGAAGATGTGCACCGGCGAGCGGCCCAAGGTCTTGCGGGCGAGCGCCTCGTTATATTCGGCGCCGCCGACCATCGTCTCGACGTAGAGGTCGCGCAGCGCGTCCATGTCGATCGTCTTGCCGGCGCGGACGGCGGCGATGGCGTTCGCCTCCATGTTCCAGTCGGAGCCGTCGGTGGTGACGTAGCCGTTGCGCAGGCCGCGTGCCTTGAGGCCGGCGCGGAGCGCGTCGCGCTTGGCCTTGTCGCTGCCGCCCTCGTCGAGAAACGGGAAGCGGAACCAGGGGCGAACGCCCTCGCGGCCCTTCAGCCAGGCGGAGGCCTTGTCGATGTCGGCGAGATAGGCCTCGACGCTGGTCGCATTGAGATGCGGGTGGCTGAAGCTGTGATTGGCGAGAACATGGCCGGCGGCGACATAGGCCAGCAGCCGGTCCTCGCCGCCCTTGCCATAGGGATGGTCGAGATTGCCCGGATTGACGAAGAAGGCGGCCTGCTTGACGCCGCCGCGCTTCAGGCCCGCGATCAGCTTCACCGTGCGCTCGTCGGGGCTGAGGAAGGCGCCGGGCGCCCGCGGCGCATCGTCGAAGCTGAACGCGATCCTTTTCTGCGCCGCGGCGGGGGCGGCCAGGGCGAAGAGCAGGGACAGCAAGAGCAGACGGATCAGGTTCAAGTCGTTTCTCCTGATCCTCCCCGGCACGGGGAGGGGGACCAGCCGCAGGCTGGTGGAGGGGCTGCTCCGACGTCAGTGCCAACCCCTCCACCACCGCCTGTCGGCGGCGGTCCCCCTCCCCGTGCCGGGGAGGATCCTGTTAGTCCGGCGTCCCGTAAGGGGCCGCCCCTTCACCGCCGCCTCCGGCGGCGGTGATCCTCCGCGAGCAAGCTCGCGGAGGATCACCCCATCGTCGGTATGACGAACGCATTTTCGCCGGTCACCGAGCCGTCCGGCCAGCGCTGGGTGACGGTCTTGGTCTTGGTGTAGAAGCGGACGCCTTCCATGCCGTGCTGGTTGATGTCGCCGAAGGCGGAGCGCTTCCAGCCGCCGAACGTGTGATAGGCGACGGGGACCGGGATCGGCACGTTGATGCCGACCATGCCGACATTGACCCGGGCGGCGAATTCTCGGGCGGCGTGGCCGTTGCGGGTGAAGATGGCGACGCCGTTGCCGTATTGGTGGTCGGAAGGGAGGCGCACCGCTTCCTCGAAGCTGTCGGCGCGGACGATCTGCAGGACGGGCCCGAAAATCTCTTCCTGATAGCTTTGGAAGTGCGGCTGCACCCGGTCGAACAAAGTCGGGCCGATGAAGAAGCCCTCCTCGTGGCCCTGCAGCGCGAAGCCGCGGCCGTCGACGACCAGCTCGCCGCCTTCGTCGGCGCACATCTGGATGTAATTCTCGATCCGCTGCCTGTGGGCGGCGTTGACCACCGGGCCGTAATGGGCCTCGGCATCGGTCGACACGCCGACGCGAAGCTTGCCGATCGCCGGGATCAGCTTCTCGCGCAGCGCCTCGGCGGTCTTCTCGCCGACCGGGACGACGACGGGCAGGGCCATGCAGCGCTCGCCGGCCGAGCCGAAGGCGGCGCCGGTCAGATCGTTCACCACCTGATCGAGATCGGCGTCGGGCATGACGATGCCGTGATTCTTGGCGCCGCCCATCGCCTGGACACGCTTGCCGGCGGCGACGCCGCGGCGGTAGACATAATGGGCGATGTCGGACGAGCCGACGAAGCTCACCGCCTTGATATCGGGATGGTCGAGGATCGCGTCGACCATCTCCTTGTCGCCGTTCACGACCTGGAGGATGCCGTCGGGCAGCCCCGCTTCGGTCATCAATTCGGCGAGGCGCACCGGCACCGACGGATCGCGCTCCGACGGCTTCAGGATGAAGGCGTTGCCGCAAGCGATCGCGACTCCGAACATCCACATCGGGATCATCGCCGGGAAGTTGAACGGAGTGATCCCGGAGACGATTCCGAGCGGCTGGCGCATCGAGAAGACGTCGATGCCGGGGCCGGCGCCCTGGGTATATTCGCCCTTCAGCGCGTGGGGGATGCCGCAGGCGAACTCGATCACCTCGAGGCCGCGCTGGATGTCGCCTCTCGAGTCGGCGATCACCTTGCCATGTTCGGACGAGAGCAGGTGGGCGAGCGAATCCATCTCGCGCTCGACCAGCTCCTTGAACTTGAACATGACTCGGGCGCGCCGCTGCGGGTTGGTCGCCGACCAGCCGGGGAGGGCGGCATTGGCGGCGTCCACCGCGCGCTGGAGGTCGGCCTCGCTGCCGAGCCCGACCCGCGCCTGCACCCCGCCATTGTTGGGATCGAAGACGTCGCTGTGCCGCACGCCGGCGGCATGGGCGCCGCCGCCGATATAATGGTCTATGGTTCGCATGGCATCCTCTGCTGCCTGTTCTCGTTGTTGCGGCCGCCCGTAGACCTTCCGCGCGTCCGGCTCAATGTGCGCGATGGGGGTAATGGGTGTCACTTCGGCCGAGAGCGATCACTTTTACCCTCATCCTCCCTGTCCGCGTAGCGGATGGGGAGGGGGACCATGCGAAGCATGGTGGAGGGGCTTCCGGCGTTGATTGCCCCTCCACCACTCTTCGAGTGGTCATGAGCAAGTGCAGGCTGCCCCGCAGCCTGCAATCGTGCCGGGGGCACGATGGGCTTGCTCATCCCCATCGCCTTTGGCGACAGGCAGGATAGGAAAATCGCACAGCAACGTGCCGAATTCGCTGGCCGATAAACTGGGTTGCACGGTTCTAGTGTTGCCGATGGACCCATGTACGTCATCTTCTCTTCGACCCATCCCCGCCGCGCGATTGCCCGCTGGACCGCGCGCGGCGGAAATGCCAGTTGCGGGGCAAACAAGGAGAGGCTGCGTATGAAGCTCGGAACGCTCAAGGGGGGCCGTGACGGCCGCCTCGTCGTGGTGAGTCACGATCTCGCCTGGTGCGCGGAGGCGACTCACATCGCCCCGACGCTGCAGGCGGTGCTCGACAATTGGGCCGAGGCTCGGCCGCAGCTCGAGCTGCTCGCGACCGATCTCGCCCACGAGGCGATCCCGATGATGCGCTTTCACGAGCGCAATGCGCTGGCGCCGCTGCCGCGCGCTTATCAATGGGCGGACGGTTCGGCCTATGTGAACCATGTCGAACTGGTGCGAAAGGCGCGCGGCGCCGAGATGCCGGAGAGCTTCTGGACCGATCCCCTGATGTACCAGGGTGCGTCCGACGAGATGCTGCCGCCGCGGGCCGACATCCCGCTCGCCGACGAAAGCTGGGGCTGCGATCTCGAGGCCGAAGTGGTGGTCGTCACGGGCGACGTGCCGCGCGGCGTCTCGCCCGAGCAGGCGCGGGAGCACATCCTGCTCGTCGGCCTGGTCAACGACGTTTCCCTGCGCAACCTCATCCCCGGCGAGCTCGCCAAGGGCTTCGGCTTCCTCCAGTCCAAGCCGGCGTCGGCGCTGTCGCCGGTCTTCGTCACCCCCGACGAGCTCGGTGATCGCTGGCAGGACGGCAAGCTCCACGGTCCGCTCAAGGTCGACGTCAACGGCAAGCCATTCGGCCGCGCCGATGCCGGCGTGGACATGACGTTCGACTTCGGCACCCTGATCGCCCACCTCGCGAAAACGCGGAACGTCGGCGCAGGCACGATCGTCGGCTCCGGCACCGTCTCCAACCGCGACAAGGACGGCGGCCCGGGCAAGCCGATCGGCGACGGCGGCCACGGCTATAGCTGCATCGCCGAGGTCCGCACCGTCGAGACGATCCTGGCCGGGGAGGCAACGACCCCGTTCCTGCGGCACGGCGACACCGTCCGGATCTGGATGGACGACGATCACGGCCACCCGATCTTCGGCGTCATCGAGCAGAGCGTGGCCGCCGCCTGAGAGGCGGGCGGCGCGCTTTGCGGGAGGGCACCGGCCGATAGGCAAGGCCGTCAACGGCGCGATCTTCACCGGACTGGCGGTGGCGCGAGGCTGTGCCACGAAAGCTGCCGTCGGTTCGGGTTCCGGCTCACTTCAGTGCAGCCGCGGCATGAGCGGCTTTAGCAACCGCAAAAACAGGTGAAATACAGGCTTGCGCGTCTCGCGCTCCAGGAAAGAGCGAGGCGAAGGCGTGCGCTTCGGTGCCGCGCTGGTTGCCGGAGCTTCGAGGCTGCATTTCTCCGCGAAGCCTGTCCTGAGCCTCGCCGCAGGGACACGAAGGGTCACAAAGCCGCGGAGTGCGGCCATGATCGTTGGCGAGAGCGCCAGATGCTGCCGATGCGAGGGATCGGATCGTCGCTTCCGCAACGGGTGGCGTCATGATTGGCGGGAGCTTCGCCGTGAACGACGTGTGGGTCGCAAAGGACTGCGTGGCCGCCGTAAGAACAGGTGAAATACAGGTGTTCGCGCCGGTGATCGTGTCTACTGGCGCTGAGTGAGGCGGGGCGCGTTCTTCGGGACGCGCGGGAGGGTGCTTCGCCGCGGAGGATGGTTCGTGGCGCGCTTCCGAATGCTCCGGTGCGGCCGTAAAAACAGGTGAAATACAGGCGCGCTTCTCCACCGGGCGAGCGCCGGCGTCGACATCGATCTCGTCCTGCGCTCCGCGCGTCGGCGCAGCGGCGAGCAGTTTGAGCTGGCGGGTGAGGATGCTCATCACCTTCTGCGCATCGCCGGGCGTGATATCGCCGGCCGCGACGGCGGCGATCAGGGCAGCGCCAGCGTCGGCCACGTCGGCCATGGTCGCGATCGGCGGCAGGTCGATCTCGACCGGCTCGGCCCGGGCGGGCGGCACCAGGCGGGTGAAGCAGGCGCGCAAAGCGGGCCAGTCGCCGGCCAGCGCGCGGTCGACGACGGCGCGCACGACCGCCTCGCTCTCCGCGGCGTCGAGCATTTCGCGCAGCGTGCTCGCCTTGTTGCGAGCCCCGAGCGGCCGTCCCGCGGGGTTGCCGCTGGTGCCGGGCAGGAAGCGGCCGGTCGCGGCGCGGGTGGGCGTGTTGGAGAGATCGCACATGATGGTCTCCTCGTCTTAGGCGGCGGGTTCGCCAGCCGCCGGGACGGCAGCAGGGGTTGCCGCTCCCCGTAGCAGCTCAGTGTTCCACTTATGTTCTAGCTCGATTTCGTGATCCCCGCAATGAGGAAGTGCGATTGTCGCAAGTGGTCGCGAGGCGTGGCACCGCGCCGGCCGAGCGCACGCTTGCGACAGGGACGTTCGCCGCACCCACCGGGGAGAGCATCGTCTCCCTTGCACAGCGCATCATCTAGCCTTGGTGTGCATGGGTCGGAGACGCCGCCGCGACCATGCCGGTACGCCATCAGTTCCGCGCCTTCTTGGAAATAGCGGCCAGAAGAGATTCGCAGCGCCGGGGCGCCACCAGCGCCCGAGCGCCGCGCGCGTCCGCCAGGAAGTCGATGCGGGCGGATGCCTCTTCGATCTGAGACTTGGGCAGCATGTCGCGGAAGTGCGCCGCCTGCAGCCGGAGGCGGTCGCTGTCGGCCGCCGAAACGCCCGCCTGCCGGGCTTTGAACAGCGCTTCGGCCGCGCACAGGACCTGGTCGGGATTTGCGCGGTCGGCCTGGCTCGAGCAGGCGGAGGCCAAGGCCGCACCCGACATGAGCAGAATGCGGCCATGGCCCGCATCAACCATCCGACTCCTCCCGAGACCATAGCGCCTGTTACCGAGTTCTGGCCGGCTTCGAACTTCGAGCGACTCCGTGGCTGATCGAGCGGCTCACGAAAAGCCTCTCCGAGCAGCCTAGGGCTGGATCCTGCATCCTGAGAGGTAAGCGGCTTCGCCGCCGCACGGAGGTCGCTATCCGCAATGATATCGTTGGCGTGCGCAGCAGATGCGCTGGATCAGGGCTGCGTGGAGAGGATCGATAGGGTTCGATGCGCGGTACTCGGCGCGTTCTATGGACATCTGCCGATGGGCACTCGAAACTGGAAGGCGTCACCATGTACCTCCTCCTCGCCATCGCTGCTCAGCTTGCCGAGCCTCAACCGGAAAACCGTCACGCTCGGCTACGAAGATCTGGTCGCGCTGCACATGCATGCGGACGAGGTTTGTCCCGCCTTTTTCGATGACACGGCCGCTCGCGATGAAAGTCAGCGACGGATCTGGAACATCATGCGTGAGCATGGCTAGTTCGGCCCGAAGCAGGTCTTGCTCGACATCGTCTGTGCGCAGTGGCGGGAGGGCTTTGGGGCCGGCTTGCGCAAAGGTGCTGCGAAGCCGTAGCGCGGCGCTCTGCCACGGTGCAGCCGAACACCTTTCTTGGCAGCCAGGGGGTTCCGGCGCCGCAGCGGGGTTCCGGTGGCGCTGAGGCACGGCAAACATTGGCACGTCCAAGGGTAAAGTAAGATATGCGATTCATTGCTCTCGGGTTTCTGTGCATGCCGGCACTGCTCTCCGCATGCGGTCCGTCGGGGGCACCGGAGGCGGAGAATAGAGTGGATCGCCCGTCAGCTGCGGCGGCTGGGCCGTCGGCTGCCGCTCCGTCGATCGCGCCAGCAAAGCCGAAAGAGACACAAGGCGCGAGCGATGCCGGGCGCGACGGCGGCGTCGACCCCGCCAAGCTTGCGAACGCGAATGACGGGCAGAGCCGACCCGAAATCCCCGAGCGCTTCGCGGGCGAGTGGAATGTGAACCTTGCCCACTGCGGAACCGATCTGAACGACTCCCGAGTCCGTATCGAGCCGCGCCGGATCCGTTTCTACGAGAGTGTCGGCGAGGTCACGAAGGTGACGGCGCGAAGCGCCGACGATGTGACGGTCAGTGCGCGCTTTGCCGGCGAAGGCGAGACCTGGACGGCGTCGCACAGGATGATCCTGTCTCCCTCCGGCGCGGATCTGACGATCGACGACGTCACCCGGCACCGGTGCCCGGTCATGCCGGCTGCGAAGTGAACCCGGCGACGGGAAGGATCAAAGCCGCAGCGAACGCACACAGCCCCGGGAGAGCTGCCGAGAAAGTGGGTGAGGCAGGAAGGATCGAAGGTATTCGGTGAGCGGCCCGATCGTCTCGCGCGAGCGGTGGCCTGGCTCCAAGGTTTGATTAGGCAAGTGGCACCGCAATCCAGAGTGGCATCGCAGTTGGATTAGTGGAGTGGCACGGCAGATCGCGGCACCGCAATTCGCACCTCAATCTCGTGCCGAAACTTCCGTGAGGATGGCCGGCGTGAGCGCTGGGCGAGTCTACGCGCGAATGACGTTGTTCGGCAGCTGCTGCAGCCGGCTGGTCAGCCATCTCCGGGACCGGCTATGTTCTATCCCGAGCACGTCGCCGCTCGGCAGAATGGCCTCGATCAGCGCGTCGAGGACTTCGTTGGCTGTATGATGAGGGGCAGCCTTGAAAACGAAGATGATCTGCGGCCCCGCCGCGAGGTTGCGCTGGCCTGCCCGCAACCAGGCGATTCCGGAAACCTCCGATACGTGCGCGACGAGTTCATCGCGTCTCTGCTCGTCGAGAGGATGAAGTTCGACGCTCTCGTCGATCACGGACGATTCACGGCGCGTCTTTTCATCCGCTTCCACCGCAGCCTCGAAACGCGGCGCGAACGCCTCAATCAGGTCGGCGCGCCCCTGCGCATGCGCGTAGCGCACGATCCGACCGAGTGCGAGCCCATGGAGCGCCGGCTCCGCCGCGGCCGCTTGGAGCAGCGGCTCGATACCCGCTTCGTCGCCCGCGTCGAGCAGGGCGTCACCGTAACGGAACCTGGCGCCCTGTGCATCGGGAAAGCGCGCCAGGAGCGCTGCAAAGGCCTCGGCGCCGGATCGCGGCCCGTCGATTGCCTCGATCAGGTCGGCGAGACGGTGGTGCGAGTTCTCGTCGAGAGCCTCCTCGGCTGCCCGCGCCTCGAGAGCGGCGCGTTCGGCACGCATGTCTACGTGCGCCTGGTAGTCCTCCGCCCACGCCGGCGCCGCGACGGCGTGCCACGCCGCATCCAGCCGATCGACAATGTCGGGAAGCGCCGAGCCGAGCAGGGCATCGGCGGCCGGGAACACGATCGGCGGCGGCAGCCGCGGCGTTTCGCCAAGAGCGGCGAGACGCTGGGCAAGGGAAGGATGCGTATCGTCCAGATCCGGGTTCTCGGCGAGTGCCCGTGCCAGCGTATTCGCCGCGGATTCATCTTCTTCGCCGAGTGCCGTCGTTGCCAGGAGGCGATAGGGTGAGGCTGGCGGATCGGGCCGTTCGACGGCCTGGCTCCAGATCAGCGACCACCCGCTGTGCCAGCGTGCCGTCTGGCATTCCAGTCGGACAAGCGCATTGGACATCGTCTCGGGTCCGACGATCGCCGCCGCCCGTGCATCGGCCTCGTACTCCTGCCGGCGAGCGAGAACGAAACTGTAGGCTGCGAACCAGGGGCCGTACCAGGCGAAGAACCGCCGCAAGCCGGCTGCGACGATGCCGGTCGGCAGTCGCTCGGCAAGTTGCATCCAGCGGGTGCGGACGTGGTAGATGAAGGCCGCGGTGCGGCCATGGCGTCCGGCAAAATGTCCCATTTCGTGCGCGATCACCGCATCGACCTCGCGCGCCTCCAGCGCCTGAAGCAGGGGCAAACCGAGCAGCAGCACGTTTCGGGACGGCAGGAACAGGAAGCGGGCATATTGGGTGATCGCCGCGTTCATGGCCTCGGTGATCCGAACGTCGTGGATGCGTGGTCCCTTAACGGCGTCGCGCACGCGGTCGATCCGCCGGTACAGCTCAGGGGCTTCGGACTGCGTCACCGCGAATCCCTCCGGCCCTGGCCAGTCGACGCGCAAGGCGAGGATCACGCTTAGGCCGACGGCGCCGGTGGGGACGAGCAGCTTGATCCCGATCACCGTCGCCCCCGGATGTGCGACGAGGAAGATGATGATGCCGGCGCACAGGGCCAGCGGCAGCAGCAGGGTCGCCCCCAGCACCCCGTAGCCGAGCAGTCCGGCCGTAAGGACGCGTCGGGCGTGACTGCGCGGATCCCTCGTCGCAAGTCGCTCGAGCCTCTCCACCATCGGTGCGAACCGGGGCTCCAGCGCGAATGTCGCGCCCCAGCCATGCTGCGGACGCTGCTCGACCCGGATCGCCTTCATTCCATTCTCCCCGACACGCCGCCCCCGGCGTGCATCGCAGCTTATGCTGAGGCGCTACCTATCCGTCCAGTCTTAGGGTGGGTCCCTTCGAGGTGAGGCAGGGACGGCCACGGTCCCGATGCAGGCCCACCGCCCTGCCAAGCCGAAGGTGAGGCGCTGTGCTGTAGCACTCGCCAGACAGGGCTGACTTGCCGCCGAAGAAGAGAGCGACCAACCGACGGTCGTACCCGCCTGCCGCCGCCCGGCCGGCGTTTGGGGGATAGACGTGGATGCCCGATCGGGCTCGCATGTTCCTGCGGGGCGACAAGCTGAGTTGAACCTGATCCAGGTCAGGAACGCCTCCAGCCGCGGGTCGTTGGCGACGCAGTCGAGGCTACAGGAGAGAGACTTTGCCTATCATCGTCGGAACTGCGCGCGCCGATCGTCTGGAGGGATCGGACACCAGCGACCTCATCACCGGAAATGGCGGCGATGACCTGATCTTCGGTGGCCGCGGCAACGATCAGCTGGTCGGCGGTGCCGGTGACGACACGCTTCGCGGCGGTAACGGCAACGACTATCTGAAGGGCGGAACCGGCAACGACATCCTGTACGGCGGCAACGGCTACGACAGGTTCATCTTCGAACAGGGTGCCAAGGCGCAGGACTGGGTCAAGGACTTCCAGCACGACGTCGACAAGATCGATCTGTCGGACATCGACGCCAACAGCAATCGCGCCGGAAACCAGGCGTTCAACTGGATCGGCTACCAGGCCTTTACCGGCCATGCCGGCGAAGCACGCGTCTACCAAGGTGGCGACAATAGCTACATCGCCATGGACTTCAACGGCGACGCGAGAGCCGACATGACGATCGCCTTCGACAACCATCCGGTGATCGGCCTCTACGACATGATCCTGTGAGAAGGCGCCCGAGAGGCGGCGTGCGGCGCGGAAGGGCCGCGCCCACCGCAGCCGTTGCGGGTGCGATCAGGCGCCTCCGCGCAAAGTCATCGAGTCAGGGGATCGGCTGCGCGGCCGGCGCAACGTCGAGCCGGCGCTCTTCTTCGCTGTAAGCGCGATCGATCAGCTGCCAGCCTTCGCTGACGACGGCGGAGTTCCGGCTGATCTGATCGAGCATGTTCAGGATCGCCCGGCAACTTCGCTCGTCGTCCTGCGGCGGCGCAAAGCCGGCCTCGAGCGTCTCCATCAACGAGGTGGAGAATTGCTGCGTCTTCGCGACGTGGGCGGCGAAGGCCGGATCGGACAGCAGTCGCTCGCCGAAGCGCTTGCGATCGGCGTCGGTCCACTTGCCGAGCGCGATCAGCCGCGCGCCGCGCGCATCCATCCGTGCCTCGATCTGGTTCGTTGCCTGCATCAAAGGCTCGAGACCGGCGAGCGCTGCGTCGCCCTGCTGGAGCAGCTGTGTGCGCGCCTCGGGGTTTCCGCAATCGGTCGCTTGAAGCTCCGGCGCGATGACGATGTTCGGCAGCGGCTGCGCCTGCAGCGCCAGCGCGGTGCCGGCGACGAAGCCGATGATCATCTCTGCAATACCCCCTCGCTCGGCCGGAGCGCTCGCAAAGGCTCTGCTTGGCGATATCCGGCGGGGCGGGGGCTAGAGGGGGCCGGACCAGGACGCAAGCAGGTACCATCCGGAATGCAATCGCACCCCCCGAGATCCGCAGGTCTCGCGCCGTGCGGTTCCGGGAGCAGGACCTGCAACGCCTCGCGACCCCCCTCTGAGCCCCTCGGCGGAGGGTCGAGCGGAAGCGTTCCGGCTGCCGGTCCCCGCAAGAACCCGCAGGCGAGAGAAGAAGGTATTCCGGGCCTCGGTTCGGCCAGGCTGCGCCGGTTCAGGCGAGCTTCGGCGGCAGCGCGAACAGGGCGATGAAACGTTCGGCGAGGGCGCGGTCGCCGTGGATGCGGACGCCGCCGGCGCGTTCGGCTTCGGCGAGCGGCTGCTTGCCGTAGAACAGGCGCAGCAGCGGCAAGGCAACGTCGGCCTCGAAGCGGACGTCGCCCTCCGGCCGATCGGTGCGGCGGACCGGCATGGCGCCGTTCTTCAGCGCGGCGAGGAAGCTCTCGCCGGCGAGGGTGAAGCCCGCGTCGACATCGAGCGCTGCCGCCGCGACCGGATCGATCATCGTGCGCAGGCTGAGCATGAAGCTGACCGGGGACAGCGGCAGCTGCGGATTGTGCGCCGACGAGCGCGCGGCCCAGCGGCCGAGCTCCTGGATCGCCGGCTCTGCCGCATAGCCCCAGTCGGTGAGCTCGTAGACCTGGCTGGCGGCCGGCGGCGGCAGCTTGCGGCGGCCCAGCGCGCCGACCGCCTCGAGGCTCGCGAGACGCTCGGTCAGCACCTTGGCGGAGAGGCCGGGCAGCGCGGCGCGCAGGTCCGAGAAGCGCCGGCCGCCGAGCATCAGCTCGCGCAGGATCAGCAGCGACCAGCGCTCGCCGACCAGCTCCATCGCGAAGGCGGTGCCGCAGGCATCGCCATACCATTTGCCGTGCGCGATGCCGGCGGGCGCGATCCCGGTCTCGCTGGTCCCGGCTTGCTCGATCTGGTCCTTCTCGATCCTGGCGGGTTCGTCCACCGAGTCGTTTCCTTTAGTAACTTCGCTGTTGCTTTATGTAAGCACTTGCGTCACGAGTCACAAGCACCGAGTCGCGCCGCCTGCGGGGTTGCGGCTCAAACCTTTGCTCGAAACGGAGGGTGACGATGGCAGGCATGCCGATCTGGTACGAACTGATGACCTCCGATCCGGCCGCCGTGGCCGGCTTCTACCGCGCAACGCTCGGCTGGACGGTGCCGCCGCAGGGCGAGGCAATGCCGAACGGCGTGCATTATGGCCAGATCGCCCGGGCCGACGGCAGTTCCGCGGGCGGGGTGCTGACCCTGTCGGCGGAGATGCAGGCCTGCGGCGCGCGGACGCGCTGGATCCCCTATTTCGATGTCGAGGATGTCGACGCGGCGGCGGCCGAGGTCGAGCGGCTGGGCGGCAGCGTGCAGATGCCGCCCGTCAGCCTGGAGGGGGTCGGCCGGATGGCGATGCTGGGCGACCCGCAGGGCGCGCCTTTCTACCTGATGGCGCCGACGCCGCCGCCCGGGCAGCCGGACGCGAAGAGCGACGCGTTCGATCCGGTGAAGGCGGGCCATTGCCGCTGGAACGAGCTCAACACCACCGACGCCGCCGGCGCGCTTGCCTTCTACGAGGCCTTGCTCGGCTGGACCCGGGGCATGGCCATGCCGATGGGCGAGGCGGGCGACTATCAGTTCGTCGAGCATGACGGCATCGCGCTCGGCGCGGTCAATCCGGTACGGGAGGGCCCATCTTACTGGCTGCCGATCTTCGGCGTCGCCGACATCGAGGCGGCGCGCGCCGCCGCCGCCGAGACCGGGGGCCGGATCACCGTCGATCTGCAGGAGATTCCGGGCGGCGAGTTCGCCCTCAACGTGGACGATCCGGGCGGCGCCGCGCTCGGCTTCGTCGGGCCCAAAGGAGGATCGCAATGACGACGGAAGCCCTGATCTGTCTGTGGTACGAGAAGGATGCCGAGCAGGCGGCGCGTTTCTACGCCGAGACCTTTCCCAACTCGTCGGTCGGCAAGGTCCATCTCTCGCCCGCCGACAATCCGTCGGCCAAGGCGGGCGAGCCGCTGACCGTCGACTTCACCGTGCTCGGCATACGCTGCCTCGGCCTCAACGGCGGACCGCACTTCCAGCAGAGCGAAGCCTTTTCCTTCCAGGTGATCACCGAGGACCAGGCGGAGACCGACCGCTACTGGGATGCGATCGTCGGCAATGGCGGCAAGGAGAGCATGTGCGGCTGGTGCAAGGACCACTGGGGCGTCTCCTGGCAGATCACCCCCCGCCTGCTCGCCGAGGCGATGAACGGCGAGCCGGAGCGTGCCCGGCGCATCTTCGAGGCGATGATGATGATGAAGAAGATCGACATCGCGGCGCTGGAGCGGGCGGCGGCGGGGGATTGATTACAATCCTCCCGCTCGGGGCGCGGGAGGAGGGCTCAACAACAAGAGCGCCGATGCAAATTGGCCAGGATCGGAACTGTCGCCCACCGCTAGCGGAACATTGTTAAGAGGAACGTGCTCGCCGCGTTGGCGTATGCGTGGAGGCAGTCAATTGAAAGCAACCCTGTTGCCGGCGCTTGCCGCCGCAGCCTGCGCCAGTCCGATGGAAGTTCCGCGTGACTTGGAAACGTCGCTCTGTGCGTTGGTGCGAGCGGGTCCCGCGATGGATGGGCGCCGCGTGCGCGTTTCGGCAGTCTACTCGACCGACATGCTGGAACATAGCTCGCTCATCGATCCGAGCTGTCCGAGAGAAGTGGCCGATCTGGACTGGGTGACGACGGATGCGCGCGGGCCGAAAGATCCAGAAACGGCGCGTTTCGACCGAGAGATTTTCAGTCTGTACGACTCTCACTCCGAGTCCTTCCATATGGACGTGTCGGGAACATTCACGTGGCGCGTGGGACGGCGCCCCAAGGGGCAGGTGTTTATCGAAAAGACCTGGAGCTATCATCGCCTCCGAGGCGCGAACGTGTATCAGCCGCGACGATCGGAATAGCCGCTGAATGCTGCTCCAGCAGAGTTGATTCACGCCGGAGATGCGCTGCCGCGCAATGATAATCGCTCGTCTCGATGGACTGGCACTGGGCCTTGCAACCTCCTCGCCCGCGGCGGCGAGCGGCGCGTCGGCAGGAGATCCGCATTGTTTCTCGAAGGCGCGAAACGCCGCCTACAGCCAGGAATTTGCGACAGCCGCCCCCGATTACGAACGGGCCGCCACCGCATTTCGTGCCTTGGCGATCGATATGTTCGGCCGACTGCGGCGCTGCACCGGGACGCGCATGCCTCGAGATGCCGGCCCGGATACGAGCGAGATCTGTGCGCGGTGGGAGGAACCGAAACCGTAACAGGGATCGGCGGCCACGGTGGCGAATGATCCTTTGCCCATGGGGCGCGGCGCAGGCTTTGGCGGCGAACAGCTGCTCATGGAGTGCCAACGGGATTTTCAACACTCTCGCCATCGTCGGCGAGCGGCAGGTTGGCAGCAGATTGGACGCTAAGGCGCGAAGGACGCGATGGCGCGAAGAGGATAGCCGCTGGCGTGGATCGTGGAGCCTACGCGATCTTCGCGCCTTCGCGTCGGAACGGGGTGTAACCGCTTTCTCGGGGATTCCGGGCGTTCGCGCCAATCGAAGTGAGAGGCATTGATCACGGTTAAGAGGATCGACATCGCCGCAGTGGAGCGAGCGGCGGCGGGGGAATGATCCTTCAGGGTGGCGAGCGATAGGAGGGGGGGGATGGCGGCGAAAGGCGTCTAATTAGTGGAGTGGCACCGTAATTCATTGCCTTCTGGCTCATCGGGCGCTTCGCGGCAATGGGTGGTGACGCTGAAATGCCGCCACTAAGGTGACCCGTTGCGACTTTTTTGCTTGCTTGCAAAACGCAGGAGAGCAAGGTTAAGCTCGGGGCTGACTGTCTGGAGGGGTGGTATGATTAAAATACCTGAAGCGGGATTATTTAATGCTGATGTTCGTAAGGGGATTAACCTCTTCCTGGGGGCGGGATTCTCCACGTTAGCCAAGAATAGCCAAGGGGACACATTGCCAGTTGGGGACAGTCTAAAAGGGAAGCTGATTGCTGAATTCAAATTAGATACATATTCTGCTCTTGATCTGCCAAGTCTATATGCCATACTATTGGCCGATAGGCGAGACGCTCTTCGGGACTTTCTTGTAAAGACTTATACCGTGTCCGAGTACGACACGAAGTATGATTCATTGCGTAGGCTAAACGTCGAGTACTTGTACACCACAAACATAGACGATCTGCCGTTCTACATATTTGACGGCCGCGGTAATTTGGAGTCGCGAGTTTTGCACGATGTATACCTGTATGGAGCCCCGCGTAAACCAGCTTCGGTGGTGCAGTATATACCGTTGCACGGCAGCATAAAACATGAAGACTCAGACTTCCTTTTTACCGGCGGCCAGATGTCGTCTGCTTTTGCGTCAGATCGTGAGACTTGGTACGTCTTCCAGCGGGAGCTTCAGGCAAGGCCGACCGTTTTCCTCGGGTATGGCATGCGAGATGCGGGTGTGCTTCAAGCGTTGCACGGCTCCTCCGGCCGTGCTCAGGTTAATAGGTGGATCTTGCTCAGGCGCGAAGACGAGGCAACATCGGCTTTGTACGCAAGCTTAGGTTTTCATGTCTTTTTTGGCGAAATTGAGCAGTTCCTCGATTTCATCGGAGGTCAGGATATATCGCGCGTCGCAATTTCGGGCGGGCGTGCGGTGCATTTCACGGGTGAGGTTCCTCTGGTCGCGCAAGTGGCTCAACGTCCTATAAGGAACTTTTTTCTCGGGGCTGAGCCGGAGTGGTCAGATGCCTTTTCCAGCCAAGTCGTTCATCGACGCACGAATTCTGCTGTGAAGAATTCAATTTTCTCAGGTCGTCATGTGGCTGTCGTTGGGCTACCCCTTTCTGGGAAGACGACTATATTAAAACAGGTAGCAGCAGAGCTGGCTAGTGACAGAACAGTGCTATACTTTGACAGACTTACTGAGCCGACGGCAAACCAGATTATATCTGAACATGCTCCAGTTGGTGACAGAGTGCTTGTGTTTGTGGATAACCTTCTAGACTCACGTGAGTCTGTAGAAAGGCTAGTGGAAGAGATAAATGCTCAGATAGTTTGTGCGGAAGACAGCCTGTACTTCGACTCTGTGTCTTTAAGGCTAATGGCAGGGAAGATCGACGTCATATCGAGTTCAGAAATCGCGGCTCAGGATCTGCAGAGCATCATTGATTCGATTCCGGCTGAGGTTAGGAGATGGCATGTCGATGATGTCTCGGAGGTTGAAGCGGATGCAGGCGAGATAGGCTTGTTCGAGTCTTTTCGTCGTCACGTCTTTGATGAGGGGCTTACAACTAGATTTCGGGCGAAGCTTGCTGAGTTTGAATCGAGGGACCCTGAGGCTTTCTCCGTCTATATCATGGCATGCTACGTGGCAAGATGTCGTAGCATTGTTTCATTTGATATGATCTACATGTTCATTGACAACGCAAAAAAGGTTTACGGAGATGTTTATGAGATAACCGAGCGGATAGGAAGCTTCCTTGCTGAAGTTGACCTCGTTGACGACCCTCATCAGGACTACTTCTCGGTGCGATCTGGTGCTTTGGCAAGGATTGCTCTCAAGGAGTGCCCCGGGCGAGCGTTCGCCAGGGTCTATGAGCGGTTTCATGCGGCGGTCCCGCCACGAGTCATCGTGGACTATCCGACCTTTAGGCGCTACGCATATGATAATGACTTCGCCCGGCGTGCCTATCCGCGAGTTGGCGATGGTTTGAAATTTTATGAGCGCTTGGTTAAGTCGACTGACAACGCATACGACTACCAACATGGTGCGATTTA
Organism: Sphingosinicella sp. BN140058; assembly: GCF_004135585.1. NCBI lineage: Bacteria > Pseudomonadati > Pseudomonadota > Alphaproteobacteria > Sphingomonadales > Sphingosinicellaceae > Sphingosinicella > Sphingosinicella sp. BN140058. The sequence continues at coordinate 164,787 of NZ_CP035501.1, read as the reverse complement.
TCTGTCTAAAATGAAAAGCTTTACCGATGCATTCTCTTGGATCGATACTGCGATGTCAAAGACGAGGGGCCGCGTGTACTCGATTCGCAACACCCACGCCAGGATACTTTTTGAAGCGAACATAGACGTGGTGAAGCGTGATCCCGACGATGGGACGGCGCTCGACGGCATTCGAGAGAGTATGGAAGTCCTTCAGACGTGTATCGAAAAAGATAAACGAAGATCGTATCACCTATTGAGGTACAGCGATCAGGCTATACAGTTTGCTAAGGTGATTGAGGATCGTCAATCCTATCAATGGCTTGTTCATGCTGGCGAGCGGCTTGAGGAAATGGTGCAGCAGGCTGCGGTCCTTCGTAGCCGGGAAAGCTACAATCTGAGGAAGTACCGGAATCTTCTCAATGATGTCCGTAGCATGCTTGCCGGACGTGGTAGTCCGTGATGAGCGATGTTTATCCCAATTTTATCAGACACTTCTTAAGGAAGTTGTTTCTGTGCTCGGAGTGTGCGCTGTTTTCCGAGGTCAGATGTTGATCCAGGCCTCTAATCCGTTCCTGACGATAACGCCGCCCGCCGTAAGGCGAGCGGCGTCACAGGTCGCCTCGATGAGGCTTGGCAATTGTGCTCGATCGAACTGCTAAGTCAGATCCGGCGCAGAACTGGCAAACTCTTTTTCATGCGAGCGTGCCGTCGACCGGTTTAGGGGAGGCCTGGTCCGGTGGGTGGAGCCGTGTTCGGGGGAAGCTCATGAAGTTTCTCCTCTGCTGCGACGATCATTCGTCGTCTTGCAAGTACATCGCGATATCACCGCCTGCGCGTGACGAGCGTCACGGCGGCCATAAGCGACATAGAAGTCAGCCGAACTCGATAGACCCCGCACACAAGTCTCAGGTTTTGGTGACGGTGTATCGATGTATGCTATCTTGCGTGACGCCACTCACCCTCGCCGAAGTCGCCGTGTTCCCTTACCGGTACGCCCAAGCGCTGCCGCGCGTCGTCGAGAAACCCGGCGTCGTGCCGCAGCGCCGAACACCCGCGGCGCGGATGTCGTATCCCGGGTGGTAATAGCTCAATTAGGCGGCACGATGGCGCTGATCGTACTTCTGCCGCGCGTTGCGCGGTTCCTCTAACCATCCCCTACGGCGACAGTGAGGAAGCGAACCCGCAGAAACCGCGAAGCACGACGCCTTCGCCCTTGCACGTCGCGCACTCACGGCGCACAGCACCCTGATGAAGCTGCCCGCCCTGCTCCTTGCCGCCGCTGCCTTCCTCCCCACCGCTGCAGTCGCTGCCCCAACGCCGCCGCCGCGGGCGATTGCGGACCAGGTCGACGAGGCGCGGCTGCGGGCGATTGTCGAGACACTGGTGAGCTTCGGCACGCGCCACACCTTGTCGTCGCAGACCGATCCGAAGCGCGGGATCGGCGCCGCGCAGAGATGGGTGATCGACGAGTTCAAGCGCTACGCGAGAGCGTGCGGTGGCTGCCTCGTCACCGAGATGCCGTCGCAGGTGTTCACCGGGCGGCGGGTGCCGAACCCGACGAAGATCGCCGATGCGATCGCGATCCAGCGCGGGACCGTGGATCCCAACCGGGTCGTGATCATCACCGGCCATATCGACAGCCGGGTCAGCGACGTGATGGACGTGACCAAGGACGCACCGGGCGCGAATGACGACGGCTCCGGCACCGCCGCGGTGATCGAGGCGGCGCGGGTGCTGTCGCGCCACAAATTTCCCTACACGATCGTCTATGCGGCGCTCGCCGGCGAGGAGCAGGGGCTGTACGGCGGCAAGGTCCTCGCCGACTATGCCAAGGCGCAGGGCTGGGAAGTCATCGCCAATCTGAACAACGACATCATCGGCAACAGCTGCAGCTCGGATGGCGTGTGCGACGCCGCCCATGTCCGGGTGTTCTCGGAAGGGCCGCGCTGGCAGGGCGGGGAGGCGCTGCGGGCGCCGATGCGGAGCCTTGGCGGCGAGAATGACGCGCCGTCGCGCAACATCTCGCGCTGGCTGGACGGGCTCGCCGACGATCTCAGCCTCGGCCTCGACGTCCGCCAGGTGTGGCGCAACGACCGCTTCGGCCGCGGCGGCGACCATACCGAATTCCTCAATCTCGGCTTCCCGGCGGTGCGGATCACGGTCGCGATCGAGAATTACAATTGGCAGCACCAGGATCTGCGCGTCGAGAACGGCGTCGAGTATGGCGACACGATCGACAAGATGGACTTTCCGTACCTGCGCAAGGTCGTGCAGCTGAACGTCGCCGCGCTGGCCGCGCTGGCGAGCGCGCCGCCGCCGCCGGCGCCGGTCGCCGAGGGCGGGGTGTCGACCAACACCACCCTGACCTGGGAGCCGGTGAAAGGCGCGGACGCCTATGTGATCCGCTGGCGCGCGACCGACGAGGCCAATTGGAGCAGGAGCTTGCGGGTCGACCCGAAAAACGGGCTCGATCTCGTCGTCGGAACCAACGAAGACAAGGGCCCGGCCGTGCCGGCGCGGCTGCGGGCGGTGCTGAAGGGGGTGCGCGTCGACGATTTCGTGTTCGGCGTGTCGTCCCTGACCGCCGACGGCCATGAATCGCCGGTTGCATCCGCGGTGCCGGGTGGTGCGTTCCGCCCCTATGAGCCCCCGGCGCAGCCCTGAGTGCGCCCAAGAAGACGGAAGTGAATGGCTAAGAACCGGCAGCACGGCCTCCCCAGCCGGGAGCAGATCCTCGATTTCATCGCCACCAGCGACCAGCCCGCCGGCAAGCGCGAACTGGCACGCGCGTTCGGGCTTTCCGGCGCCGACAAGCAGGCGCTGAAGATCCTGCTGCGCGACATGGCCGACGAAGGGCTGATCGAAGGCTCGCCCGGCCGCGCCTTCCACCAGGCCGGCGGCATCCCCAAGGTCACCGTGCTGCGGGTCAGGGACGTCGACGACAGCGGGCAGGTCTGGGCGGTGCCGGAGCGCTGGGAGTCCGAGGCGCCGATGCCGGCGATCCGGGTGCTCGAGCGCAAGGGCAAAGGCGGATCGGGTGCGCTCGGCATCGGCGACCGCATCCTGGCCCGCACGGAAGCGCGCGGCAACGGCTATGCCGCCCACCCGATGAAGAAGCTCGCCAAGGGCGAGGACCTCATCCTCGGCGTCGTCCACCTGGAAGGCGACCGCCACTGGCTGCGGCCGGTGGAGAAGAAGGAGCGGCGCGAACTGCCCATCTCCGAATTGGGTGAGGCGCAGCCGGGCGACCTGGTGCTGGCCGAGCGCACCGGCCGGCCGCCGCGGATCAGCGCGCGCGTGTCCGACATCCTGGGCGATCCGTTCGCGCCGCGCAGCTTCAGCCTGATCGCCATCCACAAGCACGGCATCCCGCACGAATTCTCCGACCGGGTGGTGGAGGAAGCGGAACGGATGGCGGGGCTGCCTCTAAGTCCTCCCCGGAACGGGGAGGGGGACCGCTCGGCGAAGCCGAGGGGTGGAGGGGCTGGCAGTGAGTCGGGAGATGAATCGCCAGCGAAGACCGACGAGTCGGGCGCAGCCCCTCCACCGTCCGCCGGCGGCGCGACGGCTGCTGCGCAGCCGGTTCCGGCTCTCGGCGAGCCCCCGGCTCGCCGACCCGCCTCCACCCCCCTCCCCGAGCGAGCTCGGGGAGGATTGCGAGAAGACCTCACCCACATCCCGATCGTCGCGATCGATCCGGCGGATGCGCGGGACCATGACGATGCGGTGTGGGCGACGGCGGACGACGAGCCCGGCAACGAGGGCGGCTGGAAGGCGATCGTCGCGATCGCCGACGTCAGCTTCTACGTGCGGCCGGGATCGGCGCTCGACAAGGAAGCGCGCAAGCGCGGCAACAGCGTCTATTTCCCGGACCGGGTGGTGCCGATGCTGCCCGAGACATTGTCCGCGCACGTCTGCTCGCTGAAGGAAGGCGAGGACCGGGCGAGCCTGGTCTGCCACCTGCGGATTTCGAAGGCGGGCGAGATCAAGTCGTGGCGCTTCGCGCGGGCACGGGTGCGGATCGCGGCCAACATCGCTTACGAAGATGCGCAGGCGGCGATCGATTTGGCGGAGGGGCGATCGTCCGCGTCCGCGGACGACGCCGAGACGGTCGAAGTCGCGTCCTCGCCCTGTTCGATGCCGGAGATCGTCGACGAGCCCCCGGTCGCGCCGGCGCTGGTCGAGTCGACCTTGAAGCCGCTCTGGGCGTGCTGGCGGGCGATGTACAAGGCGCGGGAGAAGAGGGCGCCGCTCGATCTCGATCTGCCGGAGCGGCGGGTGGTGCTCGACGAGAAGGGGCGGATCCTGTCGGTGGCGCCGCGCGAGCGGCTCGACGCGCACAAGCTCATCGAGGACTACATGATCGCGGCCAATGTCGCCGCGGCCAAGGCGCTGGAGGCGAAGAAGGCGCCGGTCATGTACCGCGATCACGAGCCGCCGAGCCGCGAGAAGCTGGTCGCGCTCAAGGATTATCTGAAGACGTTCGAGATCGAGTTCGCATTGGGGCAGGTGATCAAGCCGTCGACCTTCAATCACATCCTCTCTCGGGTCGGCGAGTCCGATTTCAAGCCGCAGGTGATGGAGCAGATCCTGCGCACTCAGACCCAGGCCTATTACGGGCCGGAGAATCACGGCCATTTCGGCCTCGCGCTCGGCTCCTATGCGCATTTCACCAGCCCGATCCGGCGCTATGCCGATCTCATTGTCCACCGCTCGCTGGTGCGCGCCTACGGGCTCGGGCCGGACGTGCGCGAGACCGGGCTGACCGATGCCGATCTGGAGGCGATGGACGTCACCGGCGAATTGATCTCGCAATTGGAACGCCGCGCGATGGAGGCGGAGCGCGAGACGCTCGACCGCTACGTCGCCGCCTATCTGTCGGAGCGGGTCGGCGATCTCGTCGACTGCCGGATCACCGGGGTGCAGCCGTTCGGCTTCTTCGCGACGGTGGAAGGGCTCGGCGGCGACGGGCTGGTGCCGGTGTCGACGCTCGGCACCGAATATTATCGCTACGAGGAAGCGAGCCAGACCCTGGTCGGCGAGGAGAGCGGACATGCGTTCGCGTCGGGGCAGAGGCTGAAGCTGCGGCTGGTCGAGGCGAACCCCGTGTCGGGCGGGCTGCGCTTCGAGCTGCCCGGCGGCAGCGCCGGCCTTGTGGACCGCGGCGACCGCGGCCGGCGGACGATCCGACGCGACGGCAAGCGCTCGGCCAAGCCCGGCAAGAGCGGCAAGGACGGCAAGGGACCGCCCCGGCCGCAAGGCAAGCGCGGCCGACCCGGCAACATCCGCCACCAGGGGCGATAGGCGCATCTACCCGAGCAAGCTCGGGAAGGAGGGAAAGCTGGGAGCGTTCCGAGAGCCCGAACCCGCTGTGGACCGGCGATCAGCCGCAGGCTGGGGGGATCGGAGGGCCACAACTCGCTAACCCTCTAATGCCCCGTGGGTCTCGGAACCCCCTCCACCACCGCCTCCGGCGGCGACGGCTGCTGCGCAGCCGGTTCCGGCTCTCGGCGAGCCCCCGGCTCGCCGACCCGCCTCCACCCCCCTCCCGAGCAGAGCTCGGGGAGGATCTGGGCGACTCCTCACTTTCCGGCGAAATGCAGATTTCGTCGACGAACGGCAGGGCGTTCGACCAACGCGGGGGCCGGGTCTGCCGGCGGGCGGGTGCTCGCGGCGGTGGGGGCGTAGAAAGACATGGCCACTTACCGAGGAGTTGAAGGCCATGAAACGGGATGTCCTGATTGCCGCATTTGCGAGCCTGTCGATGATCGCCGCCGCCGCGCCGGCCGCCGCAAAGGCCGCCCAGGACGGCGATCAGAGCGCGCAGAGCTCGATGACCACGGGTGCTTCGGCCAAGGCCGAGAAGAAGACCTGCAAGACCTTCAACGACACTACCAGTCGGATGAAGTCGACGCGGCTCTGCCTCACCAAGGCCGAATGGAAGAAGTTCGAAGACACGCAGAAGTGAGCGCGCGGCGCCGGACAGGGGCGCGTGGGCGAGCAGGGTTCGGCCTGGAAGGGCTGGGCCCTGTCGGCGTTTGGGAGGGGGGCAATCTCATCCTCCCTGTCGCCGCAGGCGATGGGGAGGGGGACCATGCGCAGCATGGTGGAGGGGCCGACTACGATGACCGCCCTCACACGTTAGTGCGCCAGACGCAGGCAGTGGCCCCTCCACCAGCCTTCGGCTGGTTCCCCTCCCCATCCGCTTCGCGGACAGGGAGGACAGGAATACTTACAGCTTGGGCAGTGTCACGCCGCGCTGGCCCATATATTTGCCGGCGCGGTCGGCGTAGCTGACTTCGCAGGGTTCGTTGCCCTGCAGGAACAGGAACTGGCACGCGCCTTCGTTGGCGTAAATTTTGGCGGGCAGCGGCGTGGTGTTCGAGAATTCGAGGGTGACGTGGCCTTCCCAGCCGGGCTCGAGCGGGGTGACGTTGACGATGATCCCGCAGCGGGCGTAGGTCGATTTGCCGAGGCAGATGACGAGCACGTCGCGCGGCACCCGGAAATATTCGACGGTACGGGCGAGGGCGAAGCTGTTCGGCGGGATGATGCAGACGTCGGTCTTGCGGTCGACGAAGCTGTTCGAGGCGAAATCCTTGGGGTCGACGAGGGCGTTGTCGACATTGGTGAAGATCTTGAACTCGTCGGCGACGCGGGCGTCATAGCCGTAGGAGGAGAGGCCGAAGCTGATCGTGCCCTCGCGCTTCTGGCCGTCGACGAACGGCTCGATCATGCCGTTGCCGAGCGCCTGGCTGCGGATCCACTTGTCCGACATGATCGACATCAGCGGCGCCCTCCGGCGAGCAGGCGCCCGCCGCAGCCCTGGAGCATGCGGCCGCTCAAGGTGACCCGGACCTGGTCCTCGAACCGGCGGCCGCCCGCCTCACAACTCTCTTTACGCGCTTCGATGCTGATCACGTCGGTCCCTTCGCCGGATTGCCAGAATGTCGTCGTCTCGGTTTCCCGCGGCAGCACGCGGGGATAGTCATGGCTGACCAGGCCCTTGCCGCCTTCGGCCGGGCCGAGGGTTAGCACGATGCGGTGGTCGCCGATCGTCACCATCCAGAACGGATCGGCGCCGACTGCGGAATAGGCGACGTTCGCGACCGGCGCGAAGGGCGGCGGATCGGCGGCGCAGCCGCCGGCGCACGTCGCGGCGGCGAGAAGGAAGGGGAGTTGCGTCTTCATGTCGGCGACCTTTGCCCGTCCCGCGGCGGCGGGCAAGCCTCGCGGCGCGCCAGGAAGTCGCAGCCGGGCGCGACGACGTTCCAGTCGACCCGTCCGCCGATCCCGCGAAGCCGCCGGACGTTGGACGCCTGCCACAATGCCCACGGCCGCGCGCCGTAATCGGGACGGCGGGCGAGACGGCGCAGCCAGAGCGGACGATCGATGGCTTCGCTGACGCGGTAGGCGGCGTCGAACTCGCGGGTGATGTAGAGAATCGCTTGCTTGCCGGCATGGGCCTCGACCCGCTTCAGGAAGATGTCGAGCTCGCGCAGCAGCGCCACCCGATCGGGACGGGCGCCGCAATTGCCGCCGAACTCGAGATCGACGGCCGGCGGCAGCAGGCGGCGGTTGCGGGGCACGGCCGCGATGAAGTTCGCCGCCTGATCGGCACCCGAGCGGCACAGGGTAAAGAAATGATAGGCGCCGCGCGGGATGCCGGCGGCGGCGCTGGCCTTCAGATTGGCGGTGAACATCGTGTCGCGATGGTCGGCGCCCTCGGTCGCCTTCAGATAGGCGAAATCGACGCCCTGGCGCTTGATCCGCTTCCAGTCGATCCGGCCCTGGTGGTGCGACACGTCGACGCCCTGGATCGGGAAGGCGCGGTTCGACGGATGCCAGCTCGAGGCATAGAGAAAGAGGCCGAGGGCGAGGAGCAGGCCGATGCCGGCCGCCAGCCCGATCAGCCGCGACGCGCTCACTTGATATGGAGGACGCAGATCAGGGTGAACAGGCGCCGGGCGGTGTCGAAATCCATCTCGATCTTGTCCTTGAGGCACTCCTGGAGGAGCTCGGCGGCCTCGTTGTGGATGCTTCGCCGAGCCATGTCGATGGTTTCGATGCCCTTGGCCGAATCGGAGCGCACCGCTTTGAAATAGCTCTCGCAGATCGCGAAATAGTCGCGCACCGGGCGCTTGAACCGGGCGAGGCCGAGCCGGATCGTGTCCAGCGCCGCGCCGCCCGCATCCTTGACGTCGATGGCGAGGCGGCCTTCCTCGATGCGGAGGAGAATGCGGAATGGGCCGTCGAGGCCCGCGGGCTGGAAGCGATTGCCTTCGAGCAGGTCGAAGATCGCGATCTGGCGCTCGCGCTCGATATCGTCGCTGCGCCGGATGATCGTGCGCTCGTCCAGTTCGATGTCGATGATCCGCGGGTCGGCCATGCGCCCTGTTAGCGAGGGCGGCGGCGCTTATCCACATGCGTTCCACAGACTTGCTGGCTTGAGCCCGGGCCCGGAAAGGAGGAGAGGGGGGCATGGCTGACAACATCATCAGGCTTGCGGATGCGCCCGCACCGGAAGCAACGACTCTCCCGCACAATATCGAGGCCGAGGCGGCTCTGCTCGGCGCGCTCATGATCGACAACCGGCTCGCCGAAGACATCCAGATGAAGCTTCGTCCGGATCATTTCTACGAGCCGCTGCACGCCCGCATCTACGAGCAGATATTGAAGCTGATCGACCGCAACATGATCGCATCGCCGGTCACGCTGCGCCCCTTGTTCGAGGCGGACGAGGAGATGAAGGAGCTCGGCGGCCCGTCCTATCTCGCCCAGCTCACCGGCAGCGGCGCGGCGATCATCGGCGCGCGCGATTTCGCCGAGCAGATTTACGAACTCGCTCTTTTGCGCGCGCTGATCGGGGTCGGCCGCGAGATGGTCGAGAATGCGCTCGACACCAGCGAGGACGTCGACCCCAAGGGCCAGATCGAGCAGGCCGAATCGGCGCTCTACCGGGTCGCCGAGGAGGGCGGCAACGAAGGCCAGGTGAAGAGCTTCGCCGAAGCGACCCGAATGGCGGTGCAGCTTGCGGAAAAGGCGCTCAACACCGGCGGCGGCCTGTCCGGCGTCACCACCGGCCTCGACAGCTTCAACGCCCGCACCGGCGGCATGCATCACAGCGATCTCATCATCCTCGCTGGACGTCCCGGCATGGGCAAGACCTCGCTCGCCACCAACATCGCGTTCAACGCCGCTCGCCGCTACGTCCAGGACATGGAGGACGGGATCGAGCCGGCCAAGTCGGTGGGCGCGCCGGTCGCCTTTTTCAGCCTCGAAATGTCGGCCGACCAGCTGGCGACGCGTATCCTTGCGGAGAATTCGGGCATCAGCGGCGAGAGCCTGCGCATGGGCAAGATCAGCCAGCAGGATTTCCGCCAGCTCGCCCGCGCCGCCGCCGAGCTGGAGAGCCTGCCGCTCTATATCGACGACACGCCCGGCCTCACCATCGCCGCTTTGCGCACCCGCGCGCGCCGGCTGAAGCGCCAGCGCAACATCGGCTTCATCGTCGTCGACTATCTCCAGCTGCTGACCGGCTCCGGCAAATCGTCGGACGGCAACCGAGTGCAGGAGATTTCGGAAATCTCGCGCGGCCTCAAGACCCTGGCCAAGGAACTGAACGTTCCGGTGATGGCGCTGTCGCAGCTCAGCCGCCAGGTCGAAAGCCGCGAGAACAAGCGCCCGCAGCTGTCCGATCTTCGTGAATCCGGATCGATCGAACAGGACGCCGACATCGTGCTGTTCGTCTATCGCGAGGAATATTACGTCAACTTCACCAAGCCCAAGGAAGCATCGGCGGCGGCCGGCGACGACGCCAATTCGGTCGCCGCGTTCGAGGAATGGCAGCGGGCGATGGAGGAAGTCCATGGCCGCGCCGAAGTGATCATCGCCAAGCAGCGCCACGGCGCCACCGGCACCGTCACCCTGAAGTTCGAAGCCAAGATCACGCGCTTCTCGGATCTCGTCGACGAGCGCTACATGCCCGAGATGCGCGGCGGCGAATGAGTTCGGCGGGGGGCGCCCCTCGGCTCCGCGCAGGCGTGAGCCGGGGGGCGTTCAGGCGATCTCCCCGCGCGTGAAGATCCTTCCCGGGGCGGGGAGGGGGACCGGCCGAAGGCTGGTGGAGGGGGTTCGGAGGCCCGCTCAGCCCCCGGGATTTCTGAATCAGCGTGGGTCTCGGAACCCCCTCCACCATGCTGCGCATGGTCCCCCTCCCCGCGAAGCGGGGAGGATCTGGATTAGCCTTCCAGTTCGTTCGCGGCGAAGGGGTCGCGGAGGCCGACGCCGAAGGCGGCGCGGGCCTGTTCGGCTTCGGAGCTGGTCACCGGATAGGCGCAATAATCGGCGGCGTAATAAGCGCTCGGGCGGTGGTTGCCGGAGAGGCCGATGCCGCCGAACGGGGCGTTGGACGGGGCACCGTTGGTCGGCTTGTTCCAGTTGATCACGCCGGCGCGGCTGTTCGCCCAGAAGCGGTCGTAAAGCTCGGGGCTGCCGCCGACCAGGGCGGCGGCGAGGCCGTAGCGGGTGGCATTGGCCTCGGCGAGAGCCGCGTCGAAATCGGGCACGCGGATCACCTGCAGCACCGGACCGAACAATTCGGCATCGGGGCGCTCGCGCACGTCGGTGACGTCGATGATCGCCGGGGTGAGGAAGGGGCGGTCGTCGGCCGAGCGCTCGAGATGCTTGATCGGCCGGCCGCCGCGGGTCAGCAGGGACAGGAAGCCTTCCTGGAGATGATCGGCGGCGGCGGCATCGATCACCGGCCCCATGAACGGCGAGGGGTTGGCGTGCGGATGGTCGACGATCAGCCGGTCGGCGAGCTTGACGATGGTCTCGAGCAGTTCCTCATGGGCGCCGTCGCGGACGATCAGCCGCCGGGCGGCGGTGCAGCGCTGTCCGGCGCTGAGGAAGGCCGACTGGACGGCGATGATCGCCGCCGCCTGAACGTCGGGCGCGTCCCAGATCACCAGCGGATTGTTGCCGCCCATTTCGAGCGCCAGGATCTTCGCGGGCGTTTCCGCGAACTGGCGGTGGAGGGCGAGGCCGGCGCGGGCCGAGCCGGTGAACAGGAGGCCGTCGAGCCCGGGATGGGCGGCGAGCGCCTTGCCGACCTCCGGCCCGCCCTGGACGCAGCGCAGCACGTCCTCCGGAACGCCGGCTTCGTGGAACAGGGCGGCGAGGCGTTCGCCGACCGCGGGCGTCTTCTCGGACGGCTTGAACACGACGGCGTTGCCGGCGAGCAGAGCGGGGACGATGTGGCCGTTGGGCAGGTGGGCCGGAAAATTGTAGGGGCCGAGCACGGCGAGGACGCCGTGCGGCTTGTGGCGGACCGCGACGCGGGCGCCGAGCGCGCCTTCGAGGCGGCGCTGCGAGGTGCGCTCCGAATAGGCGCTGACCGAGATGTCGACCTTGTTAACGACCGCATCGATCTCGGTCGCGCTTTCCCACAAGGGCTTGCCAGTTTCGCGCGCGATCAGATCGGCGAACGAATCCTTCTGGCCGCGGACGACATTGGCGAAGCGGCGCATCGTTTCGATCCGAACCGCCAGCGGCCGCGCCGCCCAGGCTGCCCAGGCGGCACGCGCGCGGCCGACCTCCGCATCGGGATCGCCGCTGTCCCCGGTCCAGAGAAGGTCGCCGGTTGCGGGTTCGTACGATTGCAGGATTGCCATGGCGGCTGAAGCACCACTTTTGAATGACTTGGTCAAGCGCCGCCGCTGCGCATCGCTTCGCCCATTCGTCTCACTTTGGCGATCTTCGTTTCGAACCCGGACCAATCGTCGGCATCGTCGATCCGCCGCCAGATCGCCTCGACCTCGTTGATCAGCATCGAACAGGGTTCGTCCTCCTCCCAATAGGAATGGCGGGCGGCGCCGGGGACGGCGTCATAGGCGCGCATGTCCCGGATCAGATCCTGCATGGCTTCGCTGCGATAGAAAGGATCGGCCGGCGAGCGCCCGCGCCGGCGGCCGCCGCGCCAGTCGAAGAAGAAGCGGTCGATCGCGACCTCCTTCCTGCCGAGGATGTTCTCCAGCTTGACGAGGAAGATCGTGTCGCGCTCGGGCTCGGTCTGGCGGATGCCGAGGCGGGCGAACACCGCCGCGACCAAAGCGCTCTGGAACAGCGCCGGAAAGCGTTCGATCGCTTGCGTCAGATCTTCGGCAGGCGCGATCAGGGTCAGTGCCTTGGCCAGCTGGACGAGATTCCAGTGGATCGCCTCGGGCTGGCGGCCGAACGCGTAAAGGCCGGCCTGGTCGAAATAGGCGGCGGTGAAGTCGCCGTCCCAATAAGGCGTGAACCGCCACGGGCCATAGTCGAAGCTCTCGCCGGTGACCGTGACATTGTCGCTGTTGAGCACGCCGTGGACGAAGCCTGCGGCGACATAGGCTGCGGCGAGCCGGGCGGCGGCGTCCGCCACCAGCGCCAGCAGGCGCGGTGCGCCGTCTTCGCCGGATTGCTCCCGATAATATTCGCGGAGGCAGTAATCGACGAGCGTCCGCATCTCCTCCGCCTGCTGGAGGAAAGCGAGGCGCTGGAAGGTACCGATGCGAATGTGGCTGTGCTGCAGCCGCACCAGCAAAGCCGAGCGGGCGGGGGAGGGCTCGTCGTTGCGCTCCAGCGCTTCTCCGGTCTCGACCAGCGAGAAGCTCTTCGAAGTTTCGACCCCGAGCGCTTCGAGCATCTCGCTGGCGAGCACTTCGCGCACCCCGCCCTTGAGGGTCAATCGGCCGTCGCCGAAGCGGCTGTAAGGGGTGCGGCCGGAGCCCTTGGTGCCGAGATCAAGCAGCCGCCCGTCGCCGTCGCGCAGCTGCGCGAACAGGAAGCCGCGGCCGTCGCCGAGCTCGGGGTTGTACACCCGGAATTGGTGGCCGTGATAGCGCAGCGCCAAAGGTTGCGGCAGAGTGCCGGGCAGGGGCGCGAAGCGGACGAAATGCTGGATCCAGCCGGCGGCGTCGAGCCCGCCGAGGCCGACCGCCTCGGCCCAGGCCTGGTTGCGGAAACGCAGGATCGCCTGGCGGAAACGCGCCGGCTGGACCGGATCGTAAAAGGCGTCACCAAGCGCGAGGATGGCGGTGGCGGGCGCGTAAGAGCTGGGTTGCGGGCGGCGGGGCATCAGTGAATATGAGGGCCGAGAAGGGAAAGGGAGAGCATGGCTGCGTGGTCCGATGGGTTCTGGTCGTCAAGCGACGGCCTTCGACTCCACTATAGGGACTATGCCGGCGATTCCTCGCGCGCGCCGATCCTGTGCATTCCCGGCCTCACCCGCAACGCGCGCGACTTCGAAGGCGTTGCCGAGCGCCTTGCCGGTTCGCGGCGGGTGCTCTGCCTCGATCTGCGCGGCCGCGGCCAGAGCGAGCCTTGCAAGGACAGCGCGCGCTACGTGCCCGCCACCTATGCCGAGGATATCGAGCGGCTGCTGGCGGAACTCGCGCTCGACCGCTTCGTCGCTTTCGGCACCTCGCTCGGCGGCCTGCTCACCATGGTGCTGGCGCTGGCCAACCGCGAGCGGCTCGCCGGTGCCTTGCTCAACGACATCGGCCCGGTGCTCGAATCGCGCGGGCTGGAGACGATCCGATCCTATGTCGGCAAGTCGCAGACCTGGCCGACCTGGCTCCACGCCGCCCGCGCGCTGTGCGAGGCGCAGCAGGATCGCTATCCAGACTGGCAGCTGGAGGATTGGCTCATCTACGCGAAAAGGGTGTGCAAGCTCACCCCCAATGGCCGGATCGTGTTCGACTACGACATGCGCATCGCCGAGCCGTTCAAGGTGCCCGGATCGGAGACCGGCTTCGATCTCTGGCCCGCCTTTCACGCGCTCGCCGGCCGTCCCTCCTTGGTGCTGCGCGGCGAATTTTCCGATCTGCTCAGTGCAGCGACGGTCGACCGCATGGTCGCGGAGAATCCGGACATGGAAGCGGTGACGATCCCGCGGGTCGGCCATGTCCCGACCCTCGACGAGCCGGAGGCGCAGGCCGCGATCGATCGGCTGCTGGCGCGGGTCGACGGCTGACGGGATCCGGCGGGCCTCGAGAAGGTACCGGCGACGGCTGCGTTCAGGCGGCGCGAGCGTCGCCGTTGAAGCGGGCGAGCAGAGCCTGAACCTCGGCGGCGGGAATGGCGGGGGCGAACAGATGGCCCTGGCCAACATGACAGCCCTTGCGCTTCAGCCATGACGACTGGGCGACCGTCTCCACCCCTTCGGCGACCACTTCCATGTCGAGGCTGCGGCCGAGATTGATCACCGCGCGGATGATCGCTTCGGCATCGTCGCTGCGGCCGACGTCCGCGACGAACGAGCGGTCGATCTTGAGCACGTCTACCGGAAATTGCTTGAGGTGCGACAAGGAGGCGTAGCCGGTGCCGAAATCGTCGAGCGCGATCCGGATGCCGGCTTCGCACAGGGTCTTGAGCGCCCGCTCGACGCATTCGGCGCCGCGGCCGAGGAACACGGTTTCGGTGACTTCGACCTGGATGCGGTCGGTCGGCACCTCCGCTCTGGCGAGCCGCTCGATGAGGTTTTCGGCGAAGCCGCCCTTGCGGAATTCGGCGGCGGCGGCGTTGACCGCGACATGGCCGAAATCGACGCCGCGATCGAGCCAGCGGCGCATGTCTGCGATCACCTTGTCGATCATCCGGTCGCTGATCTCGGCGGCGGTGTTGATGTCTTCGAACGCGGCGGCGATCGTCTCGGGCAACTGGATTCCGAGCTTGCGATCCTTCCAGCGCAGCAAAGCCTCGAAGCCCGAGACATGGCCGGTGCCGAAGTCGATCTTCGGCTGGTAGTGCGGCCGGATCAGGTCCTTCTTCAGCGCGTTACGGGCCAGCGCGACCATCGACACCCGATTCTGCATGTCCGAGCGCATGCTCGGGTGGAAGATCCTGAGATTGCCGCGCCAGGAGCTTTTGGCGACATAGAGCGCGATGTCGGCATGCTTCAGCAATTCGGCGCGGTTGCTGCCCTGGCTCGGGAATAGGCTGGCGCCGATGCTGGCATTGCAGTCGAGGATGCGGCCGGCAAAGACGTGGGGCCGACGCAGTTCGGAGAGGATCGTTCCTACGGCCGCGGTGACCTCCTCCTCGCTGGCGGTGCCCGACAGGATCACCGCGAACTCGTCGCCGCCGAGACGCGCGACGAAATCGTCGGAGCGGGTCGCAGCGCGCAGCCGCTCGCCGAACGCGCAGAGCAGCGAATCGCCGGCGTCGTGACCGAGCGTGTCGTTGACCCGCTTGAAATCGTCGACGTCGAGCAGCAGCAAGGCGAAGCGGCCGGATCCTTCGGCGTCGGCCGCGATCGCGTCGAGCCTCTCCTGGAAGAGCAGGCGGTTGGGCAGGCCGGTCAGCGGATCGTGGTTCGCCGCCCAGCGGACCTGCTCTTCCGACTTCTTCTGATGGGTGATGTCGCGGGCGATGACGACGAGGCGCAGGCCGTCGACGCCGTTCACCGGCGTGGCGACGATGTCCCACCATTTCGGCCGGCCCTTTGCGGTCGGATGCTGAAGGGTGAAGGTGACGGTCTCGCCGGCCCTGGCGCGGTCCAGCGCGTCGGCGGCAATTACGGCGGCGTCGGGCTTGAGGAAATCGACCCAGCGGGTGCCGATCAAGGGCGACGCATCGTCGAGATCGACCGCCTTGGGGCCGAGCCGATTGACGAACAGCACGCGGCCGTCCGCATCGAGCAGCTTGATGCAATCAGGGCTGGCATCGAGGATGGAGCGGACCAAAGCCTCGCTCTCCTGCAGCGCCGCTTCGGCAACGACCCGCTCGTGGACGTCGGTGCAGGTGCCGTACCAGCGAACCACCCGGCCGTCGGCGTCACGTTCGGGCAGAGCGCGCGTGAGGATCGAGCGATAGGCACCGGAGCGGTGGCGCAGCCGCATCTCGGTTTCGAACGGCTTGCCGGTGGCGACGCTGTCCAGCCACTTGCCCCTGATGTCCTGGGCATCATCGGGATGCACGGTCGTCACCCATGCATCGCCGAGATCGGTGAGGTGATCGCGGCCCGAAAATTCGTCCCATTGCGGCGAGAGGTAGTCGCATTCGCCGGCGGCATTGGCCGACCAGATGATTTGGGGCACCGAATCGAGAATCGAATGGGCGCGTTCGGTGCGTTCGCGCAGTTGCTCCTCGGCCTTCCGGCGGGCGCTGATGTCGCGATAATAGACCGTGATGCCGCCGTCGGTCGGCGTGACATGCGCCTCGAACCAGCGGTCGGACGGCGGGAAATAAGCCTCGATCGTCTCCGCAATGCCGCTCTCCAGCACCCGCTTATAGCAGCGGCCGAATTCGGAACGCTCGATCCCGGGCAGCACGGCCAGGATCGACCGGCCGATCAGGGTGCGGCCGGCATGGCGTTCCATTGCGCGCTGGTTGACGTAGGTGAAGCGCAGTTCGGCATCGAGCGAATAGACGCGGTCGAGGGTGTTCTCGAGCACGTCGGCGAGCTTGCTGGCGGTCTTCTGCGCTTCCTCCTTCGCCTTGCGCAGCGACACCTCGAGAAGCTTCTGCTCGGTGACGTCGCCGACGAAGCCTTCGAGATAGAGCGGCGTGCCGTCGGCGGCGTACACCGCCTGGCCACGCTCCTGCAGCCAGCGCCAGTCCCCGTCCCAGCGATGCTGGAAGCGATAGGTGGCGCAGAAACCGTTTCGCCCGGCGATCGCAGCGTTTATCGCATCGGCCAGGCCGGCGCGATCGTCTGGGTGGATGAAGTCGGCCCAACGCAGCCGCCCCGACGTCCAGTCTTTGGCGGTGTAGCCGGAAATTTCCTCAGCGCCGTCGCTGACGTAAACGAGTTCGCCGCCGCTGCCGAGTCGGGCGCGGTAGGCAAGGCCGGGCAGATTGTCGATCAGGGTCGCGAGGCGGCGCCGGCTCTCCGCCAGAGCGAGTTCGGATTGCTTGCGCGACTGGATGTCGACGACGACGCCGTAAAGCCAGCGTCTGTGTCCGTCGGCATCGCAGCGGGGCCGGGCGATGCCGCGCAGCCAATGCTGGCTGCCGTCCTTCAGCACGACGCGGAATTCCATGTCGTGCGGCGCACCGGTTGCGAAGCTGCGGTCGAGGCTGGCGGCGACCGCCTCCTGATCGTCCGAATGGATGCGCGCGAGCACGTCCTCCTCGCGGGCGGTCGCGGGCAGGCCGAGCAATCGGCTGGTGGCGGCGTCCCAGGTGCACAGGCCCGTGGCCATGTCCAGCCGCCAGGTGCCGACCCCGGCCGCATCGAGCGCGTCGCGGTAGAAGACGTCGTCCGGGCTGCCGAGCGGCGCCGCGCCTTCGAAGCTGGTCTCGTCGAAATGGATCATGAGCGACTGCTGGCCTTCCCCCGGCGCGGCGTGCCGTCCTCGTTGCCCACCGTGCCGGCCGCTCGCGAGGGAGAGGATGCAGCAGAAATGGTTAACAATGCTTTGCGATGGCCGGAGCAGCCGCCGGAATCCGCCGTCTCGCAGGTGCTGCCCGCATCTTTTCGTTTCCCGCGGTGCCCGCGTCGGCCATAAGATCGGCATGCCGCCGGTCCGCATCCTGCACGCCCATTCGACCTTTTCGCTCGGCGGCAAGGAAGCGCGGGCGGTGCGTCTGATGAACGCATTCGGCGCCGCCGCCCGCCACATCGTGCTGACTGCAATGCCGGGAGAAACGGGCGCGCGCGCCGAGATCGCCGCGGGGATCGATGCCGGTTTTCCGGAGGATGCGCCGCCGCTGTCCGGCCCGCCAAGCCCGCTCAGGCTGTGGCGGCTCGCCCGCTACATCAAGCGCTTCGACCTGGTGCTGAGCTACAATTGGGGTGCGATGGACCTGGTGATGGCGCATCGCCTGTTCGGCGGCCCGCCGCTCGTCCACCACGAGGACGGCTTCAACCAGGACGAGGCTCACCGCCTTCATCCGCGGCGCAATGCGTGGCGGCGGTTCGCCTTGCGCAACGCCTGTCGCGTCGTCGTTCCGTCGCGGCGCCTGGAGGACATCGCCCGAATCCATTGGGCGCGACAGGACGGGCAGGTCGTGCGCATCGCGAACGGCATCGACACGCCTCTCTATGCCGGCGCACCCGACCGGTCGGCGATCGGGTTGGACGACACGGACGGGCGGCTGGTGATCGGAACCGTCGCCGGTCTCCGCCCCGTCAAGAATCTGCCGCGGCTGGTGCGTGCCTTCGCGGCGATGCGCCGGCGGGACGTGATCCTGGTCGTGGTCGGGGAGGGGCCCGAGCGCGACCGGATCCTCGCCGAGGCGCGCCGGCTCGGCGTCGCCGACCGGGTGAGGCTGGCGGGCTTCCGTAACCATCCGGCGCGCTGGATCGGCGCCTTCGACATCTTCGCTCTGTCGTCCGACAGCGAGCAATTCCCGATCTCGCTGATCGAGGCGATGGCAGCCGGCCTGCCGGCGGTCGCCACCGCGGTCGGCGACGTCGCGACCATGGTCGCCGACGCCAATGCGCCGCTGATCGTCGACCCTGGCGACGAGACCGCATTCGCGGCCGCGCTCGACACGCTCGCCGCGCGCGCCGACCTCCGCCGGGCGATCGGGGAGGCCAATCGTGACAAGGCCGCGGCGCACTATGATGCCGCCGTGATGATCGCCGCTTACGCCGCCCTCTATGGTGAGGCGATCGGTCGTCCGCAGGCGTTTTCGACCGATCGGGCGTGAGCCGCCGACACGACAGGGTGCTTTTTTGACGCAATTTCCGCGGAGTGCGCGTATAGCGCGCCGATCAATTTCGGAGGGACAATGTTCAAGGGTGTGAAGCCGATCTCATATGGCGGCCGCGAGGTGCTACCGCTGGTGGAGGGCGGCAAAGGGGTCTCGGCCAGCAACCATGCGAGCTCCGGCGCCTGGGCGGCGGCGGACGGCATCGGCACGGTGTCGGCGGTCAATGCCGACAGCTACGACCCCGAAGGACGCATCGTTCCCCAGGTCTATCACGCGCTGACCCGTCGCGAGCGCCACGAAGAGCTCGTTCAATATGCGATCGACGGCGCCGTCGCGCAGGTTCAGCGGGCGCACGAGATTGCCGGCGGTCGCGGCGCGATCAACATCAACGTGCTCTGGGAAATGGGCGGCGCCCAGCGCGTGCTCGAAGGCACGCTCGAGCGCACCCGCGGTCTCGTCGCCGGCGTGACCTGCGGTGCCGGCATGCCTTACCGCCTGTCTGAAATCGCCGCGACCTACGGCGTCTACTATCTCCCGATCATCAGCTCCGCGCGGGCCTTCCGTGCGCTGTGGAAGCGCGCTTATTCCAAGGTTCCGGAATGGCTCGGCGCGGTCGTCTACGAGGATCCATGGCTCGCCGGCGGCCATAACGGCCTGTCCAACGCCGAGGATCCGCTGCAGCCCCAGGATCCGTATCCGCGCGTCCGGGAGCTTCGCGCGACGATGCGCGAGGGCGGCATTTCGGACGACGTGCCGATCGTGATGGCCGGCGGCGTCTGGAACCTGCAGGAATGGGAGCATTGGATCGACAATCCCGAGCTCGGCCAAATTGCCTTCCAATTCGGCACCCGCCCCTTGCTCACCCGCGAAAGCCCGATCCCCGAGGAATGGAAGCAGCGGCTGATGACGCTCGAAGAGGGCGATGTCCTCCTTCACCGCTTCTCGCCGACCGGCTTCTACAGTTCGGCGGTGCGCAACCCGTTCCTGCGCGCACTGGAGGCGCGCTCGAAGCGCCAGATCGCCTTCACCAAGGAGCCGATCGGCGACCATGAATTCCAGCTCGACGTCGGCGTCGGCGGCAAGAAGAATTTCTGGGTGACCCGCGGCGATCTGCTCCACGCGCGCGAATGGTTCGCGCAGGGCTATACGGAGTCGCTCAAAACCCCGGACGAGACGCTGATCTTCGTCGAGCCGGACGATAAGATGCAGATCCGCAAGGATCAGGCCGATTGCATGGGCTGCCTCTCCCAATGCTCCTTCTCGGCCTGGGCGGACAATGAGAAGAACTCGACCGGCCGCCTCGCCGACCCGCGGTCCTTCTGCATCCAGAAGACGCTGCAGGACATCGCCCATGGCGGCCCCGTCGAGAACAACCTCATGTTCGCCGGCCACGCCGCCTTCCGCTTCAAGAACGACCCCTTCTACTCGAACGGCTTCGTGCCGACCGTGAAGCAGCTGGTGGAGCGCATTCAGACGGGGGCGTAATTGCCCTCACCCGTCGGCCCTCACCCTCCCAAGCCTGGCGGCTTGGGCCCCTCCCTCTCCCCAAATGGGAGAGGGAAAGTGAAGCGCCTCTCTACCCTCTCCCACTTGGGGAGAGGGAGGGGCCCGCCGCGAAGCGGTGGGAGGGTGAGGGCCGTGCGGTGAGGGCAGGGCAGTGAGGGCCGTGCCGTGAGGGCAGTCACACCCTGTCCGGCATTTCCTCGCCTTTCGCCCAGGCGCTTATGTTGGCGACGACCTTCTCGCCCATCGCAATCCTGGTCTCGACCGTCGCCGAGCCGAGGTGCGGCAGGAGCATGACGTTGGGCAGAGCGATCAGCCGCGGATCGACATGGGGCTCGTTCGGGTAGACGTCGAGGCCGGCGCCGGCGATCTCGCCGCGTTCGAGGGCAGCGATCAGCGCCTCCTGATCGACGATCGCGCCGCGCGCGGCGTTGATCAGGAAGGCGTCCGCCGGCATCCGCCGCAGCCGGGCACCGTCGATCAGATGGTGGGTTTCCGCCGTATAGGGACAGCTGAGGCTGAGCACGTCCGCCTGTTCGATCATCGAGTCGAGATCGGGCCAGTAGGTTGCGCCGAACGCTTGGTCACCTTCGACCCGGCGGCGATTGTGATAGTGGATGCGCATGCCGCAGGCGCGCGCTCGCGCTGCGACGGCGAGGCCGATCCGGCCCATGCCGACGATTGCGAGGTGCTTGCCCGTCAGGCTTCGGCCCATCTGCCGGCGCGGCCCCCAGCCGGCCCATTGCCCGGCGCGGACCACGCGCTCGCCCTCGCCGAGCCCGCGCAGAGTGCCGAGGATCAGCGCCAGGGTGACGTCGGCGGTGTCGTCGGTCAGCACGTCGGGCGTGTTGCTGACCAGAATGCCGCGTGCGGCGGCGGCGGCGAGATCGATATGATCGACGCCGACCCCGAAATTGGCGAGCAGCTTCAGGTCCGCACCGGCCTGACCGATCATCTCGGCATCGAGCCGATCAGTGACGGTGCAGGCGAGCGCGTCGCAGCGCTGGACCGCGTCGGCGAGTTGCGCGCGATCGAACGGAGGACCGTGGTTCACCTCGGCGTCGAATTCGGCGATCAGCCGTTCTTCGACGGGCTCCGGCAGGCGGCGGGTAACGATGATGCGGGGGCGGGAGGTCGGCATCGCTCGGCCGTAGCGTCATCGCCGCCGCGCCGCAGCCGGAAAGTGATCCGGTCGCGCGTCGCCGGCGGGCGCCGATGTCCCGCGATAGTGCAGCGCGGGCCACATCCATGTTGAACCTGGGGGTCCCTCCTGCGTAAGGGCAGGACGGAGGAGATATGAAAATGCGCAAGCTGTTCGCGCTCGGGCTTCTGGCCGTGCTCGGCCTCAGCGTTACGTCCGCCGAAGCCCAGAAGGATCGTCAGACGCCCTATTGGGCGTCGATTTCCGCGACCAAGGCGATGATGCGCAGCGGCCCCGGCCGCAACTATCCCGCGACCTGGCTGTATCTGCGCGCCGATCTGCCGATCAAGGTGGTCGAGACCTATCCTAATTGGCGCAAGGTCCAGGATCCGGCCGGCGAGACCGGCTGGATGTTGCAGAACCTGCTCAGCGACACCCGCACGGCGCTGGTCGGCGGCAGCGAGGCGCGGCCGATGCACGAAGCGCCCGACGAGAGCTCGCCGGTGCGGTTTCGAGCCGAGCCCGGCGTGGTCGGCCGGCTTTCGAAATGCGCGGCCGGCTGGTGCCAGCTCGACGTCGGCGGCCGCAAGGGCTTCATCCGCACCGATCATTTCTGGGGCGTCGATCCCGGCGAGAATATCGACTAACGATGCGTGCCGGGCGCCTGAAGCGCCCGCGCCAGGGAGGAGTGGGGCATGGCCGATCTTACCGCATCGGATTTCGCCGAGGGTCAGCATTATGACGTCGCGGTGGGCGAAACCGTGCTGAAGCTGGTCGTTCAGCGGGTCCAGCCGCTGGAGCAGGCGATCCGCGCCGCCGGCGGTTTCCGGCTCGAGTTCCTCGGCCCTGCCGATCCGATCCTGCCGCAGGCCATCTATCCCTTTGCAGGCCAGGGCGAGACGAAGGAGATCTTCATCGTTCCGATCGGCCGCTCGGACGCGGGAACGCAGTACGAGGCGATCTTCAACTGATCGGCAAGGCGCTCCGTTGGCCGGCATCATCCGCCGGCCGTTCGAGCAGATCGTAGACGCCCTTGTCCGCGACCGCGACGAAGCCGAGCGTCCGGTAGAGCGCCATCGCCGGATTGTTCTTCTCGACGTGGATCGAGACCTTCTTGCCCGCGGCGGACGCCATCGCGCAGACGTCGTTCAATATCGCGGTGCCGAAGCCCTGGCGGCGCGCGGCCGGCAACAGGGCGATGTCGATGATGCGCAGCTGATCGGCCCATTCCTCCAGATAGAGGCGGCCGACATCCTCCCCGCCGGCTTCGATCACCAGCCATTCGGCGGCGGGGTAATGGAGATCGTAATGGGCGCGCTGCGCCTCGAACTGCTGACGCAGGAAATGCAGGCGCATTTCGATCGGCCAGCCGGTCTGGGCGAGTTCCTCCTCGCGCGTCGCCGCATAGACGGAGAAGAGGAACGGCAGATCGTCGGGGGTCCGCGGCCGATAGGAGAGGCCGAGCGCGGCGGCCTGGACGAGCCTGGGCGGCATGTCAGCGCCGCTCCCGCAACCGCGCAAAGCAGAAATCACCTTTGTCTCGCATCTTCACCCCCGGCTTCGCGATCCTCCCTTCCTATCCTGCCGGCCAGGCGCGTCAAAGCCGCTTGAGAATCGCGCCCGTCCCCGCCAACGGGAGGCGCATGGCCGATCCTCTCTTGCCGCCTCCGCTCGATCTGCTCGACGGCGCGGCCCTGTTTCTCGATTTCGACGGCACCCTGGTCGAGCTTGCCGAGACTCCGGACGCGATCAGCGTCCCCGATCATCTTCATCCGTTGCTCGATCGTCTGGCGGCGCGGCTCGGCGGTGCCCTGGCCATCGTCAGCGGCCGCGCGATCGGCGATCTCGAGCAGCATCTCGGCCCCCTGCCGATCGCCGTCTCGGGCTCGCACGGGCTCGAGCTTCGCACCGCCGATGGGCGAGTGGGACCGGTGCCGGCGCCGGCATCGCTCGACATCGCGCGCGACGCCATCCGCCGCTTCGCCGCAGGCGATGCGGGCCTGATCGTCGAGGACAAGCCGGCGAGCGTCGCGCTTCATTATCGGGGCGCGCCGGCGCAGGCGGCGGACGCGGTTGCGCTCGCCGGTGCGCTCGCCGAACGCACCGGACTCACCGTGCAGGCCGGCAAGATGGTGGTCGAGCTGCGGCCGGCCGGCGCCGACAAGGGCGATGCGCTGCGGCGCCTGATGGCGGAACCAGCCTTTGCGAATAAGCGTCCTGTGTTCGTGGGAGACGATCTGACGGACGAGCATGCCTTTGCGGCAGCGGCGGAGATGGACGGTGCAGGTATCCTCGCCGGCCCTCCGAGAAAGACGGCGGCCGCCTGGCGGCTCGACGATGTAGCGGCCGTGGCCGCCTGGCTGATGGCGGTAACGGGAGACGTACGTGGCTGATCTCAATCTGTGGCCGATCGGCAATTGCCAGGTGTCGGCGCTGATCGACAGCCAGGCCGGCTTCGTCTGGGCGTGCGCGCCGCGGGTGGACGGCGATCCCCTGTTCTGCTCGCTGCTCAGCCCCAAGGGCGAGAGCGCGCTGCCACGCGGCGAGTGGCGGCTGTCGCTCGAAAATCAGGTGTCGGTCGAGCAGAGCTACCTTCGCAACACGCCGGTGCTCGTCACCCGGCTCACCGATGCCGACGGCGGCGTCGCCGAGATCTTCGATTTCTGCCCGCGCTTCCAGCGCAGCGGCCGCATGTACCGGCCGGTGGCGTTCGCGCGGATCGTGCGCCCGATTTCCGGTGCGCCGCGGCTCAAGGTCGCGCTCAACCCGTCGACCAATTGGGGCGCGAGGGATGCCGAGACGACCACCGGCACCAACCACATACGCTATCTCCTGAAGCCGCAGCCGCTGCGGCTGACCACCGATGCCCCGGTCGGCCAGATCATGGAGGGCCGTGCCTTCCGGCTCGAGCGCGCGCAGCATTTCTTCCTTGGGCCGGACGAGCCGTTCGTCGGCAATGTCGGCCATACGCTCGCCACCTGGCTGCACCAGACCACCGAGGATTGGCGCGACTGGGTGCGCGGCCTCGCCATCCCGCTCGAATGGCAAAGGGTGGTGATCCGCGCCGCGATCACGCTCAAATTGTGCCAGCACGAGGAAACCGGCGCGATCGTCGCGGCGCTCACCACCTCCGTTCCCGAAGCGGCGGACAGCGGCCGCAATTGGGATTATCGCTACTGCTGGATCCGCGACGCTTATTACACGGTGCAGGCGCTAAACCGCCTCGGCGCTCTCGACGTGCTCGAAACCTATCTCGGCTATCTCCGCAACATCGTCGACGAGGCCAAGGGCGGGCACATCCAGCCGCTTTATGCCGTGTCCGGCGAGGCCAAGATCGAGGAATGGGAAGCAGACGGCCTGGCCGGCTATCGCGGCATGGGGCCGGTGCGGGTCGGCAACGCCGCTTATTACCAGATCCAGCACGATGCCTACGGCCAGATCATCCTCTCCAACGTCCAGGCCTTTTTCGACGAACGCCTGTTCCGCCCGGCGACCGTCGCAGATTTCCAGGCGCTGGAGAAGGTCGGCGAGCGCGCCTGGGCGATGCACGATCAGCCCGATGCCGGCCTTTGGGAATATCGCACGCGCAGCGCCGTCCACACCTACAGCTCGGTGATGAGCTGGGCGGGCTGCGACCGGCTCGCCAATGCGGCGGCGGTTCTCGGTCTCGACGATCGCGCCGCTGTGTGGCGCGAACGCGAACAGGCGATCCGCGCCCGCATCGAAAAGGAGGCCTGGTTCGCGAAGGAGGAACGGTTCGGCGCCAGCTTCGGCGGCGGCGAGACCGATGCCAGCCTGCTCCAGCTCGTCGACATGCGCTTCCTGGCGCCCGAGGATCCGCGTTTCGTGCGCACCTTCGAAGCGGTCGAGCGCGAACTCCGCCGCGGCGAGCACATGCTGCGCTACGCCGCCGAGGACGATTTCGGTCTGCCGGAGACCGCGTTCAACTTCTGCACCTTCTGGCTGATCGAGGCGCTGCATCTCGCCGGCCGGAGCGACGAGGCGCGGGCGCTGTTCGAACATACGCTGGAGCGGCTTACCCCGGCCGGCCTGCTGTCGGAGGATACCGATTTCGAGACGGGCGAACTCTGGGGCAATTATCCGCAGACCTATTCGCTGGTCGGCCTGATCAATTGCGCGATGATGCTGTCCAAGCCTTGGACCGCGATCCGATGAGCCGGCTGATCGTCATCTCCAACCGGGTGGCCGCACCCAAGCCGGATGGGGAGGGCGGTGCCCAGGGCGGGCTTGCGGTCGCACTCTCGGCGGCGCTGCGCGAATATCGCGGCCTGTGGTTCGGCTGGTCCGGCAATCGCATCGAGGAATTTACCGGCAAGATCGACTTTCAGCGCCATGACGGCGTCACCTCGGCGACGGTCGACCTCGAGGAGCAGGACGTCGAGGAATATTATAACGGCTATGCCAATCGCACCCTGTGGCCGCTCTTCCACTACCGCATCGATCTCGCCGAATATGATCGCAGCTTCGGCGCCGGTTACGAGCGGGTCAACGAGCGCTTCGCCGAGACCGTGACGCCGCTGATCGAGCCGGACGATCTCGTCTGGGTCCACGATTACCACCTGATCCCGCTCGGCGCGCAGCTGCGCCAGCGTGGCCTCAGGAACCGGATCGGCTTCTTCCTCCACATCCCCTGGCCACCGGCACGCCTGCTGACCTCCTTGCCCGCGCACGAGCATCTCGTCCTTTCGCTCCTCGCATACGACGTGATCGGCTTCCACACCCAGGAATGGCTGGAAAGCTTCCAGAATTACGTCGAGCGCGAGCTTGGCGGCCATTGCGAGCCGGACGGGACCATCCATGTCGGCGAGCGCTCGGTCCACGCCGCCGCCTACCCGATCGGCATCGACTACAAGGAATTCCGCGAGGCTGCGGAGAGCGATGCGGCGTGGGAGGCCTTCGAGCGCCTGCGCAAGAGCGCCGACGGCCGCGGCACGATCATCGGCGTCGACCGGCTCGATTATTCCAAGGGGCTGGAGGAGCGCTTCCTCGGCTATCGCCGCTTCCTCGAAGAGCATCGGGATTGGCAGGGCGAAGTCTTCCTGCTCCAGATCGCGCCGCCCTCGCGCGGCGAGGTCCATACCTACGAGAAGATCCGCGAAACGCTCGACGAATTGTCGGGCCGGATCAACGGCGAGTTCGCCGCCGTCGACTGGGTGCCGATCCGCTACGTCAACCAGGGCTATGGCCGCGAGGATCTCGCCGGCTTCTACCGCGCCTCGCAGATCGCCCTGGTGACGCCGCTGCGCGACGGCATGAACCTCGTCGCCAAGGAATATGTCGCCGCCCAGGATCCGGAGGATCCCGGCGTGCTGATCCTCTCCCGCTTCGCCGGCGCCGCGCTGCAGCTGAAGGATGCCCTGCTGGTCAATCCGTACAGCAAGGAAGAGATAAGCGACGCGATCAAGCAGGCGCTCGACATGCCGCGCGACGAGCGCATCCGCCGCTGGCGCAGCATGAACGAGATCGTGAAGCAGGAGGATGTGGTGTGGTGGCGGCGCAACTTCGTCGCGGCGCTGGAAGGGAAGGGCGACGGGGCGCAGCAGGAGGCGCAGGCGGCGGGCTGAGGGTGGCGGCGCGCGGACGGACCGGGGGCTGAGGCTGGTGAGGTCAACTTCCGGCGAGTGCCGTTCCTGTGGCGGGGCCGGTGCTTCGGGACGCCGGAGCGCGATCGAACCCTTCACTAACGCGTGACGCGCAGCGCCCGAAAGGTCAACGGCGCGCCGGCCGCGAGAGTGTCTCTTTACGCGCCCAGAACGGACCTTCGCGCATCGGGCTTGGCTTGGTCGGCTTTGTGGAGCCAAAGCAGACATCGGTGCCCGGCGCAGCGAATGTCCGCTTCGGAGCGACGAACCCGACGCGAGGCGGGGCACCAAGGCCTTTCCGCGAATGACTTTGCAGGGTGGATTCCGGGCCTAGAATGTCGAAGATCATCTTGGCCGGGACTGCCTTAGTCACCGATGCTCACTGCCCTACAGCTCTGAGTCCAGGGTCGCGCCTCTTCGTGCTGGCCTTCAAGCAGCTGGATTCTCGCTGCTGTCTACCATCCTCTGCAGGGCGGCCAGAACGGCATCCACGGCGATCGCCTCGAGCACGCCCATTCCCGGCGGCGGTAGGACGTGCCGATAATCCTCAAGAACCTCATCAGGGATGTGTATCGTAAGATCCATCGGCGGCCTCCTTGGCGCCACCACTACGGACGCGGCGGCAGGAGAGCAAATCGGGCGTTGGGTCTGGATCGAACTCCGTCGTGAAGCCGCTACGTCAGCTTAGGGTCGATCTGCGCTGTAGCGGGCGGAGCTTGGACGAAGCGGCGAGATCGTCAGCCTGCCTCGCGGAAGCGGACATAGCCCTCGCCCGCGCCGCTCCCCCTGGGGAACAGCTGAATCGGGTGGTTTGCGGACCTTCCAGAACCATCCCGGAGTCGCTTATGAGGCTGATTATGGACCGTAGCGCCGACTGGATGTGGAACACCTATGCGCGAGCGCTGGACATCCTCGAGGGTCGCGCGTGCGGCCATGCGCTGCCGATCATCCGCAAACTCGTACGCAGGGGTTTCGCGCCGGCCTGCAACCTGCTCAGCGACTACGTGACCGAGGGAGAAGCGGTTCGGCTTCTCAGAAGCGCGGCGCGGCGAGGGGACGCAACCTCGGCGTACAACCTGGCGATCACATATCGGAACTGTGGCGACATGCGCAGATACCGGACAGCCTTGGCGTACGCTGCCAGACTTGATCCTGACGCTCACGCGGAGCTGCGCAGCTTCAAGACACGCTTCCCCCACGAGGTGATGCGCCCCTTTCACAGGCTCGCCCCTGATCGAAGCTGATGTCGCCTTTGGGTTGATCCGCCCTGGAGCGCAGTGCTCCTGCCGGTAGCGAGGCCATCGGCAGCCTGCCTGGCGAAAGCGGACGTAGCCGTCGCCGGCGCCTCTTCCCGATGGAACAGCCGGAAGGGGTGGAGGCTGTGTGAAAACGCCGCCGGGCTGATTTCACGGAGATGATGTGAGCGCGCGCGGTGACGCTTGTCAGCGTCCGACCGCCGCCAACGCTGCCGGCATGCCCAGGATCGCGATCACGCGCTTGATGTTGTAGGCGAGGACGCACAGGCTCATCTCGGTTCCTACGTTTTTTAGCCCTTTGGTTCGGAAGTGGGTGGCCCCCATCCACTGCTTCAAGGTGCCGAACGTGTGTTCAACGGTTTGCCGCCTGATCCGCATGGCATCGGGCATTTTGTCGATGCGCTGCTGCATCGCATCGAGCACGTGCTCGTGCTCCCATCTCCTGATCCGGCGCTCTTTGCCGGTGGTACACTTGGCTTTCATCGGACAGGCGGCGCACGAGCTTGCCCAATAGACGTGCAGCGTCTTGCCGGCTTCGACGCTGTCGAAGCGGTAGGTCAGCGTCTCGCCGGCCGGGCAGCGATAGGTGTCGGTGTCGACGTCGTAGATGAAGTCCTGCTTCCCGTAGCGACCTTGCGCCTTGGCCCCTGAGGTGAGCGGTTTGGGTATGATCGGCGTTGCGCCCAAGGCCTCGCAGGCGCGCACCTCCTCGCCGCCATAATAGCCGCGGTCTGCGAGCACGGTCAGGCGTTCGCCGTCCATCTCTGCCTTGGCCTTACGGCCCATGTTGGCGAGCTGAGAGCGGTCGTGGCCAAGGTTGGTTACATCGTGGGCGACGATCAGGTGATGCTGCGTGTCGACCGCGGCTTGCACATTGTAGCCGACCATGCCGGTGCCCTTGCCATTGGTGGCCATTGCACGTGCATCCGGATCGGTCAGCGAGATCTGCCCGTCAGGCACGTCGGCGAGCGCCGCCTCCATGTCGCGCAGAGCCTGCATCTGTTCGCGTAGCCGGGCTAGGCGTTCGTTCAGCCGTACCGAGCGCAACGCCGAAGTCTCGTCGTCCTGACGATCGGCCGTGTCGAGCTGAGCGAGATAGCGCGCGACGCTCGCGTCGACCTGTTCGATCCGGCGCCGAACCGCGTTGGGCGTGAAGTTCTTGTCGCGCGTGTTCACCGCCTTGAACCGCGATCCATCCACGGCAACGACGCCGCCGGCGAGGAGGCCCATCTGTCGGCACAGCAGCACGAACCGGCGGCACGTCGCCTTGATCGCATCACCATTGTCGCGCCGGAAATCCGCAATCGTCTTGAAATCGGGAGCCAGCTTGCCGATCAGCCACATCGCCTCGACATTGCGTCCGGCTTCACGCTCGAGCCGGCGGCTCGACAGAACCTGGTTGAGATAGCCGTACAGATACAGCTTCAGCATGGTCGCCGGATGATAAGCGGGTCTGCCCGTTGCCGCAGGGCGGGCACCGGTGAAGCCTAAAGCAAGTAGATCGAGTTCGTCGATGAAGGCATCGACCAGCCTGACCGGATTATCCGCACCGACATAGTCGTCCAAGCATTCCGGCAGAAATGCCGCTTGGCGCCGGTCCTGTCCCTCGACGAAACGCCCCATCCGGCCCTCCCTCGCATCGACCGGATCCTATCACATCAGCACGTTTTCACACAGCCTCGGTGGAAAGGCGACCTCTGAATGGTATCGGAGCGGCTTGGAGGGGCACCATGTTCAGGCTGATCGTATCGTTAGGTGCAGTGGCTCTCGCTTCTTGCGGCAGCGGTTTCGTGCACGAAGAGAAGCTCTCCGGGCCCTACCGTCTCGTCGCTGTCGACGTGATGCAGGATATGCTGCTGTGCCGCTCGCTCGAAGGGGGTGACTGCGCCGGTGACGGGCTTGGCGGCGACACCGTGTTTGCCGCAGGCGCGAATGATCGCTTCATCACACTGGCGATCCACCCGAGGACTTGGCCCCAGCCAAGCGGTTCCAGCCGAACCGACTTTTACTACCTCATCAGAAGCCCTGACGAGGCCGCAGATGGCGGCCGCGGCGCAACCCTGAAGGGGCCTTTTGATGAACGCACATTCGCGAACGAGAAGCGCCGCCTACGGCTGCCAGAATTCACAAGGGTTTTTGAGGAGCTGAAGTGAACGTCGGCTAAGGGTCGACCCGCGCTGTAGCGCGGTGATAGCGCCCTCGGCCGCGCGAACGTCGGGCTGGCGCACGTAACCGGACCTTGGCCGCAGCGCCGACCAATCGCACCGGCAACAGCCGGATCGGCTGGAAAGCAGCAATTGGGTGTTATAATCGTTTCGGATGAGCGACAGGCCACAGCTCCCGCCGCCCGGAAAGATCGCCGATTTCCCTCCGCGCGAGACGGTCATCGAGGGGCTTCGACGAACGCGGCGCAATACGAGAAGCGCGTATGGTCGTTGGTTGCTGTTGATCAAGGAACTCCGCATGGTCCACGACCTGAGCATCCTTGATGCCGAGCGCCTCGCACTGGCAAACAGGCATCGGCGGCGTTGGGTTGAGTGCCAGATCAACACGCACCAGCGTTGCCGCAAACATGCCCTCGCGCACATCCGATATAATGGCAAAGCATCGCTCATCGAGCGCGAGCCTGAAACTTTCAAGTTCAAGGTCCGCAACGGGTCGCAGGCGGCTGTAGCAGCTCGCGCTACCTAGGCGACGCGCGAAGGTCGGCCTGTCGCGCGGAACCGGACGTTGGCAGCCGCGGTCTGCGATCGCGCCGGGAACAGCCGGGGAGGGGTGGAAGTCGGTCATTCTCGAGTCGCCGCCACCCAACGTTCTCGGCATGTGCGTTTTGCGCCATTCTCGGCTGCAGTGACGCAATGCGCTTGCGAACGCGGTAGCTCACTCTCAGCGAGATGCCTGCAAGGGTACGCTGCGGGGGGCGGCATGCGCCCGATCTGGCATGATGATTTCGTAACGTTCAACTGAAAGGTTGATTATGTTGCGCGGAACTCATAGTTCAACCACATGGTTGAACGACTCGACGCGACATTTCACGCGCTTTCCGACCCCACGCGCCGCGGCATGCTGGCCACGCTTGCCTTAGGCGAGAAGTCGGTCGGCGAACTGGCCGAACCCTATGCGATGAGCTTCGCCGGCGCCTCCAAGCATGTGAAAGTGCTGGAAAGCGCCGGGCTAGTGGCGCGTCGACGGGTCGGACGCACGCAACTTTGCAGTCTCCTCCCGGCGCCGCTGGCCGAGGCCGACCGATGGCTGAAGCAGTGGGAGCAATTCTGGACCACGCGCCTGGACCGTCTCGAAACCCTCATCGCGCAGGAGCATCGCGAATGACCCAGGCGACACCCTTTCTGATGTTCCAGGGCGGCACGGCGGAGGCGGCGCTCAGCTTCTACGCCGAAACGGTACCGGACAGCCGGATCGAAAGCATCGAGCGGTTCGGCGCCGACGGTCCTGGGCCGGAGGGCACGATCCTGCGCGCAGTCGCGGTGATCGCCGGACAGCGGGTAATGGCGCATGACAGCTTCATCACTCACGGGTTCGACTTCACGCCGTCCTGGTCCATCTTCCTCGATTGTCGCGATCGCGCCGAGTTCGACCGGCTGTTCGATTTACTCTCGAGCGGCGGCGCTGTCCTCATGCCCGCCGATGATTACGGCTGGAGTGCGCGCTTTGCTTGGGTGAGCGACCGCTTCGGTATATCCTGGCAACTCAATCTGGAGCGCGGCCATGGCTGACCTGATCACCGCGCGCACGCTGCGCTTCCAACGCGAGCTTGCCGCCCCGATCGATACCGTATGGCGCTACCTGATCGACCCGGAGCTTCGTGCGCGCTGGTTCATGGGCGGGCCGACCGAGGCCCGCGTTGGCGGCCCGATCGGCATGACGATGGCGCACGACAACCTCTCCGACGAGCCGGTGCCGTTCCCGGAGCGCTACGCCCCCTACAACGGCAGAAGCTGGTCGGAGACGATCACGCGGATGGAGCCGCCGCACCTGCTCGCCTTCACCTGGGATAATGGCGACAATGGCGAAGTCGTGATCGAGCTGAGCGCTGCCGGCGATGGCCGCACGCGCCTGACGCTCACCCACAGCGGTATTCGCAGCCCGGCGGAAGCGAGGAACTTCGGCGGCGGCTGGGGCGCGCATCTGGCCGTGCTGGAAAAGCGGCTCGCGGGCGAGCACGTCGCCAGCTTCTGGACGCTCCATGCCGACGCGGAAGCGAGGGCGGCCAGGGCGATCGGTGACTGAAGGTCTGTCGATGAAGTGTGGCGGGCGCCTGCCATGTTCGTGATCACCGCTTCGATCTGATTGGACGGACGGAGCGGCGCCGCCTGTTCAGTGCTTTCCGCGCTAAGGATCGTCGCAGCGTCGCCTCCCAGATTGGCGAGGCGCTTGGCGGCGCGAATCGCCTGGGGATTGCGCGCGGAGGTGCCCTTCGAACGGGTTGTATGCAGTCCTGATGGAAAATCCGCCCTCCGAGATGCCTCCGCTCTTTCACGAAGTGTTCCTCGCGTTTGATGCCGGTGAATATCCTCATCGAGCGGATCCGCTCTCGGTCGATCCCGTCGCGAAATACACCGATCCTTGGATCAGCGAGATCGTCACGCGGCACGGTTCGCGCCAGCTATAGCCGAACCGGGTCGTTACCCTTCATTTCTGGGCGAGCAGGCGAGCTAGTAGCCCTCTTTTGCGGATGATTTCGGCAGAGCCCCACACCGGATGCTGGCGCTCTTCGTCGAGATAGCCCGTCACCACGATTAAGATCGGGCCGCCCTTCCGGCTTTTCCAGTCCGCCTCCCATGTGACTGCCATATACGGCCCTTCCTCTTCGGGCCTCACATAGGTGCGTCCGATCGGCACCCGCTCGGCTAGGTCCGGCCACGCAAACTCAGCAACCTCATACAAAACATCGCTCACGCGAGCCTCAAGTTCATCTCGCTCTGTGTCTGCCGGCGTGTTCATCGCGCTTTGTTTCGACCAATGCGCGAACGTCGGAAATGGGTCGATCCGCGTCGTAGCGCTCAGACAGGGGCGCGCCGGCGGCCACGGCAGGCGATCGCGCGGAACCCGACATTCGTGGGACCGCCTGGCCGTCGCGGGAACGACAGGGAATGGTGGAGAAGCGACGGTGCCCGTTGCCCTCGCCGGCCCTGTCTCCCGACGGGAACAGCCCGTAGGGTGGAATGGCGACTTGCCGGTATGGCGGCTGGTGGTGGTTTCCCGGTGGCCTGTCTTCTCGGCAAAGCCTTCGAACGCGGTCATGCGATGGCGCGACCGATCGACGCCGATAAGGACTCGTCAGTCCAGTCACCCATGTCCAGCAAGACCTGGTATGGGTCGCCGCCCAGCTTCAACGCAGCCGCGAAAGCTGGTTCGGTTTTCAGGCCATTGCGCCTGAATGCCATCACGGCAGAGGCAAGGCGCTCACCACCGAGAGCGAGCAAGCGCCGTTCGATGACGAGGTGCCGCCAACCCGCCTGTTCGGCGACGGGCGTTGCCTGTCCGAAGATCTCGAACTGCCACTCATGCGCCTCGAAAGTCGCCAGGACGGGTCGATCGGCTCCAATCCATTGCCACATTCTGAAATCCGGACGCGATCCGAACGCCTTCCAAACTGCTGCCGCAAAGCGGCAGGGATCGGGGGCATGGCAGAGGATGTCTATGTCACTTGTCGGTACATCGAGGTCCAGCGGCGGTGTGCCAGCGATATGTGGGTCGAACTCCGACAGAACGGAAAGGATAGCCGCGCGATCGACAGCGTCGCGATAGCTGGCTCTGCCCATTATCTCCCCGCTCCGATCCTGTTCCAGACGCGCCGCCATATCGATCCGTCCGAGCTGCCGCAAAGAGCGCGACACCGCTCGCGAGCCATGTTCGCTTCGAGTCGCAGCATGTCACGTCACCGGATCTGGCGTGAGCCGGTGCCGAACGTCAGGCTGCCGCAGAGACGCCGACATTCGTCCTGGCGCCGGGTGACGCCGCAGGAACGGCAGGCAGGGTGAAACGCGACGTTCGCAAGCCAGTGCAGGCTGTTCCGGCAGTGGGATCTCGAGACGCTGGCGACCCGGTGATCCAGAGGATTCTGGAGGAAGGTGAATGTCACTTGCGCCGAGGTGCCCTCGCCAGGGCATGAGGCGGGTGTCGGAGCCTTGCGGCCGCCCCGGGGCTAAGCGATGGCAGCTCCCATGCAGATTTCCAACGTTACCGCCATGCCCGTTCCAACGAACACCGCGCCGTGCGCTGCGGATGATCTCTACGATCGGCTCCTCCGGCTCAAGCCGGAAGGGTTGAGCGAAAGAGCCTGGACGATCAACGCCGGCGTAAGCTCCAGCTTCTTCGAGAAAATCAAGGCGGGTGAGCAGCCGAGCGAAGCCGACGTGCCGAAGATTCTCGGCGTGATAGGTGTCACTCAAGCCGAGTTCGAAGCGGAGGGCCGCCCAGTTTTGCGACAGCCCGACAAAGCCCCCGCCGAGCGCAAAAACGATGCGAAGCCGCAAGGTTCTTCGGAAGCCGGACGGATCGCGCCTACGGTGGAAGGGCACCCAGTCGATGCAGCAAAGGCGCCAGAGCGGAGTGCGCCGAAGGAGCATGCTCCGGATGAACTTTCCAGGGCGACCGCTGAGGCGATAAGCCGCTGGCGCGAAGCTGAGCGCCAGGTTGCAGCGGCCGGTCTCGCCGGTGCCGGTGAACATCGCGCACGATTGGTAACGGACATCGCGCGTCTTGCGTTGGAGATCGAATGCCGTCAGCAGGCGACCCGCGGGCGATAGTTTTCGCGCCGCCGGCTCGTTCCGGCGGGAGCGCCGCGCTCCCCGGTCGCCCGCGCGTAAGCGGAGCTTCGTCGTTAAAGCTCCGGTCTGCTCCGGAACCGGGTGGCGCCGGCTTCAGCGGCCCGATCTGCAAGCGGAGGCGCCGCCGCTTAACCTTGCCGCGCAACTGGTCGCAGTGGACGTGAGGGAGGATGTGCTGCTGTGCCGTTCGCTCGAAGAGGGTGGCTGTGCGGGTGACGGACTTGGCGGCGACACCCTGTTCGCCGCCGGTGCGAGCGACCGGTTCATCACCCTGGCGGTCCACCAAAGGACCTGGCCCCGGCCAAAAGATCTCGCCCGCACCGACGATCACTACCTGATCAGAAGCCCTGACGAGGCCGCGGATGGCGGCCGCTGCGCAACCCTTGAATGCCCATTTGATGAACGCACGTTCGCGAACGAAAAGCGCCGCCTAGGCATGCCAGAGTTCGCAAGGGTTTTTCAGGAGCTTAAGTGAATGTCGGCCAGGAGTCGGAGCCGGTCTACCCTCACGATCTGATTGCGACGGCGGCGACGTCGGACTGCGGCGTGGGAACCGGACATTGGCTACCCCGCCGGCCAACCCGGCCGCTGAGGCGGGGGAAGGTGGAGAGCGGTCGTAGCCGTTGGCGCGCCGGTTTGCCGGCAGCCGACCTTGCTTGTCACCTTTATCTCGCCCACACTTCCCGGGTGAACCCGCGCCCAAATCATAACGTCGGTCTTGGCGGCGATGGCGACGAGATCGCTGCCATAAGTGAGGTGGAGGACGCGTTCGGAGTCAGGCTCGACTACGCCGACGCCCATGATTGGACCACGGCAGGGGATGTGTATGCAGCACTTCGCAGAGCACTTCCTCCCGCAGAGGCAGACAGGTCGGATCTCTGGGATCGCTTCGCGAATGCGCTCTGCAGGGAAACTGGAGTTCGCGCATCTTCGCTTACGCCTGAGAGCGAACTGCTTTGCGAAGACGGCATCTGGGTCCATGTCGCGAACGGCTCCGCCACCCTCTGGTCGATCATTGCTATTACTGTCCTCGTCGCCGTTGGATGGTTGTTGCTAGGATAAGCATCCGCCTGTTGTTTCTTCCTGCCGTTCCCGGTTCGCTAACAAAGTAGCCACTGAATGGATTAGAGCTGGAGACCGCGCTCCAGGAGTGAGGTCACATCGGCGTTCGTTTCGAGCCTTCGCTATACGGCGGACTTAGGTCCAGCATGAGGAAGAATGCTCGAGCAAAAGGTGTCTTCAGACGTCTTCCCCCATCTCTTCAACGATGATAAAAAATCGACTCGAAGAAGTGGGGAGGATCGAGCATGCGTATTTTCATGTTGGCCGCGCTGGCGCTCGGGGTGGCTGTGGGAGCCGGTACCTCGGGACTGGCAATCGTCGGGGCGCAAGCAGCACCGAAGATCGATAAGCTGACGATGCCGAAGCGCTACAACAAGGCGAGCATCGATTTCATGTGCGGCAACACCAAATACAGCCTGTCGACCGGAACCGGCGGCGGTATATGCGGATCGGGAAAGAGCGTTGCCGAATGCACCGACGGTAAGGGGAACAGTGCAAAAGTCTATTGCAGCTCGGGCTGTTCGGCGATGGGCAAGGGAAGCTGCAAGATTCCGTGATCGGCTGCGCGGCGCCGAGCCTGATCGCGGGGGACCGTTGCACGCACCTGGATGCGTATCCGAGGACAAGATTGACGTGCAGGCATTGCTCGCAAAGTGCCCGATGCTGTTTTCTGCGTGAGACGGTTCGCTGAGCTGTGAACGATTTAGCGCGCTGGGTTGGAAGGATCGGCACGATATTCGGGTGCTTGTCGCTCTTGATCATCGTGTCGGCCGCGGCGGCGCTGTGGTGGTTCGCCGGCGAGATGTGTGAAAACACGATTGTGCAGACTATCGAATCTCCGGACCGGCAGCACATCGTGACGATGTTCGAACGCAACTGCGGTGCGACATCAGGCTTCACCACCCAGGCTTCCGTCCTGGATCATGGTGCTGTGCCGACCGGGAGCGGCAATGCGTTCGTGGCCGACGCGGATCACGGAAAAGCGCGTACCGGCGAGTGGGGCGGACCCTGGGCCGAGATGCGGTGGCTCAGCAACCAGCATGTGCTGATCCGCTATGCACGAGGCTCTCGCATTTTCGAACAAGACGAACAGGTATCCGGTGTGGAAATCACCTATCAGCCGGTTCAGCGCTGACCTTCGCCAAGATCGTGTTCCGCGACGGGGTGTAGCTTCGCGGCGCGATTTGGCAAGACCAACTCGCCAGGAAGAGACGCGACATTGCCGAGGCGAATTCCCCGGTACATAATGACGTCGTGAAAAAGACAATCATGCCGGGGTTCCTTTTCGGGAGCGCTGCTCTGCTCACCTCCTGTCTCAGGGAGGGTCAGGACGCCGCTCAACTGGTGTTGAATGTGAAGCGCGACGGCGGCGGCTGCAGAGTAATGCTTCAAGGTGAGCGTGTTACAAGCGAGCGGCTCATGGAAATCGGCCGTCAGGCAAAGACGCGCCGTGCGATCGTGCTGCATGACAAAGAGACGCCGTACAAATGCATCGGCGGCGCCGTCTTCACCCTTCAACGCGCCGGCATCAATCGCGTCGATGTGGCGGTGTGGGATGAGAGTTAAGCCTCCAACTGTCCTCTTTGTCATCGCGCCATGGAGTGAAAGGCCGCTGTTCGGATGACGATCCAGATCTCCCGCCTCGCCACCGCGCCCGCCGATCACCTTGCCGCTCTCGGCATCCCGGATCACCGCGACTACGGTGACAGCACTGCCGGGGAAACGATCGCCGAAGACATCCGCCTGGCAGAGCTCGTAGCCTACGCCTTCGACCGCACCAGCACCTATCGTCAGCTCGTCGGCGTCTACGAGGCACTGCGGGTTCGAAGGATGGCAGGTGAGGCCTGTGGCGCTGCAGAGGTCGACGAGATCGTGGCGAGCAGCCGACACAAGGCGGAGCCGTTGCAGCCGGAGGATACGGTTCACGGACACGCTATTCTCGACAAGGCTGAACTTTACCTGGCGGACGGCGGGTTCGAATTGCATCGCGGTGGAACGATCCTGGAGAACGGCGCCAGTCACGGAAAATATCTCCACGGTTTCTCGGCGAATTTCGATCGGGTGATCGCAATAGACTTCTGCCTGCGCTTCCTCGTGCTCGCCAAGAAGCTGTGCCAGGAGGCGGGCCTTGAGAATGTGGACTTGATCTGCGCAAGCGTCGAGCGGCTCCCGATCGCGTCGGCCTCGATCGATTTCGTCCACTCGAACAACGTCATCGAGCATGTGACCAATAAGGCTGCGATGATCAGCGAGGCGCATCGGGTCCTCGCCGAAGAGGGAACGCTCTTCCTACTCTCGCCGAACCACTTCTCGGCCTATCGGGAGCCGCACTTCGGGTTACCCTTCTGGGGCTTCATTCCCGAAAGACTGCGGAGGGCCTATGCCGACGGAGCCATCAAGGCCGTGACCGGATTCGGAGCAGAGGACGTTACGCTGGTCTCCCTTGGACAGCTCAAGCGTCTGGTGGCCCCTGCGTTCGGCGCCGTGCCGATCCGCTTCATTCCGCGAGGACTGCGATCCACGGTGGTTAGCGGCAGGATCCGCGGTTCGATCGTGCGCGCGCT
This sequence comes from Sphingosinicella sp. BN140058, assembly GCF_004135585.1. NCBI lineage: Bacteria > Pseudomonadati > Pseudomonadota > Alphaproteobacteria > Sphingomonadales > Sphingosinicellaceae > Sphingosinicella > Sphingosinicella sp. BN140058. The sequence goes on along the minus strand of NZ_CP035501.1, from coordinate 126,243 downwards.
CAACTCACCGCTCGGCGGCTTGACTGACCTCCTCATCAATCGGCTCTTGCTCGGGATCATGCCTTACCATGTGGCCGTGTGCCGAAAGCCACGTGCGCGACCTGAAGCGTAATCACGGTCGTGGGTAGCAGGGTGACACCAGCGCATTCAGCAGAGCGGGAAAAGGGATGGTATTCGAAGAGCCGCAGCTTCATGAAAGCTGACGTTCCTGCTCCCCGGGGACGCCGTTTCCGTTATTCGACCCGTCCAGAGATGAGGCGATCCCTAGCGGGTTTGCTTTGCCTTGGATGTTCGCGGCTTGCGCCTCTTCGGGCGTGCGTCGGTCGGCGCGAGTACGAAGGCGAGACTCACGAGGTGGTCGCGCCCGTTCACCCTCGGCTGGCTTGTCAGTTCACCGAGGCGAGCAAGAAGAGCGTTGACCTCAACGACATCCGCCGCATCGAGCCAGCCCTTGTTGCGTGAGGCCCAGAGCCGTCGCGCCGGGCCGGCGACAATTGTGTCGCTCCTGCCAAGCGCGGTCTCGAAGTCGCGATTGGCAATCTGCAACAGTCCGTGGACGAACGCGCGCAACTCCGCCGCATTTCCTTCGGGGCCGAGATCGTAGGAAAGCCGAAGCGGGCCAGCACCGTCACCCGCTAGCCGGAAGCGACGCTCGCCATTTTCGCTCGGCACTTCCTCCACCAGACCGCCCGCTACGAGGGCGCGCAGATGATAATAGAGGCCGTCTGCAGGCCGTCCAAGCTGTTCCGCCAGGCTCGCCACACCCGCCTCGCCACCAAGGGCGGCAAGTGTATCAACCACTTCCTGTCGCACGGGCGAGGCGAGGAGTCGGACCTGCGCCCGGTTTCGGACCACGCGCCGATCATGACGATCATCCATTCGTCTGGACTCCTGTTGAATTATGGCCCATAATTTTCAACAAACTTCCTCGGAGAAGAGCGTCCGAGGGCTGCTTGGAAGGCGAAACTTGGTGACAACGCATCTCGGAAAACTCCTATCAGCCGCGCTGTTGCTGCTTGCCAATACCGAAATGGCCGCAGCGCAGACGAACGGTTCGGCCGCCTTGCAGGCGGACCTGCGGCTGGCGCTAGACACGATCAAACGCGAGCATCCCGATCTTGCCCACTCACTCGCCCCGGCGACGCTCGAACGAGAAGCCGCCAAGGTGCGCGCGCAGCTTGATCATCCAATGGACCAGGCGGAGGCCTGGGCAACGATGGCACAGATCAACCCGATCCTCGCGGACGGTCATCTGTTCATCGGTCTGCCCGACTGGCGGGGGCAAGCCGCAGAGGCGATCCGGCATGGAACAGGCTTCTTTCCTTTCGAGGTCCGGATCGATGCCGGAGGTTACCCCGTCGTCGTCTCGAAGCTCGGCGGTGCGGCGACGCCGCTCGCGGGTCGTCGCATCTTGCGCATCGACGGCCGTGACGCCCGTGTGGTCGCGGCAGCGCTCCTCGCGAGAGCGCACGGGGATACGACGTCTTTTCGCCAGGCTCTGCTTGGCCAACGGTGGTGGCTCTTCCACGCGAAGCTTTATGGAACGCCGGCCAACTACGATCTGGTGCTTGGCGGATTTCCCAGGCACCGGGTTTTCGCGGCCGGGCACGCGCGTCCGCAGATTCTCCAGCGGGATGCCAGCTTTGAACGGCTGTTCGCGTGCCGTATCGACGCGGGGCGAACGGCGCACCTGACGGTCGGCTCGTTCTTCTGGGACGACAAGGCGCGCTTCTTTCAATTTACCCGCAATTGCTTTGCGTGGATGAAGAGCGCTTCAGTCGATCGCCTCGTGATCGATGTCAGAACCAACGGTGGAGGTGATGATGACATGTGGAAGGATGGGATCCTCCGCTACATCGCCACCCGGCCCTACAAGCAGGGCTCCAGATACCTGAAGCGAGAGGCGACCGGCGCAGTGGGCGCGGGCACGATTGAGAGCGCGACCCTGCCGGTCGATGACGAACCACTCCGCTTTTCCGGCGAGGTGAAGGTCCTGATCGGACCACTCACCTACTCGTCCGCCGTGCTCTTCGCCAACGTGGTGCGGGATTATGGCTTCGGGACACTCTCAGGGACCGGAGGGGCTGCGCGTACCCGGCAGTCGGGTGGAGTGCGGACCATGACGCTTCCCAACACCGGACTGATCCTCTCCTATCCTCGCTTCGTGCTCGACCCTCCTGCCGGCGGAAGCGCACCGAAGCTCCTTCAGCCAACTGCTGCCAATGATTTGATGACTGTAAGACGCGAACGCGGCTGCCGGAACCGTGCCTGTTTCGGATCGGGAAGCTTGCGCGGGAGATGAGGTCATGGTGGAATGACGACGCCGGTTGCTCTACTATCATCTGATGCAAGACTGGCGAGACTGGCTCGATCGCTACGCGCTCCGGCGGCCTTACAGGCGCGCCAGCGTGCTTCTCGCCTTCGCTTCGGTCTCGATTCCACTGAGCACTGCGCTCCTGCCGGCCGACGCTCTCTACGTGACCTTGTGGGCCGCGATCGCCGCGTTCCTCGGCATGTGGGCCTATCTGGCGCTCGTCGCTCTTACCTATTGTCGTCTCAAGCGTGGTGTCGTCAGCAGCGCGTGGCTCATCCTCATGTTGCTGCCCCTTTCCTCGATCGGACCGGCATTGCCGGTGGCTGGGCCTATCAGCCTGTACCCTGTCGGCGCGCTCATCGCCTTGCTGCCAGTCGTGATTGCATGGACGGCGCAGGACCGGGGCGAGACTGGTCGCTCGATCGCGGCGCAGGGCTCCGCGCGAGCCCATAACGAATAGGAACGTGCTTGGCGAACCGCCCATTCACGGAATTGGGCGATCCAGCTTCTCGCAGGGCTTCCTCGATCGCGATCTGTAGTCCGACGTAATCGGCGCAATCGGTCAGAGCTCCGTCGACCTCCGTTGCCGTGCAGAAATTATCCTCGATGTCGTCGAAATAAACGACGCGCAATGTCGCGGTGCGGGCAACAACGTAGACCTGATCGATCTGCCCCAACCGCTCGATAGAGGCCGGATACGGCTCGACCAGGCGGGATGCGTACATCGCCCTGGTGGCGGGAGGTGTCTCCGCCACGGCCCTCCGGACCCATGACTCGACCTCCTGCTTTGTCGCGGGCTGCCATGTGTCCATTGCCGGGTCGTGACCTGTTTCGAAGATGGGTGCAAGGCGCTGGAGCTCGTCGTTCACCCGAAGCGGCATCGAGCCGGGGGGCGACGTCAGGCTGCGTGCCAACGGGACATTTGCCTCCGCGCCCATCGTTGAGGATGCGAGAGGTCGATCCCGCTGGTTCAAGCTATCGGCACGGATAGCTCTCCGACATGCAGGCGGGGGGCGGGGGGCGGGAGGCGGGGGGGACGGGAAGCTGAACCGGGTGGAACCTTGGCGAAGGAGAAACTAAGCTCGACTAATGACGATCGTCAGCCACAGGAGATATGTCGGCGCCATCATGGGCGGGTTCGGACTGGGCCTCGTTGTCGGGTTGGCGGCGATTATCATCGCAATTGCATCGGCCGGTGCGGGTCACGGCCATTATGGCGCCGCCCGAGCCTTGTTCCCGGTCCCGATGCTGTCGACGCTCGTGAACGGCGATCGGATCGGACCGATCTCGCTGACCCTCGGTTTGCTCCAGTTCCCGGTCTACGGAGCCATTCTGCTCTGGTGCGTTGCTCGACGAAAATACGTTCCCGCATCAGCGGTCCTCGTGGCGCATCTCGTCGCGGCAATGGCCTGTTTCTCAGGCGCGATATCCAATTTCTCCTGACGTTCGCAGTCTCCGACGGATTGGCTTCCGTCGGCCGCACCGATCTGGTGAGGCTGGCCTTGGACTGCCGCCCCGAGCCTGACGCTCGCGGCGGCGGATGTTCAACATCTGTTGCTTTTCGAACACGGTGGCTCCAATTTTCGATGCAGTCTTGCAACAATGGCCGATCTCGCCCATCAGCCCGCCTCCGGTCGCCAATTGGCGGCGATCACAAGGGGGCATTCCATGAAGAAAATCGCGTTTATCGTTGGCGCGGCAGTATTGCCGTTCGCCATTCCCGCCGTGGCCCATGCGCAGGAGACTGCGAAAGCTCATCCCTATGTCGGCGTGCAGGTTGGTCTTCACGACCTCGGCATCGACACCGATGAGGTCGACACGGGCGGGTTCGACATCGATGATTCGGGTGTGATCTACGGCGCCTATGCCGGCGTCGACTTCGATCTGGGCACCTCGACGGTGATCGGCGTCGAAGGCAACTTCAATCTCGGCAACGGCCCGATCGATTCCGATTATGGCATTGCCGGCCGCGTCGGCTTCCGCGCGGGAAGCGGCACGGTCATCTTCGCTCGTGCCGGCTATCAGTGGGTGAACATCAGCGGAGCGGGCCTGCTCGGCGTCGACGAGGATCTGATCGACGACGATGATCTGGATGTCGACGACACGATCGGCGATTATCTCGTCGGAGTCGGCGCCGACGTTGCGGTCGGCCCGAAGGTCGGCATTCGCGTGGCCGTCGATACGATTTCGTTCGACACCCTCCGCCCGACGATCGGAGCGCACGTCCGCTTCTGATCAGCCGCGGGCAGGATCGAAACGGAGCGGCCGGTCGTCTGACCGGCCGCTTCTGTTTTGGGGGCACGGCGACAGGGAAGTCGCCATGGCGGGTGCATCCTCTCGCGATCGCGGGTGACGTTCGCCATGCCGAGTTCCGCGCTTGTCACGGCCGTACCGCGGGTCTCGTGTCGTACATGAGCCGATGAACCAAGGCGCCCGCTTCGTCGCGTGGACGGTTTGAAGGCGGTGCCGTGAGCGAAGTCTCCGGCGGCTCCCGCACGATTACGCCCTCTCGGCCTCCCCGAGACGCCGCGCCTCGACGCTCTCGTGGAGGCCCGAGGGATGCTCGAGATCGAAATGCGCCAGTTCCTCGCCGTCGGGGACGCCGACCGCAAAGGTCGCGGCGGTGCGGCCTTCGCTGCCGTCGGGGAGGCGGTAGCGGGCTTCGGCGACGACCACCGGCAGCACCGCGTCGCTGTCGATGTCGCCGGTGGCGAGCGCGACGGTGGCTTCGATGCGGGCGCCGGCACCCGCATCGATCGTCGTCGGCGGCAGATCTCCGCCTTCGGTCTCGTGCGCCCGCGCGATCAGCAGCCGTTCCATTTCGCTCTCCTGGTTGGCGCCGGCCGGAAACATCCAGGTCGAGACACGGACGTCGCGCGCGGGCGCATCGCCCTGGTTGGCGACGTCGAGCGCGAACTCGACCTTGGCTTCACGGCCTTCGACCCCGGCGCGGACCGGGCGGACCTGCAGATCGAGCCACGGGCGCCGCGTCGCTTCCACCCCGATCGGCGCGGCGGCGGTAGCAGCGCTCGGCGCGATTACGATCGTGTCGGCCACCGGCATTGGCGCCGCGGGGGCGGCGTGAACCTCCTCATAGACGTCTTCGTAGACCGTGTCCTCGGCGCGGCGCCGACGGCGCAGCAGCAGGAAGGCGAGGCCGGCAACGGCAAGCAGGCCGACGATCACCAGCGGCAGGACCGATCCCTCCGCCTGCTGCGGCGTCGGGGGCGGCGCCACCCTGTCGGTGGCGACGGGCGCCGGCTCGGGAAGGATTTCGGGTGTTCCTGAAGCAGCTGTGGTGGCGAGCGGATCCGAAGTCGCGGCGGGCGAGGGCGCCGTCACCGGTGCGGCGATCGTTGCGGCGGCCGACGTTGGCTCGGCTGCCATCGGCTCGACCGTGATGGGCTCTGCCGGCTGGGCCCGCGCTGCGGTTCGCGCAGGCGCGCGGGTGGCCGGGCGCGGCGGGGAAGGGCTCGCCGCGTCGACTTCGGAGTCGGCCGCCGGCGCGGCGGTCGTCGCCCCGCGGCTGACCGGCGCCGCCGGCGCGACGTCGACCGGCGCGCTGGTGACCGGCGGCGCAAGCTCGACCGTCGGCGCGTCTCCTGTGCTTTGCGCCTCCTGCGCGAAGGCGATGGCGGACGGGAGCGCGGCGGCTGCGAGGAGCAGCGGGATGGCGCGGCGAAGCGGTCTCGGATCGTGTTTCATGTCAGGAGCAGAACGATCGACGGTGCCGCGGAGCCCTGGTTTCCCGTTGTGCGGCGTTGAACCGTTCAGATATTGGGACGGATCGGCGACGCACGCCCTTGCGCGATCATCTCGGGTCGCTGCCTTCCGACTTGCGTCTCTCGCCTCCTTGAAGCAGCTTCGTCCGCGGGTTGGCGGGAAGAGGGGGCGGCATGAGCAAGACGGCGAGACTGCTGGTGCTCCTTTGCGTCCTGACGACGCTGATCGGCATCCCCGTGGCATTGACGTGGTGGATGACGGCGGTCCCGGGACGTTCCTTCGCCGGCGCGTTGCCGCCGCTCACGGCCCCGGAGCGGGAGGTGGCTGCACGCCTCGCCAGTCACGTTCGCGCGGTCGCGAGCGAGCCGCACAATGTCGCACATCCGCAAGCCCTGGAACGTGCCGCGCGCCACATCGAACGGGCACTCGAGGCGGCGGGCTATCGCGTTGGGCGGCAATTCTTTGACGTGGACGGGACGGCGGTGCGCAACATCGAGGCGGTCATAGCGCCAAGAAGCGCGTCGGCGCCGACACTGGTCGTCGGGGCCCATTACGATTCCTGGGGCGACGTCGCCGGGGCCAACGACAATGGCAGCGGCACGGCGGCGGTGCTCGAACTCGCACGGCTGCTGGCGGATCGGCGCGGCACCTCGGCGATGCGCATCCGTTTCGTCCTGTTCGTCAACGAGGAGCCGCCCTTCTTCAGGACCCCGGACATGGGCAGCCTGGTCTATGCGGAACGACTGGCCCGAAGTGGAGAGCGCGTCGTTGCCATGCTGTCGCTCGAGACGATGGGCTATTATTCGGATCGGCAGGGCAGCCAGCATTATCCGTCGCCTCTCGACCTGCTCTATCCGTCGACCGGGAACTTCATCGCCTTCGTCGGACCCACCGGTGCGCGCGCGTTGGTGCGGGCGAGTGTTGCGGATTTTCGCGCCGCGGCATCCTTTCCGAGCATCGGCGGCACCGCCCCGGCCGCGATGCAGGGCATTGGCTGGTCCGATCATTGGGCCTTCGCGCAGGTGGGCATCCCCGCCGCCATGGTCACCGACACCGCCGCGTTCCGCTACCCTTATTATCACCATGAAGCGGATACGCCGGACAAGGTGGATTATGCGCGGCTTGCCCGCGTCGTTGCCGGCCTCGAGCGGGTGCTCCGCCGCTGGTCGTCGGCGCCGCCGGCCGCCTTGGCTGGATAGGCGAGAGCAGTCGCTCTAGAAGGGAGAGATGCGGCGGTTGCTCGACCTTCTCTATCGCGTGCAGAAACGGATGTGGCGGATCTTCCGGCCGCGGACGCGGGGCGTGAAGGTGATGCTGATCGATCGGGATGGCGCGATCCTGCTGATCCGCAACAATTACGGCAGGTCGGATCTGTGGGTGCTGCCCGGCGGCGGCATACGGCCGTTCGAGGCGCCGGAGGCGGCGGCGGGGCGGGAGGTGCGGGAGGAGCTCGGCTGCGGGCTGCGCGGCCTCAGCCTCCGCGCCACTTTGTTCAGCGGCGCGGAAGGGAAAAGGGACACGGTGTTTCTGTTCGCGGCGGAAGCGGTGGGCGATCCGGCGCCGGCGAGTCTCGAAGTCGCCGAAGCCGGATGGTTCGCGCTGGACACGCTTCCGCAAGCGACCTCGCCGGCCACGCGCCGCCGCATCGACGAACATTTCGGCCGCCGCGCCGCAGACGGGCGCTGGTAGCGGAGGTCCAGAACCTCGGTTCAGAGCCTGTTTCGACCTCAGATCGGAGCTGAGCGCTCCAGCTCTAGTCGAGCAGCTCGACGGCGACCGCGGTCGCTTCGCCGCCGCCGATGCAGAGGCTGGCGAGACCGTGTCTTTGGCCGTGGGTCTCGAGCGCGGAGAGCAAGGTCGCCATCACCCGGGCGCCGCTGGCGCCGATCGGGTGGCCGAGCGCGGTGGCGCCGCCATGGACGTTGATGATTTCGTGGCCGATGCCGAGATCGCGCATCGCGATCATCGCGACGCAGGCGAAGGCTTCGTTGACCTCGAACAGATCGACGTCGCCGATGCTCCAGCCGGCACGCTCCAGCGCCTTGGTCATCGCGCCGACCGGGGCAGTGGTGAAGCGGGAGGGCTGGTGGGCATGCGCGGCGTGGGCGACGATCCGCGCGACCGGGGCGATGCCGAGCCGGTCGGCGACCGACTGGCGCGTGATCACCATAGCTGCGGCGCCGTCCGAGATGGACGAGGCGTTGGCGGCGGTGATCGTACCGTCTTTCGAGAAAGCCGGCTTGAGGCTCGGGATCTTGGAGAGATCGCCCTTGGCCGGCTGCTCGTCGTCGGCGACGATGGTCGCGCCCTTGCGGCCGGCAATCTCGACCGCGACGATCTCGCGGGCGAACCAGCCTTCCGCCTGCGCCTTCTGGGCGCGGCTCAGGGAGGCGATCGCATAATCGTCCTGGGCGGCGCGGGTGAACTGATATTCGGTCGCCGCTTCCTCGGCGAAACTGCCCATCAGCCGGCCCTGTTCGTAGGCGTCCTCGAGCCCGTCAAAGAACATGTGGTCGAGGATCTTGTCGTGACCGATGCGGGCGCCGCCGCGATGCTTGGTCATCAGATAGGGCGCGTTGGTCATGCTCTCCATGCCGCCGGCGACGATCAGGTCGGCCGAGCCCGCGGCAAGCGTGTCCGCCGCCATGATCGCCGCCTGCATGCCCGAGCCGCACATCTTGTTGACCGTGGTCGCCTCGATGTGGGTCGGCAGCCCGGCCTTCAGCGCCGCCTGCCGCGCCGGCGCCTGGCCGAGGCCGGCGGGCAGCACGCAGCCCATGTAGATCTTCTCGATCGCCTCGTGCGCAACGCCGGCGCGATTCACCGCGGCGCCGACGGCGGCGGCGCCGAGCTCGGTGGCCGAGGCGCCGGCGAGCGCGCCCTGGAAGCTCCCCATCGGGGTGCGGGCGTAGGACAGGATGACGATCGGATCGGCGCTCATGAATTCTCCATTCATCCTCCCCGGTACGGGGAGGTGGCAGCGCGAAGCGCTGACGGAGGGGCTGTGTCAGCCTCGGTGCCGGCCCCTCCACCAAGCTTCGCTTGGTTCCCCTCCCCGTTCCGGGGAGGATCTAACGAGGCCCATCTAGGCCTTCCGCACCGCTTGTTCAAATATCGCGGGCTCTGCTAGGGCGGCTTCAACAGGAGAGACAAAATGGCCGATTTCGGGCTCGATTTCGCGCTCGGCGAGATGGCGGACGCCATCCGCGAGACCACCGCCCGGTTCGCCGCCGATCGCATTGCGCCGCTGGCCGCGCGCATCGACGCGGAGGACTGGTTTCCGACGGAACTCTGGCCCGAAATGGGTGCGCTCGGGCTGCACGGCATCACCGTGGAAGAGGAGTATGGCGGGCTCGGCCTGGGCTATCTCGAACATGTCGTCGCCCAGGAGGAAGTGGCCCGTGCCTCGGCCTCGGTCGGCCTGTCCTACGGCGCCCATTCGAACCTCTGCGTCAATCAGATCCGGCGCTGGGGCAATGCCGCGCAGAAGCAGAAATATCTGCCGAAGCTGATCAGCGGCGAGCATGTCGGCTCGCTCGCCATGTCGGAGGCGGGCGCGGGATCGGACGTCGTCTCGATGAAGCTGCGCGCCGAGAAACGCGGCGATCGCTACGTGCTGAATGGCACCAAATTCTGGATCACCAACGCCCATTACGCCGACACGCTCGTCGTCTACGCCAAGACCGGCGAAGGGTCGCGCGGAATCACCACCTTCCTCATTGAAAAGGACATGAAGGGCTTCTCGCTCGGCCAGAAGCTCGACAAGATGGGCATGCGCGGATCGCCGACCGGCGAGCTCGTCTTCGACGATTGCGAAGTGCCCGAAGAGCAGGTGATGGGGCCGGAAAATGGCGGCGTCGGCGTGCTGATGTCGGGCCTTGATTACGAGCGCACCGTGCTCGCCGGAATCCAGCTCGGCATCATGCAGGCGTGTCTCGACGTCGTCCTGCCCTACATCCGCGAGCGCAAGCAGTTCGGCCAGCCGATCGGATCCTTTCAGCTGATGCAGGCCAAGGTCGCCGACATGTATGTCGCGCTCAATTCGGCACGCGCCTATGTCTATGCGGTGGCGCGGGCCTGCGACGCCGGCAAGACGACGCGCTTCGACGCCGCCGGCGCGATCCTGTACGCGTCCGAAAATGCGGTGCGGGTGTCGCTGGAGGCGATCCAGGCGCTGGGCGGCGCCGGCTACACCAAGGACTGGCCGGTCGAGCGCTACATGCGCGATGCCAAATTGCTCGACATCGGCGCCGGCACCAACGAGATCCGGCGCATGCTGATCGGCCGCGAACTGATCGGCGCTGCATGAGCGTTCTCGCAAGCAAGTTCGACGACGGCTCCGACAGCGTCCGGCGCTTTGCTGCGCACAATCGCGGGCTGGTCGACCAGCTGCGGGCGCAGGTCGCCGCGGCGGCACGCGGCGGCTCCGACAAGCATCGCGACCGCCATGTCGCGCGCGGCAAATTGCTGCCGCGCGACCGGGTGACGCGGCTGCTCGATCCCGGCGCGCCGTTCCTCGAGATCGGCCAGCTTGCCGCCAACGGCATGTATGGCGACGAGGCGCCGGGCGCGGGCATGATCGCCGGCATCGGCCGCGTGTCGGGGCGGGAATGCATGATCGTCGCCAACGATCCGACGGTGAAGGGCGGCGCCTATTTTCCGCTGACGGTGAAGAAGCATCTGCGCGCGCAGGAGATAGCCCGCGAGAACCGGCTGCCCTGCCTGTATCTGGTCGACAGCGGCGGCGCCAATCTGCCGCACCAGGCGGAGGTGTTTCCCGACCGGGAGCATTTCGGCCGCATCTTCTACAACCAGGCGCAGATGTCGTCGGAGGGGATCGCCCAGATCGCCTGCGTGATGGGCAGCTGCACCGCCGGCGGCGCTTACGTGCCGGCGATGTCGGACGAGACGGTGATCGTGCGTAACCAGGGCACGATCTTCCTCGGCGGCCCGCCTCTGGTCAAGGCAGCGACGGGCGAGGTGATCTCGGCCGAGGATCTCGGCGGCGCCGACGTGCACGGGCGCCGCTCGGGCGTGGTCGACCATGTCGCGGAGGATGACGCGCATGCGCTGGCGATCGTGCGCAGCATCGTCGCCCGCCTGAACACCGTGAAATCGGTCGATCTCGACATAAGCGAGCCGGTCGCGCCTAAGCTCGATCCGGAGGATCTCTACGGCATCATTCCCGATGACGTCCGCACGCCCTACGACGTACGCGAAGTGATCGCGCGGATCGTCGACGGCTCCGAGCTGCACGAGTTCAAGCCGCTTTACGGCACCACCTTGGTCTGCGGTTTCGCCCGGATCTGGGGCATGCCGGTGGCGATCCTGGCGAATAACGGCATCCTGTTCTCGGAAAGTGCGCTCAAGGGCGCCCATTTCATCGAGCTTGCCTGCCAGCGCCGCACGCCTCTGCTGTTCCTGCAGAACATTTCGGGCTTCATGGTCGGCGGCAAATATGAAGCGGGTGGCATCGCCAAGGACGGCGCCAAGCTCGTCACCGCGGTTGCCACCGCTCAGGTGCCGAAGGTCACCGTCCTGATCGGCGGCAGCTTCGGCGCCGGCAATTACGGCATGAACGGCCGCGCCTACGGCCCGCGCTTCCTGTTCACCTGGCCGAACAGCCGGATCAGCGTGATGGGCGGCGAGCAGGCGGCAAGCGTGCTCGCCACGGTGCACAAGGATGCCGACAGCTGGACTCCGGAGCAGGCCGAAGCGTTCAAGGCACCGATCCGCCAGCGCTACGAGGACGAGGGCAATCCTTATTACGCGACCGCGCGGCTGTGGGACGACGGCATCATCGATCCGGCGCAAACGCGCGACGTGCTCGGCCTCGCGTTCAGCGCGTGCCTCAACGCACCGATTGCGGAGAGGGCACGCTTCGGCGTGTTCCGGATGTGAGGGGCACGCACGCAAGAATCCTCCCCGGAACGGGGAGGGGGACCGCCCGGCTTAGCCGGGTGGTGGAGGGGCTGGCACGGTGCTGACCGGACCCGCCCCAATCATCGGCAGAGCACGCACGCTCAGAAAGGAAATGTCGCTGCCGGAGGTCCTGCTCTGGCGCGAACTTCGCAAGCGGCCGGCCGGGCTGAAGTTTCGTCGCCAACATCCTGCGGGACCGTTCGTGCTCGACTTCGCCTGTCTGAGTTCCCGCGTCGCCATCGAGATTGACGGCGCGGCGCATGATCCAATGAGCGCTCAATTCAGGGATGAAGGCCGCGACGAATGGCTTGCCAATCAGGGCTTCTCCACCTTGCGCATCGCTGCCCGTGATGTTCTGTCGAACCTCGAAGGAGTGTTGCAACTCGTGATTTCTCAATGTGCCGCGGGGCAGCCCCTCCACCACGCCGCTCCACGGCGCGGTCCCCCTCCCCGTACCGGGGAGGTATAATGATCCGATCTCTCCTCATCGCCAATCGCGGCGAGATCGCGTGTCGGGTGATCCGCACCGCGCGGCGGCTCGGCATCCGCACGATCGCCGTCTTTTCCGACGCGGACCGCCATGCGCTGCATGTGCGGGAGGCGGACACCGCAGTGCATATCGGCCCGTCACCGGCGCGGGAAAGCTATCTTGTCGGCGACCGCATCCTTGCGGCGGCGCGGGAGACTGGCGCCGAGGCAATCCACCCAGGTTACGGCTTCCTGTCCGAAAATGCCGACTTCGCGCAGAAGGTGATCGATGCCGGCCTGGTCTGGGTCGGGCCGAAGCCGGCCTCGATCCGGGCGATGGGGCTGAAGGATGCGGCCAAGCGGCTGATGGACGCGGCGGGCGTGCCGACCACGCCCGGTTATCTCGGCGACGACCAGTCTCCCGATCGGCTGAAGAGCGAAGCCGATGCGATCAACTATCCGGTGCTGATCAAGGCGGTCGCCGGCGGCGGCGGCAAGGGCATGCGCCGGGTCAACCAGTCGCAAGAATTCGCCGACATGCTCGCCTCGTGCAAGCGCGAGGCGGCGGCGTCGTTCGGTGACGACCGGGTACTGATCGAGAAATATATCGAGCGTCCGCGCCACATCGAGGTGCAGGTGTTCGGCGACAGCCACGGCAACGTCGTCCACCTGTTCGAGCGCGACTGCTCGCTGCAGCGCCGCCATCAGAAGGTGATCGAAGAAGCGCCGGCCCCGGGCATGGACGCGGCGACCCGGGAGGCGGTCTGCGGCGCCGCGGTCAAGGCGGCGAAGGCGGTCGACTATGTCGGCGCGGGGACGATCGAGTTCATCGCCGATGCGTCCGAAGGGCTTCGGCCCGACCGCATCTGGTTCATGGAGATGAACACGCGCCTCCAGGTCGAGCATCCGGTGACCGAGGAGATTACGGGCCAGGATCTGGTCGAGTGGCAGCTCCGCGTCGCCAGTGGCGAGCGGCTGCCGCTGCGTCAGGAGGAATTGCGGATACGCGGGCATGCGATGGAGGCGCGGCTCTACGCCGAGGACCCCGCCCACGAATTCCTGCCCTCGACCGGGCGGCTCGACCATTTCGTGCTCGGCCGCGGCCTTCGCGTCGACACCGGGGTCGAGGAGGGGGACCGGATCAGCCCTTATTACGATCCGATGATCGCCAAGCTGATCGCTCACGCCTCCACCCGCGACGAGGCGATCGATCGGCTGGTCGACACCCTCGAGCAGCTTGAGATCTGGCCGGTGAAGACCAACGCCGCCTTTCTCGCCAGGGCCGCCGACCATACCGATTTCCGGAACGGCGACGTCGACACCGCCTTCATCCCGTCGCGCATCGATCGGCTGGTGCCCGACAGCAATCCGGGCGAGCCGGTGTGGAACCTCGCCGCGACGGCCCTGCTCGCGTCCGATTTCGGCAGCGGCGGGGAGGGGGAGCCCTGGGATGCGTTGCAGGGCTTCCGGCTCAACGCCGCGCCCGATCTCAGCGTCGCGATCGCGCATGGCGGCGAGACGCGCCTGGTCGACGCCGGCGGCGATCCGCCGATCGAGGGCATCGCCACCGCGCAGGGCGAGAACGTCCTCGTCTTCGCCTCCGGCCAGGCCTTCGCCTTCACCCTGCCCGGGGTGGGCGGCGCTGCCGGTGGCGGCGCGGCCGGGGACGGCAGCCTGGTGTCGCCGATGCCGGGACGGGTGCTGTCGGTCGACACCAGGCAGGGGGACAGAGTCGCCAAGGGGCAGAAGCTGGTCACGCTGGAAGCGATGAAGATGGAGCACAGCCTGGTCGCGCCGTTCGACGGCATCGTGGCGGAACTGCAGGTCGCCGAAGGCGAACAGGTGACCGAGGGCGCCTTGCTGGTGCGGGTGGAGAAGGACGAGGCATGAGCAAATCCCGTCATCCCCGCGACGGCCGGGATCTCAGGGCGCGGATGCACCTGCGCTTGAATCTCGCTGAGATCCCGGCCCGCGCCGGGATGACGGAGGTGTGATGTCGGGGCGCTATTTCGACGATTGGACGCTGGGCGATCGCCTCAGCCATCAGCCGCACCGTACGGTAACCGAGACCGACAATCTGCTGATCTCGACCCTCACCCACAATCCGCAGCCGCTGCACCTCGATGCCGAATATGCGGCGACTACCGAGTTCGGCCGGATCGTCGTCAACGGCACCTTCACCTTCGCGTTGATGGTCGGCCTGTCGGTCGGCGACACCACGCTCGGCACGCTGGTCGCCAATCTCGGCTACGACAAGGTGCGGATGCCCAAGCCGGTGTTCGTCGGCGACACGCTGCGCGCCGAGACCGAGGTGATCGCGCTGAAGGACAGCCGCTCGCGTCCTGATGCCGGCATCGTCACGTTCGAGCATCGCATGCTCAACCAGCGCGACGAGCTGGTCTGCGTGTGCGAGCGGACGGCGTTGATGCGGAGGCGGGGGTGAAGCCCTGGTTTCTTGATCCTTCCCGGCACGGGGAGGGGGACCGCCGCCGCAGGCGGGGGTGGAGAGGTTGCTCCGCCGCCGTGCAAGCCCCTCCGTCAGCCCTGCGGGCTGCCACCTCCCCGAGGCAAGCTCGGGGAGAATTCAGATGAAGCTGCGCTCGCTGCTGTTCGTCCCCGGCGATCGGCCGGATCGCATGGCGAAGGCGCTGGCCTCGGGCGCCGATGCGTTGATCCTCGACCTCGAAGATGCGGTTGCCGCGTCGGCCAAGCCGGAGGCGCGGCGCCAGGTTGCCGCTTTTGTTGCCGCGAACCCCGTGGAGAGGCTCTGGGTACGAATCAATCCGCTCGACACGCCGGACGTCGAGCAGGATCTCGACGCGCTGAGCACGGTCCAGCCGGCCGGGATCGTGCTGCCCAAGGCGGAGGGCGGGGCCTCGGTCGACGATCTCGCGCGGCGGCTCACTGCACGGGGCAATGCGACCGCGCGGATCCTCGCCATTGCGACCGAGACGCCGGCGGCGATGTTCCAACTCGGCAGCTATGGCGGCGCCGCGCGGCTGGAGGGGCTGACCTGGGGGGCGGAGGATCTGCCGGCGGCGATCGGCGCCTCGACCTCGCGCGAAGAGGACGGCAGCTACACGGCGCCTTACCAGCTGGCGCGCTCGCTCTGCCTGTTCGGCGCGGCGGCGGCGGGGGTGCGGCCGATCGAGACCGTCTATCCCGCCTTTCGTGATCTCGATGGTCTCGCCGCGTATGCAGCGCGGGCGCGGCGCGACGGCTTCACCGGCATGATGGCGATCCATCCAGCGCAGGTGCCGGTGATCAACGATGCGTTCACGCCGAGCGACGCCGAGATCGACCATGCCCGCGCGGTGGTCGCGGCATTCGCAGCCGCGCCCGATGCGGGTGCGCTGTCGCTGGAAGGACGCATGATCGACCGGCCCCATCTCGTCCAGGCCCGACGCATCCTCGCCGCCGCGAGCGACTGACCCTCAGAGCCGCCGCGCCATGCGGGCGGCGATCCAGGCGCAGACGATCAGCTGCATCGCGTGGAACAGCATGATCGGCAGCAGGACGATGCCCGCGGCGGCGCCGGGAAAGAGGATGCGTGCCATCGGCGCGCCGCTCGCCAGCGACTTGACCGATCCGCAGAACAGGATCGCGGCCCGGCTCTCCCGCGGAAAGGCGCGGCCGACGGACCAGGCGGCGGCGAGCACCGCCGCCAGCAGCAGGCCGCAGAACAGGAAGACGATGCCGATCTGCCCCGGCGGGATCCGGGTCCACAGGCGCTCGACCGCGGCGGCGGAGAAGGCGCCGTAGACGGCGAGCAGGATGGTGCCCTTGTCGACGATGGTCGTCAGGGTCGGGCGATCCTTGATCACGGGAAAGATCCAGCGGCGCAGGCCATGGCCGAGCACGAAGGGGAGGAACAGCAAAAGGACGATCTTGCCGATCCCCGAGAAGGAGATCTGCGCACCCTGCGTCTCCAGCATCAGGCCGACCAGGGCGGGCGTCAGGAACACGCCGATCAGATTGGAGAAGGCCGCCGCCGCGACTGCGCCGGCGACGTTGCCGCCGGCAAGCGAGGTGTAGGCGATCGACGATTGCACGGTCGACGGCAAGGCACAGAGAAAGAGCAGGCCGGTCCACAGCATCGGCGACAGCAGGCTCGGAAAGAGGTGGGACAAAGCCACTCCGCACAGCGGAAAGATGAGGAAGGTCATGCCGAGGATGGCGAGGTGGAGACGCCAGTCGGTCAGGCCGCCGAGCAGCGCCTCGCGCGGCAGGCGCGCGCCGTGGAGGAAGAAGAGGGTGAAGATGGCGGCGAGCGTCAGCCAGTCCACCGCCTCCGCGGCGAGGCCGTGGACCGGCAGCAGGGTTCCGACGGCAACGGTCGCCAGCAGCCACAGGATGAAGCGATCGGGAAGGGTCCTGGACAGCAACCGCTTAGGGATCGGACAATCCATCACGATAGCGGGCGTCGAGGAAACGGCCGTGGGTTTCGACCCGCATGCGCTCGTCCCGGCTCGCTTCCTCGGTCAGGCGGGCGATCTCCTCGGCGATGGTGCCGAGACCATCCTCGAACCGGCGTCTTGTCTCCGGATCGCGTTCGCGCGTCACGGCGGGCAGCTTGCACCAGGCTTCGACCAGATTGGGCAGATGCTCGCCGATCAGCTTGCGCGCATCCCAGGCGAGGGTGGAGCGCGGATCGGCTTCGGCAAGATGGCCGGGCAGATCGCCGAGATTGACCAGGATGGCATCGAGCGTCGGCGAGACGCTGTCCGGCAGCAGCAGTCTCTGTTCGAGCAGCCATTCCTCGGCCTGGCAGGGCAGAGCGGCGAGCTCCTCGCGCGAGAAGGTGGCGGGCTTGCGGCCCTGCCAAAGGCCGGACGCGGCCATGCCGACCACTGCGGCGGCGCCGGCGGCAACCGCGGCCATCGCCATCGGCGTCACCGTCATCGCATAGCCGAATGCACCGACCGCGGAGGCGCCGCCAAGCATGCTCGCCCTTTTCGCTTTCTGCCAGGCGAGCTGCTTCCGACGATCCTGGCGGCGCTTCTCGGCCTCGCGGACCGCCTTCGATTTGAGGTGGCGGCGCAGGAAGTCCCCGGCCGCGCCGACCATGTCACCGAGAGCGTTCTTGATCACGTGTTGGACAGGCCGCTCGGATCCTTGTAGCGGCTCTCGATGAAACGGCCCTGCGTCTCGAACTTCTGCCGTTCGCTCTCGGCAAGCCTGGCGGCGATGTCGTCGAGCGTGCCACGGGCGGCGTCGAGGCTCGTCACCAGCCGCTCGTCGACCGTCAGCCCCTCGCCGTCGCGCTCCTGGCGATATTGGGCAGGCACGCGCTCGTAGCGCTCGAGCAGATCGGGGAGGTGCTTGCCCATCAGCCGACGTGCGTCCTGAGCGAGCGGATCGAGCGCGTCGATCTCGGCGAGCCGGGATTCGAGCAGGGGAAGGGTGGCGCTGATCTCGTCTACCCGTCGCGCGGCCGGCGCCGGCAAGGCGGCGCGCTCCCGCACCAGCAGGCTGTCGAGCTGCCGGACCACCGCCTTGGTCGGCAATTGCTCGTTATACTCCACCCGCTTCGGCTCGCTCGGCCAGAAGGAGAAGAGCAGGAGGATGACGAGCGTCAGGAAGGCGACGACGAACAGGCCGTTGATGCCGATCGGCCCGACGATCAGGCCGAAGGCGATCGTCGCGACGATCAGGGCGACGATGGCGGCGCCCATGCCGGCGATGCGCTTGCCGAGCGAGCGCGCCGCGCGCTGATAGTGCCGGCGCCGCGCAACCGCCGCCTCGCGGCTGGTCCCGTCATAGCGGGCCACCGCCTCGTCGAACCGGGCGATGGCTTCGTCGACGCTGCGCGGAGGACCTGCCATTTAGCGCTCGACCGGCGCCAGCAGCGACGGTGCGCTGCTGCCCGACAGGCGGTTCTGCTCGACGCCCTCGGCGCGCGCGATATAGCCGCGGCTCTTCTCGACCTCGGTCGACAGGGTGTTGACCGTCTGCTTCATGCTGGACAGCGCCTGCAGCTTGAACTGATCGATGCTGTCCATCGTGTCGTAGATGTTCTGGAAGGCGCGCTGCAACGTCTCGAGCGGGATCGTCGCCGAGGCCGCCTGCTGGTGGATCTGGGCGGTCTGGTTGCGCAGCATATTGCCGGTCGAATCGATCACGTTTGCGGTGGTGGTGTTGAGTGCGGTGATCTGATCGAGCACCAGCTTCTGATTGGTCAGTGCCTGCGCGACCGTCACCGCCGTGCGCAGCGCGGAGACGGTGGTGGTCGAGGCGCGGTCGACGCCCTTGATCAGCTCGACATTGTTCTTCTTGACGAGATCGAGGGCGAGATAGCCCTGCACCGTCACCGCCATCTGCGTCAGCAGATCGGTGGTGCGCTGGCGGGTGTAGAACAGGGCGGTCTCGCGCAGCGCCTTGGCCTTGGCCGGCTCGGTGGCGTCGAGCTCGTTGGCCTTGTCCTCGAGCTTGGCATCGAGCAGCTTGGAGATGTGGATCATCTGCTCGAGCTGGCCCATCGTCTTCCACAAGGACGCGCGCTCGGTGTCGATCGCGGCATTGTCCATCAGCAGCTCGTCCTTGCCCGAGGCGAGGCTGGAAAGGATGGTCGAGATGTGGCTCTGCGCGCTCTTGTAGCCGTCGAAATAATTGCGCATCTTGTTGCCGAACGGGATGATCCCGAACAATTTCTTCGGCGCGAGCAGATTGCCCTGCTTGCCGGGATCGAGATCCTCGACGGTGCGGCGCAGCTCGCTCAAATTGGCGCCGATGCCGTTGTCGGCGTCGATCGCCTTGACCGGACGATCGAGGAAGCGATTGGACGCCCCTGCCGCATCGGCGATCTGCTTGCGGCCCATGTTGGTGAGCTCGTCGACCTTGCGGCCGAATTCGGGGCTGTTGGCATCCGCCGCGACGAGCTCGCTCACGAACTTGTCGGCGACCGTCTCCAGCTTGGATTTCACCCCGTCCTCGATCGGCACCAGGCCCGCGGCCTGCTCCGGCTCGACGGTGGTCAGCGCCTCGGGCGCTTCCAGCTTGAGCTTGGTTTCGGTGGCCATCGTTGCTCCCTCATCATGTGTCGCTGGTTAAATGGGGCAGGGCCAATGGTGAGTGCAAGGGGAAAAGCGCCCTAGCCGGCTAATACACCACGGCGGTTCGGGTTCATGGCCGGCGCAGCGGAACCACTTTTCCGGTGCTCTGCTGGGGCGTCAGGATGGCGCTGATCCGCGCCGCGACATCGGCGATCCGGTAGGGCTTCTTGAGCAAACGGTCGTCGCTCAGTTCCTCGCCGAAGGTCTGGATGTCGGCATAGCCGCTTGCGAACAGGATCGGCAGATCGGGGCGGATCTGGGCGGCGCGGGCGGCGAGATCGACCCCGTTCATGCCGGGCATGGCAACATCGGTCAGCAGCAGCGCGAACTCCTGCTGATCGAGCCGTTTCAGCGCGGCATCGCCACAGGCTTCGGCGACCACCTCGTAGCCCAGTTCCTCGACCATGGCGGCAGCGACGAGCCGGACGTCGTCGTCATCGTCCACCACCAGAATGCGCGCGCGGGTGGCGGGACGGGCGGCGAGCGGGCGTGGCGCCTCGGCCTCCGTCTGTTCGCGGGTGCGCGGCAAATAGATGGTGACAACGGTGCCGTGGCCTTCGCGGCTCTCGATCCTCGCGGTGCCGCCCGATTGCTTTGCGAAGCCGTAGAGCTGGGCAAGGCCGAGGCCGGTGCCCTTGCCGACCTCCTTGGTGGTGAAGAAGGGCTCGAACGCGCGGGCGAGGACGGCCGGGCTCATGCCGGTGCCGGTGTCGGCGACCGAGATCGCCACATATTCCCCGTCCGGAAGCTCCGCTTGCAGGGACGCGGGCACATGCTCGAGATTGGCGGTCGCAATGGTCAGGCGGCCGCCCGACGGCATCGCGTCGCGGGCGTTGATCGCGAGGTTGAGGATCATCACCTCGAGCTGGGTCGGATCTGCAAGCGCCTGCCAAAGATTGGCATCGAGCCGGGTCTCGACGCGAACGTGCGGGCCGATCGAGCGGGCGAGCAGATCACCCATTCCGGAGATGATATCGTTGGGCTGGACCGGGGTGGGGGAGAGGCGCTGGCGGCGCGAGAAAGCGAGCAACTGGCCGGTGAGACGGGCGCCGCGCTCGCCGGCCTCGAGCGCATTGCGGGCGAGCCGGCGCAATTTCTCGTCGTCGGTGCGGCGGAGCAGCAGATCGAGCGAGCCGACGATCGCGGTCAGCAGATTGTTGAAATCGTGGGCGATGCCGCCGGTCAGCTGTCCGACCGCTTCCATCTTCTGGGCCTGGAGCAGGCGTGCCTCGGCACGCTCGCGCTCCGCAATCTCGGCGGTCAGGCGATCGTTGGCGGCGGCGAGATCGCGGGTGCGCTCGATCACCTTCGCTTCGAGCGATCCGGCGAGCTCGCGCAACTGCGCCTGGGCGATTTCGAGATCGGAAAGATGACGCGCAGCCAGGCGCTGACGCTTGCGGCCGCGCAACGCCGCCCGCGCCGCGCTGATCAAAGAGGCCGGATGCAGGGGGCGTTCGAGGATGGTGACGTTGACCAGATCCTCGATCGACCGCGATCCCTGCCGTGTATCGCCACGGCGGCTGAGCAGGACGAACGGGAAGTCCGACCAGGGCGGCTGTCGTTCGATCGCGTCGCGCAGGCGCTCGGAATCGATCCGCGACAGCGCATCGTCGGTGACGACGGCGCCTGCGCATTTTCCCTCTGCCAGCGCGTCGAGCAGGGCTTCGCCGTCATTGTCGGCCTGCCAGAGCAGGCCAGCGCTGCCGAGCAGATCGCCGACCACCTTCGCGTCGCGCCCCGAAGGTGCGATGACGAGGAAAATATCGTCAGCCGCGCTGGTCACGGCGCTCCTCGATCAGCTTGGCGTCGCCCTCGAACACCGGCACGCCGGTCAACACGCCGCGGAAGCCATCCAGCTTCTCGCCCACGCGAATGCCGCCGCCGTCGATCTTCAGCTCGCGGATGGTCGATTCATGCGCGCCGGTGCGCTTCTTGAGCATCGACAGAGCCCGTCGGATCTCACCCCGGGCTTCGAAGAAGCGCAGCAGGATGACCGCATCCGAAAGATAGGTGAGGTCCACCGGCGACTGCATCTGGCCGACCATTCCGCTCTGCGCGAGGATCAGGAAAGTAAGCACGCCCTGCTGGTTCAAATAGGTCACGATCTCGTGCATCTGGAGGAGCATGTATTTCTCCTCCGTCATCGCATGCTGATAACCGGTAAGGGAATCGAGGCAGACGATCGATGTGCCGCCTTCGACCTGCTCGCGGACCAAAGCGGTCAGTTCGCCCGGCGAGAGTTCGGCCGGATCGACCTGCCGGAAGGTGAACAGCCCGTCGCGGATCGCGTCGGAGAGATCCATGCCGAGCCCGATGGCGCGCCGCATGAAGACTCGTTCGGTCTCGTCGAAGCTGACCACCAGCACCTTTTCGCCGCGCTTCAGCGCGGCGTAGAGATATTGGAGAATCAGCGTCGACTTGCCCGAGCCCGACGGACCGACGATGAGATTGGCAGTGCCGTAGTCGAGGCCGCCGCCGACGAGATCGTCCAGTTCCGCGATGCCGCTTTGCGCCCGCAGGTCGGGCCGGCCGGCCTCCGGATGCGAGGCCGCTACGAGCCGTGGGAAGATGGTCATGCCGCCGGTGCGGATCGCGATGTCGTGATAGCCGCCCTTGAAGGCGCGCCCGCGCATCTTCCAGATCCGCAGGCGGCGGCGCTCCGCGCCGTAGCCGATCGCGATCTGGTCGAGCCGAAGCACGCCGTGGGCGAGGCTGTGGAGGCTGAGATCCTCGTGAGTCTGGGTGAGATCGTCGAGGAACAGAACGGTGCAATTGCGCTGCGCGAAATAATGTTTGAGCGCGAGCACCTGACGGCGGAAGCGCAGCGGTCCCTGCGCCAGCAGACGGATTTCGGACAGGCTGTCGAACACGATCCGCGCGGGGGCGACCCGCTGCACCTCGTCCATGACCATCTGGACGGTTTCGCCGAGTTCGAGATCCGAGGCGTAGACGATCGACTGCTCGCGCTCGGAATCGAGGCTCAATTCGGGCGGCACCAGCTCGAAGATCTCGATCCCGTCGAGGTCCCAACCGTGGGTGCTCGCGGTATGCTTGAGTTCTGCCCTGCTCTCCGAAAGGGTGATATAGAGGCAGCGCTCGTTCTTGCGTTTGCCTTCGAGCAGGAATTGAAGACCGAGGGTGGTCTTGCCGGCGCCCGGCTCGCCTTCGACCAGATGGACGCGGTTGGCGGCATATCCGCCGGCAAGGATGTAGTCGAGTTCGGGAAGGCCCGAGGAGACCGGGCCGCCTTCGTTGACCAATTCCGGATCGCTCATCTCATCTCCAAATCCGTGCGCGGCACCGAGACCGTCGGACCATTGCCCGTGGCGTAAAGACGTGCGCCTGACAAGAAGCCCCCCGCCTCAAACGCAGATCCGCTTCAGAGTGTCCGCATCCACCTTTCCGCTAAGCCCCGGCACTTCGTCCAGCTGGCGCAATTCGGTGAAGCCGCCGCGTTCCTCCCTAAAGCGGACAATTTCGTGGCCGTGGCCTTGAAGGCCTTCGACGGCATCGATTTCTTCCTTGGTTGCGGTGTTGATGTCGATCGTCATGGCTTAAAGATCCGGTAGAGTCTGGCTGGCTTCGCCCCAGCCCTGGAGGGCGCGGCTCGACGCGCGTTCGAGCAGGAGTGCGGAATCGCGGACGCTGAAACGGGCGCCGCTTTGCATGTCGTCCAGTTCGTCCCAGCTGATCGGCGCCGACACCGGCGCGCCTTCGCGGGCGCGCGCCGAATAAGGCATGATCGCGGTCGCGCCGCGCTGGTTGCGGAGGTAATCGAGGAACATCCGGCCCTTGCGCTTCGCCTTGGCGAGATTGGCGGTGAAGCGTTCGGGCTCGGCCGTCGCCAGGGCGATGCAGAAACGCTGGGCGAAATCCTTGACCTCGGGCCATTCCGCGTCGGGCGTGAGCGGCACGACCACGTGGACGCCCTTGCCGCCGGTCAGCAGGGGGAAGCTCTGCAGACCCATGTCGGCGAGATAGCGGTGGAGATCGCGGGCGGCGCGCTTGGTCTCGGCGAAATCGAGGCCTTCGTCGGGATCGATGTCGAAGATCAGCCGGTCGGGCTTCTCGATATCGGCCACCGGCGAGCCCCAGCCGTGGAATTCGATCGTGCCCATCTGCACGCAGGCGATCAGGCCGGCAGTATCGTCGACATAGACATAATCCTCGGTCTGGCCCTTCTTCTCCTCGATCTCGATCTGGTGGACGTGGCGGCCGAAGCTTCCGGTATTGTGCTTCTGGAAAAAGCATTTCTTGTCGCGGCCCTGCGGGCAGCGGACGAGGCTGAGCGGCCGCTGCGCCGCCCAGGCCATCATCACCGGGCCTATTGCGCGGTAATAATCGACCAGTTCCTGCTTGGTGACGCCGGCGTCGGGAAAGATCACGCGCTCCGGATTGGTGATCTTGATGTCGTCGCTGCTGGGCTCGGCGATCGGCTGCGGCAGTTCCCTGACGACTTCGCCGGCCTTCTTGTCGCCGCGCAGGCCGAGGAAGCTGCCGTGGCGGATCACCCCTTCCGAGGTGAATTCGGCGAAAGCGATCTCGCAGACCAGTTCGGACTTGACCCAATGCGCGCCGAGCGCCTCCGCGCGGGGGACGGCGGTCGGCGCGGTCTTGACCTCGATCCGCTTCAGCCTGGCGAGCAGTTCCTGGATCAAGGCCATCGAGAAGCCGGTGCCGACCTTGCCGACATAGCGTAACGCCCCGTCTTCGTTGACCGCGAGCAGCAGCGAGCGGAAGCCGCGCGCCTTGGCCTCGCTCGGAGTCCAGCCGATGATGACGAATTCCTGGCGCTGGATGCACTTGATCTTGAGCCAGGTCTTGGTCCGCGCCGAACGATAGGAGGCGTCGGCACGCTTGGAGATGATCCCTTCCTGGCCGGCGTCGCACATCGCCCGGAACAGCTCTTCGCCATGGCCGACGATATGCTCGGCATAGAGCAGGATCGGCGGCTTGCCTTCGCCGACCAGGGTGGCGAGGCGGCCCTTGCGTTCGATATTGGGAAGGCGCGACACGTCCTCGCCGTCGATCTCGAGCGCATCGAACAGGAACAGGGTGAGACCGCGGCCGCCTTCGCCGATCGCCTGCTGGAGCGCCGAGAAGCTCGACGAGCCCTTGTCGTCGAGGCTGACGATCTCGCCATCGAGCAAGGCGGAGCCGACCTCCAGCGATGCCGCGGCGTCGACGATCTCCGGGAACTTGTCCGACCAGTCGAGCCCGGAGCGGGTGTAGACTTTCGCTTTGCCGCCGGCGATCGCCAGCAGGCAGCGATAGCCGTCATATTTCATCTCGTGGATCCAGCCGGATCCGGAGGGGACGTGATCGGCGAGCGTCGCCTTTCGCGGCTCGCGGAAGGCGGGGAGGGGAAGGGCGCCTTGCCCGCCTCCTCCTCGAGCTTTGCTCGGGGAGGGGGACCGTGCCGCGGAGCGGCGGGGTGGAGGGGCAGACTGGGCGCTAGTGGCCCCTTCTGCACCCTGCGGTGGGGCGCCGGCGCCGTTTGCCCCTCCACCAGTCTTCGACTGACGGCTGCTTTGCAGCCGGTTCCGGCTCTCGGCAGGCCCCCGGCCTGCCGACCCGCCTACACCCCCCTTCCCGAGCAGAGCTCGGGGAGGATTTTTCTTCGGCTCAAGCCCCTTGAGCCAGCTCTTCAGCTCCTTCGCCTTTGCCTCCGCCGCGATTTCCTGCATCGTGCGGCCGGTCTTGATGCTGGTGAGAAAGCGTTCGGTGAGGGCCATCGAGCCGCCGGCATGTTCGTCGGTGACCTTCTTCAGGATCCAGTTCTCGCCGCGGTCGCGCGGGCGGCCCTTCATGCGGATCATGATCCACTCGCCCTGCATCCGCTCGCCGTCGAGGGTGAAATGGAGATGGCCTTCCTCCAGGGTCTTGCGCGGATCCTTGCCGGGATGGGGGATCCAGATGCCGCGATCCCACAGCATCACCGTGCCGCCGCCATATTCGCCCTTGGGGATGATCCCCTCGAAGGTGGCGTAGGAGAGGGGATGGTCTTCGGTGCGGACGGCCAGGCGCTTGTCGGCCGGATCGAGGCTGGGACCGTTGGGCACCGCCCAGCTCTTCAGCACGCCGTCGAGCTCGAGCCGGAAATCGTAATGGAGGCGGGTGGCGTCGTGCTTCTGGACCATGAAGCCATGGCCCTCGCCCCAGGAGAGTTTGTCGAAAGTGCCCTTCGGTTCCGCAGTCTTCGCGAAGTCGCGCTTCTGGTTGTAAGTTTCGAGGGGGTTGGCGGGTTTTGCCACGTCTCAGATCCTCCCCGGAACGGGGAGGGGAGTGAAGGCGGGTCGGAACGCCGGGGGCGTTCCGAGAGCCGGAACCGGCTGCGCAGCAGCCGTTGCGCGCAGCGGCGTGGTGGAGGGGGGGCGGTGCAGTGCGCTGCATAAGCCCCCCTCCACCCCCCGGCTGCGCCGGGCGGTCCCCCTCCCCGAGCACAGCTCGGGGAGGATCTTATCCCTCACGCTCTTTTCCTCGCCGGTGCCGCCTTTGCGGGCGCCGCCTTGGCAGGGGCCTTCTTGGCCGGGGCCTTGGCCGTGCTCTTGGCGGGGGCCTTCTTCGCCGGCGCTTTCTTGGTTCCGCTCTCCTCGCCGCCGCTCGCCCCCGGCTTCTCGATCGAGCGTTTCAGCGCCGCCATCAGGTCGATGACGTTGGTACCCTTGGCGGGCGCCTCGTCTTCCTCGGGGTGGATGGTCGCGCCCTTGCGCTTGCGTTCGATCAGATCCTGGACCGCCTCGATATAGCGATCATGGAATTTGGAGGCGTCGAAATCGGCGGTCTTGCGCTCGATCAGGGTCTCGGCGAGGTCGAGCAGATCCTCGTCGGGCTTGGCATCGGAGATGTCGCGGAAATAGTCGCGCGCCTTGTTGACCTCGTCGGCGTAGCGCAGGGTCTCGAGCACCAGGCCGCGGCCGCAGGGCTTGAGGCTCACCAGATATTCGCGGCCGCGCAGCGCGAGCTGGCCGACGCCGACCTTGCGTGTCCGGCGAAGGGCTTCGCGCAGGACGATGAACGCCTCCTCGGCGAGATCGTCGGCGGGGACGACGTAATAGGGCTTCTCGTAATAGAGGACGTCGACCTCGTCGTAATCGACGAACTGGGTGAGCTCCAACGTCTTCTTCGATTCGAGTTTCACCGCCTCCAGTTCCTCGTCGTTGACGAGGACGTAGGAGCCTTTCTCATATTGGAAGCCCTTGACGATGTCCTCCGGATCGACCGGGCCGACGCCGGGCACGACCTTTTCGTACTTGATACGCTTGCCGGTCGGCTCGTGGATCTGGTTGAACGCGATCGCGGCGCCGCTCTTGGTCGCGCTGAAGATCTCGACCGGGATCGAGACCAAGGCCAGCCTGATCTGCCCCTTCCAATATGCGCGTGCGGCCATCGAACATGCTCCGGATCGATTCGTTTCCGATTCAATCGACGGAGCGCGCGCGGGTTCCTTCGCCGCTGCCGCCCGCAGGCGGGCAGGGGGCATCGGGGCGTCGTCGTTGCAGACGTAAACGGTGTGATGTTAGACACTGCCGATGTTCCCCGACTGGATGAAGCCGTGGCTCTGGATCGCAATCGCGATCGGCGTCCTTGTACCGCTCATCGTCAGCAGGCCGAGCGCATGGTGGGGCACACCGGTGCGTCGCAAGGCGCAGCCGGTACGATTCTGGTGGAGCCTGTCCGGAGGATGCCTCCTTCTGCTGATCAGCCTCTACGCTCTGACCGTCGCCTAAGAGCCGCCGAGCGCCTCGGCCACGGCGGCTTGGTCGTCCGATCTGATCGGAACAGCTGTTACCGTCACCCAGAGCTTCGGAGCATCGTCGCCTTGTCCATCAGGGTGGCCTGGCGGGTGAGACGCGGATGCTGGTGGGCATGCTGGCCGTTGGTTCGCCCGCCCGAAAGAACAGGTGAAATACAGGCGGCGGCTGGCGGCGCGCGCGGCACAGGTGACGGGCGTCCCAAGTATTGTCGCCCCGCGTCTCCAGGCTGCCTCCGCCGGGCAAGAAAGCAGATGCCGGTTGGATTTTCCGTCGCCGTTTCAGTGGCGAGGGCGTCGGAGTGCTGATCCAGATCCTTGTGGAAGGTTTCGCCACCAAGCATCAGAAAAAGCTGCAAAAAAGGAAGCGCGCAGGAACATCGCCGTGCGAGCGCCGTTCTGAATTCCTGATCTATGTTGGGTCGGACCGAACGCGAGAGGGTCTTAAGGTCAGAGGTCTTTATGAAGGTGTTGATCGTCGAAGATGAAGCCATGGTGCGGCTGATCGGTGCCGATGCGGTGGCCGAGGCCGGCTACGATGTCGTGGAGGCCTCGAGCGCCGATGAAGCCCTGACGATTCTGCAGGGCGCCGAGGAGGTTCACATCCTCTTCTCCGACATCAGGATGCCCGGAACGATGGACGGATTGCAGCTGGCCCGGATCGTCCACGATCGGTGGCCGTCGATCAGGATCGTGCTGACCTCGGGCGACACCTTCCTGCAGGACCGGGATGTGCCCGACGACGGCCGTTTTCTGGCGAAGCCTTACAGGGTGGATGTCCTGCAGCGCACGATCACCGAACTTGCATCCTAAAGCGCATTGCGTTCCGCTGGGCCGTAAGAACAGGTGAAATACAGGTGATGACTGAACGGCGCAGAGGGCGTTTGGTGCGGACGAGGGCGTCCGAGCCGGGCGGACATGCGGATGGCCTGTACGCCTCCCGGTCGTCGGAGCGTCGCCAGTAATAACAGGTGAAATACAGGTGACGGACGGCGGCGCAGGGCGGTGCGGGTGTCTGAGCCGGATGAAGACGCGGCTGTCCGGTATGTCTTCCGTTCGTCCGACCACCTCCCACGACCGTAAGAACAGGTGAAATACAGGTGACGGGCGGCGGCGCAGGGCGCGTGCGGTGCACGCGACGGCACCCTGTGCGAGCAGCCGAACTTCCTTGTTCACGCTGTCAAAGACTGCAGATCCCGTAACGTGGGTTGCGCTCGTACGATCTTAACTGGCCGCGGAAATTCGCGAGTGACGCGCGGCTGCAGACACCGCTACGTTCCCATCCTGTTCCTTACCGCCGAGCGGCACCGAAAGCAAGCAAAAGTTGCGAATAGCGCAATCCTTAGTCTGGCTGAGTGCCAGCTCGCTAGCGGGCCGCGTCTGCCGCCGCATCGATCGTCGCACGCGTGGCGGCATCGTCGCCCTGCAGGCGCGCCTCGAAGCGCTTCAGCCGCGCCTGCAGGGCATCATGCCGTTGCTTCAGCAGCTTCCGGGCCGTGGGCGCGAAGGGCAGGGCCTCGTCCCGGAGGCTGCGGGAGGTGAGGTCGTTGCTCATCCGAAGGCTTTCGCCGGTGATCAGATTGCTGATGCACAAAGCGGCGCCGGTGATCGCGTTCGACGTGCGCAAAGCGTTGCCGGTGACGGCGTTGCTTCGGCGCAGGGCGTTGCCGGTCTGGCGGTTGGATTCGCGCAACTGCGCGAACGTTCGGTCGTAGGCGGCGCGGCTGTCGACGTTCACGAAAGTACCGCCGCCGGCAGCGGAGACAGCCTTCAGCGCCGCCGCTTCGCCCGACGGCAGGCCGAAGCCGATGATGTTGACGATGGCGCGGGTCGTGCCGCCGTTGATCCGCCGCGCGGCCGCGACAGGATCGCCGCCGCACGTCTCCTCGCCGTCGGAGACGACGTAGATGACCTGCTCTCCCGGGGTGGATGCGCGGGCGAGCAGCGTCTCGGCGCGTGCCAGGCCGGCGGCGAGCGGCGTCCAGCCCACCGCCCGCACTCGCGACACGGCGGCGCCGAGCTGCGCGCGATCGTTCGACATCGGCGCGAGCAGGTCGACTCCCGCGCAGGACTTCGCCTTGCCGGCCTCACTGTTGTCGCCCTGCTGGCCGAAGACGAGCAACGAGGCCTCGACCGACGCCGGCAGCCCGTCGATGAATCGCGTCGCCGCCTCGCGGGCGAGATCGAGCTTGGTCTGCCCGCCGATCCGACCCGCCATCGATCCGGAGCCATCGATCGCGACGACGACCCGCACCGGCGTGACTCCCGATCCGAGCCCATCACCTGTCCGCGACTCCAGAGCGGGCTGGTTCAGTTCGACGTCGCTGAAGCAGCGATCCGGAGTGTCGGTGGTGAACTGGGCGACATAGGCCTGGGCCTGCGCGAGCTCGCCGCCGTCCGGGTTGGCCAGCGCTGTCGACGCATTATCCTCGGCTCCGCCTCTGGAGCCTCCGCATCCGCAGAGGGCCAGCAGCAGGAGAGCGGAAACGCAGGGGCGAGCGATATCCATCAGCAGGGCGTAGCATCGGGACGGGCAGTCCTCCACATCGAATGACGTGGCGAGGCATGCCCCCTCCTTACGATGCACTGCGGAGGTGAGCATCCCGCATTCCGAGACGGGCAGTCAGCTGGCAGGTGCAATCGGTATCCGACGCCGTGATGCTCCCGCAGGTGGCGCGTTCGATGTCATCGCACCGTGTTGCCACGACGGGTCAATTCTCGCGATTATAGACGAGCTTGTAGCTGATGGGCGTAGAGAGAAGTGGGCTGATGATGGTCGTCTCCTCCACCAACTGTTCCCCGACGCTGCGATAGACTGTGGTCCGCTCGCTGTCGTCGCCGCGGAATGTCAGCGAAACGGCGTCACCATTCGCTTTGGCCGACACATGGAAAACAAGCCCTTCGACGAGCTTCCACCTGACCGGCTCCCCACCTATCCAAAGGACGATCGGTGTCTTGGCATCGTACTTGATCGAGAAACGACTTCCTGCAAGCGAGATCCTGAATCGACTCGTAGCAATGGACTTGCGCATGCTCATGCGCGCGAGGGGCCGCTGGGCGCTGGGAAGGCCGGCAAGCGCGCTCTCGATCGCTTGGAAGGCCGCGTCGCTCCCTTCCTCGTCCCGGTTATAGCTGCCCGAAACCACAGGTTGCGCCGCGTGCGCCGAGCCTGCGCTGGAGATCATGACGGCAGCGCCGATCGCGGCCGACAGAGTCCAACGATGCATCCCGCTCTCCTCGATTTCCGCTGCTCGCCGAGACGGGTGTAGGGGCGATCCGGCCTGGCGCATAGGTGAGGCCCTGGTCTTCAAATCGAGGGACTTTCTGCGTTTCGTAGACGCAGGTACTGGGGGAGGGCTGGCTGTATCAAAAGGCCGAGCCTCGCGGCCGCCAACGCGATCCGCAAACTCGAAAGCGAACCAGCCGCTCTGTACCTCTATTTGGACGTTCGACCGTTCTATCGAAAGCGGTCGTTTATGGGTTCACGACCTGGCCTGCGACGTCGATCGCCACCTTGCCGCGAAGCCCGCGCGAGCCGCCCGCTTCGAGCAGTTCATGCGCTTCGCCGATTTGGGCCAAGGGCAGCACCGCACCTATCACCGGCTTGATCAGGCCGCGTTCGACGAGGTTGGTCAGCGCGTCTAGCTTGCCCCGATTCTGCCGGGTGAAGACGAAATGGTAGGCGGCGTTCTTGCCCCAGGCTTCGATCAAATTCTGCGGCTGGGCGATGTCGACGATGCTGACCACGCGTCCGGCATCGGCAAGGACGAGCGGGGACCGCGTCAGCGCGTCGCCGCCGATCGTGTCGAACACGACATCCACCCCTTGCCCCTGCGTCAGGTCCGCCACCGCCGCGACATAGTCATCGGCGCGGTGGTCGATCACGTCGTCCGCTCCGAGCGAACGGACGAAATCATGGTTGCTGCGGCGCGCCGTCGTGATGACACGCGCGCCCATTGCTTTGGCAAGCTGGATCGCCACCGAGCCAACGCCGCCGGCACCGCCGTGGATCAAGATGGTCTCGTGAACGGCAAGCCGGGCGCGGGTCACCAGAGATTCCCAGACCGTTCCCCCGACCAGCGTCAGGCTTGCGGCCTCCAGATGGCTGATGTTGCGCGGCTTGCGGGCGACCAGATCGACATCGGCGACATGCTGCTCCGCATAGGAGCCGGGGCCGCCGAAGATCCTGGGCGTGTAGTAGACCTCGTCGCCGACTGCGAACTCGCCGACGTCCGCGCCCGTCTCTTCCACCACGCCGGACACGTCGTGACCGATGATGGCGGGGAGCGGCACGTAATCGGCATAGTCGCCGCGGCGGATCTGATAATCCAGGGGATTGATTGCGGTGGCGTGAACCCGCACCCGGACCTGCCGAGATCCGACGGCGGGCACGGCAACATCGCGCATCTCGAACGCATCGAAGCCGCCGAATTTGGCGAGGACGATCGCCTTCATGGTTTCGCGCATGCTCTCACCCTTTGCTCGAGGCGATCGATGGGAAGGGACGATGGACGTCCAAGCGTCGCTCCACGGGACGTCGGGGCGGCAAAGCCGACGTGGCGGCCTGTCGTCCGAAAGGATGCGTCGTCACGCGAGCGCGCCGGCGTCGGCGTTGAGGATCGCGCCGGTGATCACGCTCGCGGCCGGGCTCGCCAGGAACACGACCGCATTGGCGATCTCCCGCGGCTCGGCATAGCGGCCGAGCGAGGTCATGCTCCGCTGGACCTCGGCAGCGTCGCCGCCGGCGGGGTTCGCATCGGTGTCGGTCGACCCGGGCTGCACGAGATTGACGGTGATGCCGGCGGGTCCGAGTTCGCGAGAGAGGCCGCGGGTGAACGCGGTCAGCGCCGCCTTCGAGACGGCGTAGGCAGTGACGCCCGGGAAGGGCACCCGCTCGCCGAGACCCGAACCGATGGTGACGATGCGGCCGCCGGCCGGCAGATGCGGAATCGCAGCCTTGGCGAACAGCATCGGTGCGCGCACGTTCACGTCCATCAGCGTCTGATATTCGCCGAGATCGAGGTCGGCGAGCGGGCCGTAAGAGCCGATGCCGGCACTGTTGATGAGGATGTCGAGCCCGCCAAGAGCAGCGACGGTCTCGTCGACGGCGCGCGCGATCGCCTGCGGATCGGCGCTGTCGGCGCGGATCGCCACGGCCCGGCGCCCGGCCGCCTCGATCGCTTGCGCAACCGCTCGGGCCTGCTCGGCCGAATTGCGGTAGGTGAAAGCAACGTCGGCGCCGTTCTCGGCCAGCGCCACTGCGATCGCGGCACCGATCCCGCGCGATCCTCCGGCCACCAGCGCGCGCTTGCCATTCAGGTCGATCATTTTCGTCCTTCCTTCCATTCCACGTGCTCGACAGTGCCGGCGTGACCGGGCCGCTGCCTCGGCCCTGTCGCGGGGTCCGGCGCCGGCGCGGCCGGGACCCGCCGGCTGCTCCGGCGTGTCGCCGAAGGCGGCCCGGTCACGACATTGCCGGCGCGGACGGGGCAGGGGCGTCCGGCAGCGGGATGAATTCGCGGTCGTCGGCGTCCGGCAGCTTCATGCGTCCCGCCCGCCAGTCCGACGCGGCCTGTTCCAGGCGGTCCTTGGACGAGGAGACGAAGTTCCAGAAGATGAAGCGCTCGCCGACCGGCTCGCCGCCAAGCACCATCACCGTGGCCGGCACGGTCGCCCGGACCCGCGAAGCGCCGGTTCCGACCACCAGCATCTTGCCGGCCCCAAAGGTTCGACCCTCCATCTCGACCTCGCCGGCGGCAACATAGAGCGCGCGCTCGCTGTGACCGGAGGGGATCTCGGCGGTGGCACCTGCAGCCATGTCGAGATGCGCGTAGAAGAGGGGCGAATGGGTGGCGGCGCCGGCGACCAGGCCATAGGCGCTGCCGGCGATGAGGTGCCCTTTCACCCCCGCCTCCTGCCATTGCGGCAGGTCGTCGCCCGCATGGTGCGAGAAAGCGGGGGCGGTCTCCTCTAATTCGGTCGGCAGTGCGACCCAGGCCTGGATGCCGTGGATGCGGTCGCCGACCGCCCGGGCACGCTCCAGCCGCTCGCTGTGGGTGATGCCGCGCCCGGCGACCATCCAGTTGACCTCCGCCGGGCGGATCGCCTGCGCGTACCCCAGGCTGTCGCGGTGCATGATCTCGCCGGAGAACAGATAGCTGACCGTCGACAGGCCGATATGCGGGTGCGGGCGGACGTCGAGATTTCGGTCCGCGCCGGCGGCGATGTCGACCGGGCCCATGTGATCGAAGAAGATGAACGGACCGACCATCCGCCGCCTGGCGTAGGGCAGCACCCGCCCGACCTCGAACCCGCCGCCGAGATCGCGGCGCCGCTGATCAATGACCATTTCGATCATGTTCGTACTCCTTCATCGTCGAGATTGGCGCGCACCATCGGCGCAACTTCGGTTCCGAGCAGTTCGATCGAGCGCTTCATCGCGGCCGTTTCGAGCGACGCGGTGCTCATCTGGAAGGTGATGCGCGAAAGGCCTCCGAGGACCTCGCTTGCGCGCCGGATCTTGGCGGCGACCGTCGCCGGCGCTCCAACCAGGAATGCGCCGTCCGGCCCGGCCATGGCGTCGAACTGCGCGCGCGTCGGCGGCGACCAGCCGCGCTCGCGGCCGACGGTTGCGGTCAGGTGCGCCCAGCCGGGGAAGAAGGCGTCGGCGGCCGCGGCATGGGTTTCGCCGACAAAGCCGAGCGCGTGGACACCCACCTTGAGCGCCGCCGGATCATGCCCGGCTCGCGCCCCAGCTTCGCGGTAGAGATCGACGAGCGGGCGAAAGCGATCGAACGTGCCGCCGATGATCGCGACCATCAGCGGCAGCCCGAGCACGCCTGCGCGGGCGAAGGATTGCGGCGTGCCGCCGACTCCGATCCACACCGGCAGCCGATCCTGGTGCGGACGCGGGAACACGCCCTGGCCGCTGAGTTCAGGGCGAAAGTGGCCCTGCCAGCGCGGATGGCTGGTCTCGCCGAGCTGCAGGAAGAGATCGAGCTTCTCGGCGAAGAGATCGTCATACGCCTGCGGATCGAGGCCGAAGAGCGGAAAGGCCTCGCCGAACGATCCGCGTCCGACGACCAGTTCGGCGCGGCCCTTCGAGATCAGATCCAGCGTTGCGAATTCCTGGAACAGGCGCACCGGATCGACAGCGCTCAGCACCGTTACCGCGCTCGTCAGCCGAATGCGGCTGGTGCGTGCGGCCGCGGCGGCCAGAATGATCGCCGGTGCGGAATCGAGAAATTCCGCGCGATGGTGCTCGCCGATGCCGAAGACGTCGAGGCCGACCCTGTCCGCGAGCACGACCTCCTCGAGAAGATCGGCCATGCGCTCGGTCGCGGACGGCAGCAGCCCCGTTCGCGGATCGGGAAGGATGGCTGCGAAGCTGTCGATGCCGATGTCCATTGCGGTCCTTCATGCTGGTGTGTTGCGGCGCGCATCCGCGGTGCCGCTGCCTTGGCAGCGAGGGCCGGATGCCGGGAACGGGGCCCGGAGCCGGCCTCTCGCCACCGGATCGGGTCAGACGCCCGGCGACGGAACGGCGGGTGCCGGGGTGTTGAGCAATTGCTGCTCCCACATGTAGGCGATGCCGCTGCCGCCGACATGGTCGATCATGACCTGGGTCAGCGGGCCTGCGCTGTCGACGCGCGCCCAGTCGCGCTGCCATTCGGCGGCCAGCGCGACCCAGGTCATCATGTTGATTCCGGCGGCGATCATGCGCTGAATGGCGACCTCGTGCGCCTCGACCGAGGTGCCGCCCGACGCGTCGGTGATCACCGTCACGTCCCAGCCCTCGCCGGCCGCCTGGATGGCGGGCATCGCGACGCAGATCTCGGTCCACAGGCCGGCGATGACCAGCTGCTTGCGCCCGGTCGCCTTGACCGCATCGACGACCTTCTGATCTTCCCACGTGTTGATGGAGGTGCGATCGATCACCTCCTGGCCGGGGAACACGTCGGTGACCTGCTTGAAGATCAGGCCGCCGCGATCCGCGATCACGCTGGTCAGGATTGTCGGAACGCCGAAGAGCTTGGCCGTCTTCGCCAAGCCGGTGGTGTTGTTGACGACGGCATGCGGATCATGGCTGTTGAGATTGGCCAGTTGGTAAGGCTGGTGATCGATCAGGACGAGGACGGAATCCTCGGGACGAAGAAGCGAGTCGAGGCCGTTGCGGAAGGTCATGACGGGTCCTTGGCTGCGGTTGCACGGGGTGGTTGCGGGCGGACGCTGAAGGGCGTCGCCGAACCCGCATTTGCCATCGCCGATATCGCTACGGTAGCGTCACGACGTGACGTGCTGTGTTGCGCATCGGGGAACACGAAATGGATATCGAAGAGTTGCGGACGTTCGTGGAGGTGGCGGATGCGGGCGGGGTGACGGCGGCTGCGCTGCGTCTCGGCGTATCGAAGTCGATCGTCAGCCGGCGGCTGGCACGGCTGGAGGCGGATCTCGGCATCCAGCTGCTGGCGCGCACCACGCGCGGTGCCGCGCTGACCGAGGCGGGGGTGACGTTCCGGGATCATGCCGCCAGGGTCTGCGCCGAAATCGACATCGCCAGGGAAACGATCCTGCCGGAGGGCGAACTGCGCGGCAGCTTCCGGGTCGCCGCACCCTTGACCTTCGGCCCGACCCATTTCGCACCCGTGCTCGCGGAGCTGGCGCGCCTCAACCCTCTGTTGCAGGTGCGATCCTGCTATACCGACCGCTTCGTCGATCTGATCGCGGAAGGTTTCGACTGCGCGATCAGGGTCGGTCATCTCGCCAACTCAAATCTGCTCGCGAGACGGGTGGGGCAAACGCCTGCCGTCTATGTCGCGGCGCCGGCCTACATCGCGCGGCACGGTGCCCCGGAGACGCCGGAAGAGTTCGGCACCCACGAAGTCGTCATGCAGGGGAATGAAACCTGGCTGGCGATGGACGGGGACGAGATCATCCCGTTGAAGCCGCATGGGCGGTTCAAGGCCGACAACGCGGTTGCGCTCGTCGCGGCCGCGCTCGCCGGCATCGGCGTGGCGGGCGTCCCGACCTTATTGGTCACCGAGCATCTGGCGTCCGGAGCGCTGGTTCCGGTGATGACGCGCTACCCTCCGCCGGTGCTGGGCGTCTACGTGGTGCGCCCGCCGGGGCAACATCCCGTCCGCAAGGTGCGGGTGCTGACCGAGATGATGGTCGAACATTGCCGCAGTCTTTGAAGGCAGTGCACCTGCCTTGGATGCGGATCCGCGCGATTTAAAATTCGCGGCGGCCGACGTCCTCATCTGTTCGCGACCCGTTGGAACCAGCGCTCGACTGGGCCGCTATGGCCGGGGCGAATTGAGCAACGCCCTCCCGCGCAAGAATATTGACGGGCCTGGAAGCAGAAGCATCGTCAGGAGTGCAGGCTAACAGAGCACCAAATCGTCATGTGACGCTCCATGCATAGCTTGGCGCTTGAGGCTTGCCGGGGGCATCAGGAAATCTTGATGACGCATCTGCGCCGGAATCCGCAACTACGCCGAACTGCCGCCTGCAAGGATCCGGCGGGAAATCGGCTTGTTGAACTCGCTTCTCAATGGATTGAAAGGACATGGCAGCAGACAGGGTTGGGTCCTTCATGGTTGGGCGGGGGAGTGCATGCCGCGCAAACTCCATGCTTAAGCTGCGGCAATTCAGTGCATTGCCACCGTGATTCTCAAATGAGTGGACGGTTATCCTGACGAGCCATGTCTACTCTCGCGATGACGTGGCTCTTAAACGTTAGCGGAAAGGCGCCTCAAGACGCGGGTGGGCGCATGCGTCAACCTGTTAATCCAGATTTCCCTTGAGACTCTAGGCTCACTAAACTATCATTTCAAGCTGTCAGAATTCTATGCGCGTCGACGGTCGACGCACTAGTATGTAGGATTCCATTTTCCAGAGGAGTTCGCGTCCATTAGCGCTTAGCAAAAGGGGGGGAGGCATGACAAAATGTGCGGCAACAATCGCTCTTATGCTCATTGCATCGGGTTGCACGAGCACCAACCTTAACCACGCACTTGGCACGCCGAAGAACCCGACGTCTCCGTTCGCATCGCCCTCCATTGATGCCGTGGCCACTAGCCCACAGGTGTACTTCATCGAAAAATGGTATTCCGTTCTTGCAGCAGCTTCAGAGAACCCGGCTGACTACAATGTTCCTGAATATAAAATGCGGTTGTATCTGTCTGCCGGCTTTCTTCTATCAGATTTCTATTGTCAGCAGTTCATAGCCAAGACTGACGAAGCTTACCGGCGCCGGAGCTTCGGGCGGGCAATCACAAATGACGCGGGGACGGTTGTTCAAAGCCTCCTCAATCTAGCAAACGCGGGCAAAGATGCCGTCACAGCCGTCGGGGTCGCCACTGGTCTGGCCGACTCTGCCTGGAGGCACTACGACTCGGCGTTCATGGTGTCGGCGGACCTCAGCAATGTTCAATCCTTGGTGCACGCGGCCAAAGACAGCTTTAGGGCGCGCACCCTTGGACCGGGCGCAACGCTTCCAGCCGACTATGCAACGGCTCAAAGCGCCATCCTTCGCTATGCCAACATCTGCTCCTTTCTAGGGATGCAGGACCTTCTCAATCGGTCCGCAGCAGAGCAACGGGAGCGCCTCAACAGGGAGACCGAAGATACGAACAAGCGAACAGGCCAAGGCCAAGGGGGAGCGCCGGGCACCCATCCTGTCGCGTCGGCCCAGCCTACTCTTCCAACCTCGCTCGGTACCACCGCCGCCCCTTCGGTCACTCCTGCACTCACACCGAATGCCCCGACGACATCGGATCCGAAAGTTAGCGCGGCACCACAGCCCGTGAGGTCGGTATCGTTCGTTGGCCGATGGGGGGACAGCGGCGAGCGGGCACAATGGTCAGCCTTTCTGATGACAGCCGTCTCAGAGTTGGGGCAAGCGCTTACCGCCGCGACTTTCGTGCCGTCAGACATCAGCACCTACTGTCCGGACTATCGTCGTTTAGATGAGGAGCAGCGAGAGATCTTCTGGGCCGCGCTATTGTCATCTCTTGCAAAACGTGAAAGTAATTATCGACCAACCGAGCGGTACCGGGAGAGCTTCAAAGATTCTACTGGGCAGTACGTTGTCAGTCGTGGCCTCCTACAGCTTTCCTACGAGAGCGCACGCGCTTACGGCTGCGACGTCGACTCCGCAGCGAAGCTTCATGAACCCAATGTCAATCTCAGATGTGGAGTTCGCATTTTGAACCGGCTTGTTCCGACCGCGCGAGCGATCGCAAAGAAGGAAGGTCAGAAATGGCGAGGCGCCGCGGCATATTGGGGGCCATTCAGGAAGGCCACATCACGGGAGGATATTGCCGCCTGGGTGAGAGAGCAACCCTATTGCTCAGGGTGAGGGTGACAGTGCAGCCGCTCGGTACCGTACGCCAAATGTATGACTCCAGCACTTGAATGTCGCAGCCGCCTTCATCCGGCGAATGGAATCGATGCCTCCAAAAGCCTGTCTCGCCTCAACGGCCGATGCGCTCGATATAAACGATGTTGGTGATCAGCCCGTTCTCGACCTGGTAGGCGGTAATCTCGTCTGCCGTCTTTCCGCCGGCCAGGCCGGTGACGCGATTGTAGGCGACGACCTTGTCGCCGAAGGTCATGACCGCGAGCTTCTCGACATGCAGATCGGGGTTGGCGGTAAAGGATTTGGCATAAGCCTGCCGATTGTGCGCGAGGCCTTCCGACGCCAGCTGGCCGGAGAAGCGATATTTGCGGACCGCGGGATGGTAGAGGCTGAGGAAGCGCTCCAGATCGCTTTTGTTGGCCGCGTCCGTATAGTCCTTCACGACGGCCTCGGCGGCGGAGGGCGCGGGCGGCGATTGCGCGGGCGCAGAGCCTGCCAAGACAAAAATGAGCATTGCACTCGCGGTCGAAAACCGCACCATCTGCTCTCTCCTTCGTCCGGGAATGGACGACGGCGGGATCGCGCAGGAACGCTCACCGGTCTTGAACGAAATTGCCGGGTGCGCTCCGGCGAATGCGTCACCGAGGCAAAAGGAAAGGCTCGGAGCCCAAGGCTATTTAAGGGTTTTCGCACCTGTCCCGGTAAGGCCCCGTAAGGTGCCTTTTGGAAATCCGGATCGCGTCACAATGATGCCTTCGGTAACCGGCCCAACGGTGACCCGCCTCGGCGAAAGACTCGGCTCGGGCACGTCGAAGCGAATCGCCACGACCTGGTTCGAGGCGATCAGGCAGGTGCCCGGTGGGGTGTCCGCGCATAGGTCGATCTTGATCAGATCCACGGGCGTGAGCGCAGCAATCGCCTGCAGGCACGAGGCGCGACTGTCGCTGACCTGGTCAACAGCAAAGGCGCCGCAGAGCAGGTTTTCAGGTGGCTTGGCGGCCCTCACGGCTTCAACGAGACGCGCAATTTCGCGTATCGAGCGCGCGGCAAGGGTCGCCGACGGCGCTGACAGCAGGTTGTGCCGGCGCGGATCGGTAGAATTGCAGATCGCCGCATCCGCTTCCGCCTCCCGGGACGTCAATCCTCGTCTCGGCTGCGCGATAAACCGCGGGAGCGAAGGCGCAAAGTAGACTGGAGAAGCGGACAGCTGCTTGACGCGGAGCCTGGCGGCGGTTGCCCGCGGCTGAAGGTCTACGAGAACGTGGTCGGCTTCGCACAGGCCCGGTTCTGCGCTCGGCCGGCCGTCGCTCACGAAGTGGAGCATTGGAATCTCAGCCGCGAGCGATCGCCGGTTGTCGCCCAGCGGGTGCAGGGTGCGTGCGATCTCATCGAACAGCCGCGCAGTCAGCGCATCGGCCGGGCCGGTCGCCGCCACGTCGCCGCGTTGGTGCGCCTCCCGAAGCTCAGCGACGGGAGCGCAGGCGGAGATGACCAGCAGAAGCAGGATCGCACGCATGCTTCATCGCTACCGGACGTTGGTTAAGCATTGGTGCTCCGGCGAACTGAGCAGCGGTCGTTGCAGGACGATCCCGTCTGCCTGGCTCCCGGCGATGAAGCTTGAAACGGGAGTGGCGCTCATCTTGGGCAGTGGGCCCCCTTACCCAAAGCTGTTTAGGGGTTTTCGTACGTGTCCGCGTAATCTCGACGGTAGGACGAACCGACCGGACATAGAGCGCTCCCCCCAAGGATGCCTCCGGTTGTGACGAAGGGGCGGGGCGCGCTCAAGACCTTATCATTCGGCAAGACCAACCGCCTGCTGCCGCGTTGGTTACCGGGGGAAGCGGTGCCGGGTCATCCGGGCCGATCGCGCGGCGTGCCACTGGGCGAGGCCAACGCCATTTCGCCGGGCGATGCCCGATACGGGCTTTGGTCCCGGTCGGGCACTCCGCGGCGCCGGCCCCGTTGAGGCTTGCAGCGCCACCGGGCGTGATCAACGCCAGGAGACAGTTTCGTGCGCATCAGGTTCAAGCCGATCGACCAACAGACGATCGTCATCACGGGAGCGAGCAGCGGCAACGGCCTCGCCGCCGCGCTGGAGGCGGCGCGCCGCGGCGCCGCCGTGGTGCTGGTGGCGCGGAACGGCGGGAGCCTGGCGCGGATCGAGCGCGACATCGTCGCCTCGGGCGGCCGGGCGACGAGCGTCGCGGTGGACGTCGCGGCGCGCGGCGCGGCGGAAGAGATCGTCGCCAGGGCGACCGAAATGTTCGGCGGATTCGACAGCTGGGTCAACAATGCCGCGGCGGGCGTCTACGGGACGCTCGAGCAGGTTCCAGTGGAGGACCATGAGCGGATCTTCGCCGTAAATTATTTCGGGACCCTCTACGCCTGCCTCGCGGCCGCACGGCATCTGAAGGCGCGGGGCGGCGGCGCGATCGTCAACGTCGGCTCGATCCTGGGCGACCGGGCGATCATCCAGCAGGGCCCCTATTCGGCCAGCAAGCACGCCATTCAGGGGCTCACCGACACCCTGCGGATGGAGCTCGAGCATCAGCGCGCCGGCATTTCGGTGACCCTGGTCAAGCCGGGCGGCTGCGGCACGCCCTATCCCGAGCATGCCCGCAACTACATGGACAACCCGCCGCGCATCCCGCAGCCGCTCTATCACCCGGACATAATCGCCGACGCGATCCTGTTCGCGTGCAGCCACCGCAAGCGGTCCATCTATGTCGGCGGGGGCGGGGTCGCGGCCGCCCTC
Source organism: Sphingosinicella sp. BN140058 (assembly GCF_004135585.1). Taxonomy (NCBI): domain Bacteria; kingdom Pseudomonadati; phylum Pseudomonadota; class Alphaproteobacteria; order Sphingomonadales; family Sphingosinicellaceae; genus Sphingosinicella; species Sphingosinicella sp. BN140058. Next base: position 84,894 of record NZ_CP035501.1, on the reverse strand, counting down.
ATCGGCCAGCTCGCGCCGCGGATCACCGACCTGGTGATGGAGGCGATCGGCACGCGCATGCAGCAGGAACCGCGCGACCCCGGCGACCCGGCGATGCGCAACAACCTCTACCGGCCCAAGGCCGATGGCGAGGTGCAAGGCACGCAGAAGGATTGGGTTCGCAGGACGAGCGTCGCGGTGGCGCTGCAGAAGCCTTCGCGCGGAATGTGGCTGGGGGCTGCTGCGGCAATCGGGGCCGCCGCCTTTGTCGCCGCTCGGGTCGGGAAGGTGGGTGAGGCCGGCCGGTAGGAGCCGGCGACGAAGCGGCGGGCAAGCGCGCGAATGTGTGGTTTGATTTCTGATCGTTCCGGCGTTCTTCTACATCTCTGTTGGGGATCAGCGGGCAAACGGCCTCGCGGACCGTGCTGGCGTCTGCGGGCCTCGCCCTGTGCCGGGAACCCGGCTGTGGCATTCTATGGCTGGGGTGAGCGATGGCGCTCACCGCCTCGATCGCGCATGACGCGCAACTGCCAGGATTTCGACGAACGCACCGGCGACCATCAGCAGCGCTCCGGATCGCGTCCACCAGAGAGGTGCCTGGCCGCGAATTGCCCCGCCGAGCAGCATCGCGATGCCGATCAGCATCAGCAGGCCCGAGACGACGATGCTCCGCCTGAAGGCCGGGCCGGCCGGCATCACATGAACCAGGTCACGACGAGCGACGCGGTGCACAGGAAGGTGATCAAGGTTGTCGCCCAGCCCAAGATGTTGGTGACGCGCCCGTTGGTGCGGGCGCCGACCACCGTGCGGCTGTTGGTCAGCAGCATCATCAACAACAGCAGCGGCGGGACCGAGAAGCCCTGCACGATCCCCGACCAGACGAGGGCCTTCATCGGATTGAAGCCGAGGAAGTTCATGCCGACCGCCGCGGCGGTGACGAGGGCGATGATGGCGTAGAAGAGCCTGTTCTGGTCAGGCTGATCGTGAAGGCTGCCCTCTCGGCCAAGTCCCTGCACGACATCGTATGCGGCCCCCGTGGTCATCACCGGAACGGCGAGAAAGCCGACCCCGACGACGCCCGCGGCGAAGAGGTATTTGGCGGCCTCGCCGGCGAGCGGCTCGAGTGCCGCGGCAGCCTGGGCGGCGGTTTCGATCTCGGTCTGGCCGGCCGGATGCAAGGTGAGGCCGGTGGACATGATGATGAAATAGAGGATCAGGTTGGAGAAGATCATCCCGATCAGAACGTCACGGCTCGTCGCCTTCATCTCCTTGCGGCTCGCGCCCTTGCGCTGCCAGAGCTGGCGCCGTCCGATCGCGATCTGCTCCTCGACTTCCTGGTTGGACTGCCAGGTGTAGACATAAGCGGAGAGGGCCGTGCCGATGCAGGCGACGACCAGCGAGAGAAATTCGGCCGAGAATTCGATACGCGGGACGAACGTGGCCCGGAGCACTTCCAGCGGATCTGGGCGCGCCATGATCGCGGCGACCACATAGGCGAAGAGGATGAGCGCAAGCCACCGGAAGATCTGGCGGATGAGCGTGTACGATCCGAAATATTGGATGGTGAAGATGATCGCCGCCGTGCCGATCACGATCAACGGGATCGGGATGGGAATGAGCAAATTGAGCGCCGCGCCAATGCCGCCGAGATCCGCGGCGGCCTCGATGATGTTTCCGGTGAAGGCGAGGACGACCATCGGCATCAGGACCCACCTCGGAAACTGATCCCGGATGCAGGCGAACAGGCCCTTGCCATAGACTTGGCCGATCTTGGCGGACAGGTAGACGACGACGTACATCATCGGCAGCAGAACGGGGGCGATCCACAGGAAGCCGAGGCCGTAGCGGGCACCGGCACTGGCATAGGTCCCGATCGCGGACGGATCGTCGTCGGCGGCGCCGGTGATCACGCTGGAGCCGATCACCTTGACCAGGCCTGCCCTGGGCGGCGGCGCTTCGACCTGCGTGTCGGCTTCCAGAGGTTCCCGAATATTGTCCGTCACGTGCCCTCGCTCGCTGGCGTTCGATCGACCACAACCGCCAAGCGACGAGGTTGTTCACCCCCTCGGAAGTGTGGAGGCGCCGGAAACCATATTTCGGGCGCTCGATCCCACTTCGGGCGATCGCGGGCTTCGGCCTGCCGCGGGGCAACGGCAGGTGGCCGGTGCCCTGCATCGGAAGTTCGTCTTATGTCTCGCCTGCCGCAGCGCGCACTTGCTCGCTGCGTGGGCGGCGCTGGGGAGCGCGAAGGTGAGCGAAGGTGAGCTGCCACCCTGATTACCCTGGGTGGACTTCGACCCGGCCCCCCCAGAGCCACTGCCGGTGATTAGCGCCGCGTCGGCCACAGCGGCCGTAGGCACGTCTCGCCTCAACGCGCGACGCGCTCGAGATAGACGATGTTGGTGATCAGGCCGTTCTCGACCTGATAGGCGGTAATCTCTTCGGCCGTCTTTCCGCCCGCCAGGCCGGTCACGCGATCGTGGACGACGACCTTGTCGCCGAGGGTCATGCGCGCGAGCGTCTCGACATGCAGATGGGGGTTCGCGGCAAAGGACTTGGCATAGGTCTGCCGGTCGTGGGCGAGGCCTTCCGACGCCAGCTCGCCGGGGAGCGATATTTGCGAACGTCCGGATGGTAGAGGCTGAGGAACCGCTCCAGATCGCCCGTGTTGGCCGCGTCCGTATAGGCCCTTACGACGGCTTCGGGGGCGGTCGCCTCGGGCGTAAGTGGCGATTGCGCGGGCGCCGAGCTTGCGCAGACAAACATGAACATCGCAGCCACCGTCGAAAATCGCAGCATTTGCTCTCTCCTTCGTCCGGGAACGGACAAGCGGGAGATCGCGCAGGAAGGCGTTACCGGTCTTGAACGAAATTGCAGGATGCGCTCTGGCGGATGCGTCGCTTACGCAGAAGGCAAGGCCCAGAACCAAATGCTGTTTAGGGGTTGTCGCACCTGTCACCGTCGAAGCACCCAGCATTGCCTGGCGCGACGCTCAGGGGAAAGCAAGCTTTCCGGCCATCACCTTGCGAACCTACAGGTGAGGCTATAGCCTCGACCGGCAGGGTGCAGGGGGCTCAATGATCGAAATCACACTTCGCTATGACGGCGCTTTGGCAGCACAGAACGCTATCGACTTCTATGATGCGGCTCGCGCGCTCGCAGGCTTCGAGCGATCTTTGGCACTCGTGACGCACCTTGCCCTCCACGGCGAAGTGATCACGCAAGCCACGGCCCTGCGCGATGCGCAGATTCTCATTCACGCACCGGAAGAGGGTAGTTGGAAGGTGGTTGCCGCAATCGTTGGCGCGGCCTTTGCCGTGGGATCTGTCGGCAAGGATTCGCCCGTTGGTCACGTGGTCACTTCGATTTACGACTACGTGCTTTACGAAACTATGGGCTTCCATGCTGATTACGATAAGACGCTTCAGCAGTTGCATGCGGAAAAGCTTGCGGCGAAAGGCATTACCAAGCAAAAGATCAACAGCGCGATGGAGAAGACGGAGACCAGCATAGCTGACATGCACCGTCCCATCGTTGCCTCAAAGACCGCTACAAGCGCTGCGCTTTTTGATCATAGCCCATCCGGAGCGCCTCGCAAGCTTGGCCCGGACATGAGCGTTCTCACCTACGAGTACCTAATGCAATCTATCAGGAGCGAGGAGGAAGACGGAATTGTAGGCGTCGTGTCGAGTTACAACATGAACACGTTCAAGGGTCGATTGTTCGTCATTGAGGAGCAGCGTCCCATTCCTTTCGAGCTTGATGAGCGGGCTCGCACTTCCGCAATTATTGGTTTGATCACACGAAGTTTGCAGATGAACGCCGCTCAGCAAAACGATCCTCGCGCCGTGGTGGTTGTCTACGGTTTCCGCATTGAGAGCCGCTCGGGCCGCTTGAAGATGGTTAGGGTCAATCGAGTGATCGACAACAGCGATGACTTCGCGGCACTAATGGAATGATCTCTTTATTGCGCGACGAAAGATACCGAATTTCCAGCGGTTACCGCACCAATTTATCAAATGCAGTGATCTTGGCCTTCGGCCCAAGCTTCTGCGGCACTAGGGCGCGGCCGGTCAGGGCTTCGCCGGCAGTGTGCCTTGATCCGACACGATCCTCCTTCCAGGACGTGTCACTCAATTAGACTGTCTCACTCAAGGGGTGCAGTCCAGTCCAGCATCCTTATCGGGGTTCCGGTGACAGATCAGCAACTCGGTCTTCGCCGCCAGATGCAAAAGCTGAGCACTTGAAGGTGGCGGCCACCTTCATCCGAAGAACCCAATGGATGCACGGTCATCGGAACCCAGCCGTTTCGGAAGTGGAGAATTTCGACATCACCTATTATGCCGTCTGACCAAGCCCACCCAGGCGAGGCACTGCCACTCTGGCAGAACCGCGAGAAAAGCGGAGGTCACATGGATAGCGAGAAGTATAGTCGCTCAATCAAACTTCTGTGCCCCACCTGTGGGCATGGCACCTTCGAATATGACAAGGAGGTCGAGGACGGCCCGATCTGCTGCAATTCATGCGAGCGGGTGTTCACGCGCGCCGAGCTGATTCAAGAAAACGGCGAGATCATCGATTCGGAAGTGTCGGAGGTGAAAGCGGAGATCGTAGCTGATATCACGAAGGATTTTCGCAACTCGATGCGCAAGGCGTTTTCGGGTTCGAAGAACATCAAGTTTCGCTGATGCCAGCGGTTCAGATCGACGCGGGCGATATCGTCGCGGGCCTCGCGCTCATCATCGCGATCTACTCCGCATGGACCACGGCACGCTTCAACAAACGGCAAGCAGCGTTCCAAGAAACGGCCGACCGCCTGAACCAACTGCTCGTGGAGAAAGAGTCGGCTGAGACCGTCGCGCAGAAGCAGGCCGATGTGTCGGCCAACTTCTACAAGGCAGGTAAAAACAGTTATCGGCTGAAGGTTTTCAACCGTGGCAAGGGGGCTGCGACCAATGTGCGGTTCGAGGTGCTCGACGACGCCGACCTGCTCATCGACAGCGACATCGAGCGGAAATTCCCGGTGCCTGTCATGGAGCAACACGCCGTCGTCGAGCTGATCGCCGCCGTTCACATGGGATCGCCGAGCCGGGTCCACATCCGCCTGACATGGGATGACGCCACCGGACAGGAGCATTCGAAAGAGCTTCATCCGACTTGGTAGCGTCGTGGCATCGATTACCTCGGCGACGCCCAATGCTCTCGATTGATCGACCTCTTCGGGGACTCTGATCTCCTTCTCTATCTCGATCTGCTGCGATGGTGGTGTGAAGGTAGTTCCAGGGACATGATACTCAACTTGTAGGCGGTTACCGGACATCGATCGGATGCACAGAGCGGCTCAGGTGTTCTAGGCCGTGTTCTCCTTCCGTCCGGAGTTCGCCGTAGGTGCGAATGAATCGCATATCATGTCCCCGGAACTTCCGAAACTCTAGATCATGTCGACAGTCGCCGCGGTACTGCATCGGCGGCTTCATTTTCGGATCTCGCCTACTGCCGGTACTCGCCGACCGCGGATTGCATCTTCTCGACAAGGTTCGCAATTTCGTCGCGCCCCATCAACATGATTGTGGTAGACTCGGCGCTCGCAATCAGATGCCGAAGATGCGGGCCAGGATCGGATTTTTCGGAGCTAAGCATGTCGCGGAGGAACGCGTAGCTCTCATAGGCGACAGTATCCGCCGCCTGAAGCCCGGTGTACGCGTTGACGGGACAAAAGCTGGTTCCGAATAGATGATTGGCGTCAGGGTAGAGCAGTCTCGCACCCTCGATGACGTTGAGAACGTAGCCCTCACGCGCTCTGTCGAAGTGGGCGTTCAGCTGTTCATTCTCCGAACCCGCCATTTCGACCGAGAGCTTGACGCACAGGCCGAAGGCGCAGCGCTCCGCGCCTCCAACGAGTTCGCGCAAGTGTCCGGTCACTTGGTGATCCCACTCCCGGATATCGACCCCACAGGCGACCGCGGCAACGCCGCTTTCGATGATGGCGGTGCGGAAGCGACTGCGAACAAGATCGCTCGCCCCTTGGGTATAGCCTTCGAACTCGCCGGTCCTATGAACGCACGAGTAAAGGTGGAACGCCTTCAAAGGCTTCAACTGCGGATCCGGACATGCCAGTAAGCGCTGCCATTCCGCATCTAGATGAGCGAAACTCTGTGCGTGGCCAACCAGGCCTCCCCAAACGACGACACGTGAGCCGTTATGCGTTCCACTGTCATCAAAATAGGCTTCAAGCATAAGTAACTTTCGACGGTCAGGCGGTCTCGTGGCGCGACCTAACGAGGGAAGAATACCTTCTTCTACATCAGGTGGAGGTATATTCACACGTCTCACGGAAGAATGGGGTCGCGCGCTGTTCGACTCCGCCCCTCACACCGGTATCTCAGTCGTATACTTCACCTGCCGCAGTGCAAAATTACTCGCCGCATGGGCGACGCTGGGATGCGCCAGCACGCCGCGCATCACGAAGCGATCGTAATCCGCCACGTCCTGCACGGCGATGCGGAGCAGATAGTCCCATTCGCCGGACATGGCGTAGCATTCCACGATCTCGGCGCGGGACTGGATGAAGTCCTCAAATTCGGCGCGGGCCTCGATCGTCTGGCGGGTCATGCGGATCTGGCAGAGGACGTTGACGGCGCGTCCCAGCGCTTGCGGGCTGGCGAGGCGGACCGCGCGGCCGAGGACGCCGTCTTTTTCGAGCTGGCGGACGCGGCGCCAGACCGAGGCGGCGGAGGCGCCGACCTTTTCGGCGAGGGCGGCGTGGCTGAGGCCGGCGTCGCGCTGCAGCTCGCGGACGATTCGGCGGTCGCAGGCGTCGAGTTGATCAGTCTGTTTCATGATCCGGCAGAGTAGCGCAACGTGCGTTTCAGAACCAGCCCATGGCGCGCGACCTTAGATAAGCATTTTCACCTGCGCCGACTTACGCCTAAAGGCATGCCGGGCCTCCGCTTGGGAGGCATGGCAGGAGGGTAAAGTGGCGGACGCAGGCACCAACGTTGCGGCAGGTTTGTTCGACAGGCTGGAGGCGCAGAAATCGGATGCGCTGCTGCAGCTGATCGCGCTCTGCAACGCGGATCCGCGGGGCGAGAAGATCGACGTCGGCGTGGGCGTCTATCGCGACGCGGGGGGCGGCACCCCGATCCTGCGCGCGGTGAAGGCCGCCGAGAAGATTCTGCTCGAGAGCCAGGAGACCAAATCCTATCTCGGCTCGGCCGGTGATGCGCGCTTCGTCGACCTGATCAAGCCGATCGTGTTCGGCGACGCGGCGGCCTCGGACGAGCGCATCGTCGGCGTGCAGACGCCGGGCGGCTGCGGCGCGCTGCGGCTCGGCGCCGAGCTGATCGTCAAGGCCAATCCGGCCGCCCGCATCTTCGTCGGACAGCCGACATGGCCGAACCATGCGCCGTTGATCGAATGCGCCGGCGTCGAGATGGTCAGCCATCCTTATTACGACCGCGCCACCCACGAAATCGCATTCGATGCGATGATGAGCGCGCTCGAGGGCGCCAATGCCGGCGATCTCGTCCTGCTCCACGGTTCGTGCCACAATCCGACCGGCGCCGATCTGAGCCTCGACCAGTGGCGCGCGATCGCCGAGATCGTCGCCCGCAAGGGCCTCGTGCCGTTCGTCGACATCGCCTATCAGGGGCTCGGCAACGGTCTCGAGGAAGATGCGGCGGGCACGCGGCTGGTCGTCGAAGCGGCGGACCAGGCGCTGATCGCCCAGAGCTGCGACAAGAATTTCGGCGTCTATCGCGACCGGGTCGGCAGCCTGTTCATCAAGGCCTCCGACCGGCACGGCGCCGGCGTGGTGATGGGCAATCTCCTCAGCCTCGCCCGCACGATGTGGTCGATGCCGCCCGATCATGGCGGCGCCGTCGTGCGCATCATCCTCGACGACGAGCAGCTGCGCGCCGACTGGCGGGCCGAGCTCGACGAGATGTGCGGCCGCATTCGCGCGATCCGTGCGCGGCTCGCCGGCTATGACGAACGCCTGGCCTATATCGACGGGCAGAACGGCATGTTCTCGATGCTGCCGCTCGACAAGGACCAGGTGCTGGCGCTGCGCAAGGACAACGGCATCTACATGGCGGATTCCGCCCGCATCAACGTCGTCGGCCTCTCGGACGAGAGCGTCGATCGCTTTGCGCGGGCGGTGGTGGAGAAAATGGATGGCTGACGAGGCTCTGGTCGAGAGCGACTTTCGCGCAAATACGCCAGATCCCGCTTTCGACTGGGCTCGTATCGCCTATCTCGTCCAGGTCAGCCGGACCCTGGACAGGTTGGAGGAAGAACGGCTCGTTCCCGAGCGCAAGGTCCTCTACCAATTCTCGGCCCGCGGCCACGACATGGCGCAGATCCTGCTGGGATCGCGCCTCACCCACAAGAAGGATGCGGCCTGCGGCTATTACCGGTCGCGGCCGCTCCTGCTCGCGCTCGGCGTGCCGCTCGAGGATGCGCTCGGCTCCGGCATGGGGCGGGCAGGGGGCTATTCCGACGGCCGCGACATCGGCGTCGTGTTCAACTATCCCAACCCGGCGGGGGCGCCGGCGCTGCCGATGTCGGGTGGCGTCGGTGCGCAATATACGCCCACCGCCGGCTGGGCGCAGGCGATCGACTATCATCGCAAGGTGCTTGGCAACGAGGCGTATGAGGGCGCGATCGCCTTGGTGCTCGGCGGCGACGCCTCGGTCGCGACCGGCGGCTTCTGGGCGTCGCTGACCATCGCGACGACGCAGCAATTGCCGATGCTGTTCTACGTCGAGGACAATCAGTTCGGCATCTCGGTGCCGGCGACCTACCAGACTCCGGGCGCCGACATTTCGAAGAATTTGGCGAGCTTCGGCGGGCTCACCATCTTCTCCGGCGACGGCACCGATCCGGCCGAGGCGGCGCGGCTGGTCGCGGCGGCGACCGCGCACGTGCGGTCGCGCAAGGGGCCGGCCTTGCTCCATTTGCGGGTGCCGCGGCTGCAGGGGCACAGCTTCCAGGATACCCAGACCTACAAGACGGAAGAAGTGGTCCGCAGCGAATGGGCGCGCGATCCGCTGCCCAAGCTGAAGGATTTCCTGGTCGGCCCCGTCATGACCGCGCAGCGCTGGAACGGGATCGCGGCCGAGGCCGAGGCGGCGGTCGAGGCGGCGCGGGCCGCGGCGGAGGCACGCGGGGTCGCCGATCCGGCGACGGTGCTCGCCAACGTCTTCTACGAAGGGGAGATGCAGCAGCTCGGGGGACAATGGACCCACGGCTATCGCGCGCCCAAATGCCACGAGGATCCCAAGCCCGAGGGGCAAAGGATCAACATGGTGACGGCGATCCGCCGCACGCTCGATCACGAGCTCGCGATCAACGAACGGGTGCTGCTGTTCGGCGAGGATGTCGGGCCGAAGGGCGGAGTCCACGCGGTGACGCTCGGGCTGCAGGAGAAATATGGCGCCGACCGGGTGTTCGACACCAGCCTCAACGAGGAAGGGATCATCGGCCGCGCGGTCGGCATGGCGCTGGCCGGGCTGATGCCGGTGCCGGAGATCCAGTTCCGCAAATATGCCGAGCCGGCGACCGAGCAGATCAACGATTGCGGGACGATGCGCTGGCGGACCAACAACCGCTTCGCCGCGCCGATGGTGCTGCGCATCCCCGGCGGCTTCTTCAAGTGCGGCGATCCCTGGCACAGCCAGACCAACGAGGTGCAGTTCGTCCACAATCCCGGCTGGCTGGTGGCGGTGCCGTCCAATGCCGAGGATGCGGTCGGCCTGCTGCGCACGGCGCTGCGCGGCAACGATCCGGTGATCTTCTTCGAGCATCGCGCGATGCTCGACGACGTCTGGGCGCGGCGGCCTTATCCGGGCGACGGCTACGTGCTGCCGTTCGGCCGCGCCAAGAAGACGCGGGAAGGTGACGACATCACCATCGTCACCTGGGGCGCGATGGTGCCGCGCTGCGAAGCGGCGGCGAAGGAGGCCAGCGCCGACGTGATCGATCTGCGCACCCTGGTGCCGTGGGACAAGGAGATGGTGCTGGACTCGGTGCGGCGGACGCGGCGCTGTTTGATCGTGCACGAGGATCTCAGGAGCGGCGGCTTCGGGGCGGAGATCGCCGCGGTGGTCGCGGACGAGGCGTTCCTCGACTTGGATGCGCCGGTTGCGCGGGTGACGATGCCGGACATTCCGAGCCCCCACAATCCGGTGCTGCTCGACTGGGCGGTGCCGAATGTCGAGCGGATCCGGGCGAAGATCGACGAATTGGTGGGATTTTGATGATGGCTCGCACGCGGAGCGCGCGCGCCATCGTCATCCCAGCGAAAGCTGGGATCTCGTGGAGACCCGCCGTGACCTCTTGTCCTGAGATCCCAGCTTTCGCTGGGATGACGGAAAGGCGCAGGGCATGGTCGCCCCCCGCCGCGACTTCTGGTCCTGAGATCCCAGCTTTCGCTGGGATGACGGTAGGGCGCTGGGTCTCAGGGGAGGCGGCCGTGACCTCTTGTCCTGAGATCCCAGCTTTCGCTGGGATGACGGGAGGGGTCGGGACGACGGGAGGGGTCGGGACGACGGGAAGGGCCGGGATGACGGGAGGGGACGGGATGACGGGCTGGCCCCAGTGGACGGCCAGGGGAGCGGCCGCGTGATCGACGTCATCGTTCCGTTCGAGCAAGAAGGCACCAAGGCCGTCGTCCGCGCCTGGCTGAAGCAGGTCGGCGACCGCGTCGAGGTCGACGAGCCGCTGGTCGAGCTCGAGACCGACAAGGTGGCAATGGAAGTGCCGGCGTCCGCGGCGGGTATCCTCCGCGAAATCCTGCTCGACAAGGATGCGGATGCCATTCCCGGCGCGATCCTCGGCCGGATCGACCCGGTCCTGGAGCGTTCGGACGGGGCAGCGGACGCGGAAGGCGCGCCGCCGCCGCCAGCGCCCGAAGAGGCGGCTGCGCCGCCGCCGCCCGCCGCGGACGTGCGTAATCCCGAGCTTCGGCTGTCGCCGGCGGTCAAGCGCGCCTGCCTTCAGCATGGAGTCGACCCGACCAGCATTGCCGGCACCGGCCGCGGCGGGCGGGTGACCCGATCCGATGTCGACAAGGCGGTGGCGCAAGGCCGCGCCGCGCCTGCTGCCCCGGCGACCGCCGCGCCTGCTTCGGCAGCATTGTCGCGGGCGAATCCGGGCATCCGCTCGCACGACGTGCCGCACGACCGAATGCGGCTGAAGATCGCCGAGAACATGCTGGCCTCGGTCAGCCAGGCGCCGCACGTCACCGCCGTATTCGAGGCGGATTTCAGTGCGATCACCGCGCATCGCGAACGGCACAAGGCGGACTTCGCCAAACGGGGCGTCAAGCTCACCTACAGCGCCTATTTCATTGCCGCCGCCGCCGAGGCGATGAAGGTCGCGCCGGCGATCAACAGCCGCTGGCATGCCGACCGGCTGGAGCTGTTCGACGACGTCAATATCGGCATCGGCACCGCCTTGGGCGACAAGGGACTGATCGTGCCGGTGCTGCGCCAGGTGCAGACGCTGTCGCTGGAAGGCATCGCCGCCGGGCTCGACGCGCTGATCGAGAAAGCGCGGGCCGAAAAGCTCACAGCGGCGGACGTGTCGGGCGGGACCTTCACCATCTCCAACCACGGCGTCTCCGGCTCGCTGTTCGCCAGCCCGATCATCATCGCCCAGCCGCAGTCCGCGATCCTCGGCATCGGCAAGCTCGAGAAGAGGGTGGTGGTGCGCGAAGTGGGCGGGCAGGACGCGATCCTGATCCGGCCGATGGCCTATGTCTCGCTGACCATCGATCACCGGGTGGTCGACGGGCACCAGACCAATGGCTGGCTGAGCCGGTTCGTCGAGGTGCTGGAGACCTGGCCGGGCGATTGAGGCGAAGGCGCCGGCGGCTTCCGCTTCTCAGGTTCTCAGCTTGGCAGGGCCACGGCATTCGGCCATTCTCATCCTCCCTGTCCGCGAAGCGGATGGGGAGGGGGACCAGCTGAAAGCTGGTGGAGGGGCAACCGGCGCTGTTGGCCCCTCCACCGCACTTCGTGCGGTTCCCCTCCCCATCGCCTGCGGCGACAGGGAGGATATGAGAGTTGGCACGCCGTCGGTTCGGCGGGGCGCAGATGGCGGAGACGATGGACGTCCAGAAGAATCAAGCCGCGGACGGCCCGCAGCCGCCGATGATCGGCCTTGGCGAGCCGGCGCCCTATTTCCATGTGCCGGCGCTCGGCGGGTCGCCGCGTTATGCGTTCGACAGCGCTGCAGGACGCGCGATCCTGATCCTGTTCTTCGGCTCGGCGGGGCAGCCCCAGGCGGCGGCGGCGCTTGCGGCGGTTCAGGCGCGGCGGGACCTGTTCGACGACGAACATGCCTGCTTCTTCGGAGTAAGCGTCGATCCCGCCGATGCTGCGGAGGGCAGGATCGCCCAGCAACTGCCGGGCATTCGCTTCTTCCTCGATTACGAACGAAACGTCAGCCGCCTGTACGGCGCGGAGATGGGCGGCAGCCAGTACCGGCCGCACTGGCTGCTGCTCGATCCGATGCTGCGGGTGATGGGAATCTGGCCGATCGAGGCGGCGACGGCGGCGCTCGATGCGCTCGCGGCTTTTGCGCGGCCGCTGCCGCTGGTGGAGACCGCGCCGGTGCTGGTCGCGCCGGCGATCTTCGAGCCGACCCTCTGCCGGTACCTGATCTCGCTCTACGAAAAAGAGGGCGGCGAGGAATCGGGCTTCATGCGCGAGGTGGACGGCAAGACGGTGCTGGTCACCGATCCGCAGCACAAACGCCGCCGCGACTACACGATCGCCGATCAGCAGCTTCAGGGCCAGCTCGCCCTCCGCATCCGGCGGCGGCTGGTGCCGATGATCGCGCGCGCCTTTCAGTTCGAAGCGACGCGCATGGAGCGCTACATCGTCGCCTGCTACGATGCCGAAGCAGGCGGCCATTTCCGCGCCCACCGCGACAACACCACCAAGGGCACGGCGCACCGCCGCTTCGCGGTGACGATCAACCTCAATGCCGAGGAATACGAAGGGGGCGAGCTGCGCTTCCCGGAATATGGGCGCCGCACCTACCGCGCCCCGACCGGCGGCGCGGTCGTCTTTTCCTGCTCGCTGCTGCACGAGGCGACGCCGGTGACGCGCGGCACCCGCTACGCCTTCCTGCCCTTTCTATACGACGATGCGGCCGCGAAGCAGCGCGAGGCGAACAACGCCTTTCTCGACGAGGGCCTCGGCGCCTATCGGGCGTGAGGGGGCGAGCGGGGCGCGGCGGGGTCGCCGCGGGCGGACGACCTGCGGTCGCCGCGGGCGGACGACCTTCGGTCCCCGCGGGGCGCCGCGGGCCGACGACCTTCGGTCGCGGCGGGGCGCCGCGGGCCGACGACCTTCGGTAGCGGCGGGCGGACGAACAAGTTCGCCGCGGGGTCGCGGCGGGTTAACCGCTTTTTAGCCGTTACCGTATTAGTGCTGTGGCCAGGGAGAGGGCCTGTGGAACAACAGCTGGTCGGCGCGATCGACGGCGACAATGTCGCGTTCGCGCTCACACGTGGAAATGAGCGCGCGCGCATCGAAGAGGTGCGGCGCTTTCCGACGTCGGCCTTCCCGACCTTTACGGACGCCCTGCAGAGCTACACCAAGGGGCTCGGGCTGCGGCCCGACGGTGTCGGCTTCTGCCTGGCGGTGGCCGGCGTGTCGCGGGGCGACGTGATCACCCTGCCCAATTGCCGCTGGTTCGTCTCGGTGAGCGGCCTCAAGGCGTTCCTGCGCACCGATCCGCTGATCATCAACGATTTCGCGGCGACCGCCTGGGCGGTGCCGAGCGCCGACGTGACCCAGCTCGTCCGGATCGGCGCGGTGCCGGCGAAGCCTGCGCGCGCCGGCGGCACCTATCTGATCGTCGGCACCGGCAGCGGCCTCGGCATGGCGATATTGTCGGTGCGCGAGGACGGCCGGATCATCGTGATCGAGAGCGAAGGCGGCCATGCCAGCTTCGCGCCGCAAAATGGCGAGGAAGAGGCGATGCTGACGGCGCTCCGCCGCCGCTTCGGCCACGTCTCGTTCGAGCGCATGCTGTCGCGCCCGGGGCTCGAGAACATCTATGCCATTCTCGCGGAGCAGAGCGGGCGTCCGGTCGCGGAGTCGCCGGCGTCGAACCGGATCATCGCCTCGGCCGCATCCTGCACCGATCCGCTCGCCGCCCGCGCCGCCAAGCTGTTCGCGGCGATCCTCGGCAATTTCGTCGGCAATGCCGTGCTCACCTGCGGCGCCTGGGACGGCGTCTTCCTGGTCGAGCCGATGCTTGGGGAGATGCTGCCGATCCTCAACACCGGCGGCTTTCGCAGCCAGTTCGCGAGCAAGGGCCGGATGAGCCGGGCGCTGGAACGCGTGCCGACGGCGTGGCTGAGCAACGACACGGCAACGCTCGCCGGTGCCGCCGCGGCGCTGCAGGCGCGTTAAATTCAACGGCTCCATCGCGCCCTCCGCGTGCAGCGCTGCGCATGGTTCCGGGGCGGTCGCTGCCGGCGGCGTGGTGGTTCTGATGGGAGTGCCAGGTGCCTGGCGACATGATCAGGTGCTCCTCCGCCGGGACTAAGCCGCATCTGCCGGCCGATCCTTGACGCGAAGGACGCGAAGAGCGCGTTGATCGCGAAGAGAATTTGAATCTGCCTTCCGGAGCACGCGGGGAGGCTCCCCATCGTTGCAGCCAAAGCTTCGCGTCATCGCGTCCTTCGCGCCTTCGCGTGCAAAGCTGCGCACGCTTCTGAGCAGGGCGCCGCCGGGCGAGGATTTGCTCTGGTGAGGGTTATGCCATTCTGCCGACGGCCTGGCGACACGATCAGGTGCTCCTTCGCCGGAATCGAGCCGCGTCTTCCCGCCTATTTTGACGCGAAGGACGCGATGATCGCGATGATCGCGAAGGGCTCGGATATCCACGCCGAGCGTCTCTTGATGACGAGCGTCATCGTGATAGCGGTTTGTGTCGTCGCGCTCGGGGAGCTTTGGGTGTTAAGCTCGGCTCGGCTGGGAGAAACGGGAGGCAAGGAGATGATGGACGTCGAGTCCGTCGCGAGCGTCGCGATCGAGTCAGGGCTTCGCCTGCACCGGCACCTCGGTCCTGGCCTTCTGGAGAGCGTCTACGAGAGCTTGCTTGCGGCAACCCTCGCGCGTGGCGGCTTCTCGGTCGAGCGCCAGGTTCCGGTAACGATCACCTATGACGGCCTGACTTTGAAGGATGCATTTCGGGCCGATCTTCTGATCGAGAGCAACCTCATCATCGAGGTGAAATCGGTCGACAAGCTCGCGCCGATCCATTCGAAGCAGTTGCTGACCTATCTCAGGGTCAGCAATCGGCCGCTCGGCCTGCTGATGAACGTCGGCGGGATGACGTTCAAGGAAGGGCTCAAGCGGGTCGTCAATGCGCATCATGGTGCGAGTTCTCTCCTGCGGGTGAACGCTCAACCCGCGTGAAAGGCTTGCGCGTCCAACCCGCTGCCGGGCTTCGTCCGACTGCGGGACGCTCAGCGCGCCGGCACCAGGTCGATCTCGAACAATTTGCTCCAGTTCTTGCCGGTGACGAACAGGCGGTCCTTGGCGGCGTCGTAGGCAATGCCGTTCAGCACCGCGTCGGGATCGGCCGGCGCGTTGGCGGCGACGAGATCGGTGAGGTCGATCCAGCCTTTCACATTGCCGGTGGCCGGATCGATCCGGGCGATGCGCGGGGTCATCCAGACGTTGGCGAAGATCTCGCCATTCACCCATTCGAGCTCGTTCAGTCGCTCCACCGGCATGCCCTGATCGGTGACGGAGATCCTTCTCTTCTCCGCCATCGTCTTGGGATCGAGCACGCGCAGCTGGGCGGTGCCGTCGCTCATGTAGATGTTGGCCTTGTCGCGGGTCAGCGCCCAGCCTTCGCCGGGATATTGGAAGGTGCCGGTCTGGCGGAAATCGGCGCGGTTCCAGCGGAAGCCGATGCCGTTCTGCCAGGTGAGGCTGACGATCTCGTCGCCCCAGTCGACGATCCCCTCGCCGAAATAGGTCGACGGCACCGTCACCTTGCGCAGCACCTTGCCGTCGTCGAGGCGGACCTCGCGAATGTCGGACTGGCCGTTGAGGCCGGTGCTCTCGTAGAGCTTGCCGTCGCGCCACAGCAGTCCCTCGGTGAAGGCAGAGGGATCGTGCGGATAGGCGCGGACGACCTTGTAGCCGGCCGCCGCCGTGTCGCGCGCGTCCGAGGCCGAGCAGCCGGCGACGGCGAGCAGGAAGAGGAAGAGGGCCTGGCGCATCACGGCTGGTTCATCGTCAGCAGATCGTAGGCGGCGACGATCTCGTCTTTCTGGTTGAAGACGAACACCGCCCAGCGGACCTCGCCCATTTCCTCGTTGCGGACCGACTTCGACTTGACGGTAAGCTCAACGCGCATGGCATCTCCGGGGTATAAGGGCGTGAGAAAGCGCAAATTCTCGAGGCCGTAATTGGCGAGCACCGGTCCCGGCGCGGGATCGACGAACAGGCCGGCGGCGAAGCTGAGGATCAGGTAGCCGTGCGCGACCCGGCCTTCGAAGATCGGGTTCGCTCTCGCCGCCTCCTCGTCCATATGGGCATAGAAGGTATCGCCGGTGAAGGCGGCGAAATGCTCGATGTCGTCCAGCGTCACGGTGCGGCCGGCGGTCTCCAGCGTGTAGCCGATGTCGAGCTCGGAGATGCGTTTGCGGAACGGGTGAACGTCGCCGGTCGGCTTGGCCGCGCCGGGCAGCCATTGCTTGACGATGCTCGACAGCAAGGCGGGCGACCCCTGCAGCGCGGTGCGCTGCATGTAGTGGCTGACCCCGCGTATGCCGCCCATCTCCTCGCCGCCACCGGCGCGGCCCGGCCCGCCATGGACGAGGACGGGGAGGGGCGAGCCGTGGCCGGTCGATTCGCCGGCGCTGGTCCGATCCAGGATCACCATGCGGCCGTGATAGGCGCCGGCACCGAGCACGAAATCCTCGGCCACGGCGGCATCGAAGGTGAACAGCGAAAGTGCCAGGCTGCCCATGCCGCGATTGGCGAGCGCGATCGCATCGTCGAGATCCGTGTAGGGCATGATCGTCGACACCGGCCCGAACGCCTCGACGTCGTGAACGGCAGCGCTGCCCCAGGGATCGTCGGTGCGCAGCAGGATCGGCGACAGGAAGGCGCCGTTGCCGGGCACCGGCGACGAGTCCGGATCGCCCGACACGATCCGCGCCGAACGGGCGAGCTCGGCAACGGCGCTGCGGACGCTGTCGCGCTGCGCCCGGCTGGCGAGCGCGCCCATCGTTACGCCCTCGTCGCGGGGATCGCCGATCCGTACCTTGCCGAGCCGTTCCCGCAGCGCCTGCTCGACCGCATCGATATGCGCGGCCGGCGCCATCGCGCGGCGGATGGCGGTGCATTTCTGCCCCGCCTTGACCGTCATCTCGCGGGCGACCTCGCGAACGAACAGATCGAATTCGGGCGTGCCCGGCCCTGAATCGGGGCCGAGGATCGAAGCGTTGAGGCTGTCGCGCTCGGCGATGAAGCGGACGCTTTCGCGCGCCATCACCGGATGGGTCTGCAGCTTCATCGCGGTCTGCGCGGAGCCGGTGAACGAGACCACGTCCTGCAGGGTCAAGTGATCGAACAGATCACCGACCCCGCCCATGATCAGCTGCAGCGCGCCCGGCGGCAGGATGTTCGCCTCGATCATGATCCGGAAGGCGTGCTCCGCGACATAGCCGGTCGCCGAGGCCGGCTTGACGATCGCCGGCACGCCGGCAAGCAGGGTCGGCCCGAGCTTCTCGAGCATGCCCCAGACCGGGAAGTTGAACGCGTTGATGTGGACGGCGACACCCTGGAGCGGGGTGAAGACGTGCTGGCCGACGAAGGTCCCGCCCTTCGACAAAGGCTCCATCGCACCGTCGACGAGGATGCGGCTGTTGGGAAGCTCGCGCCGGCCCTTGGACGAGAAGGAGAAGAGGGTGCCGGCGCCGCCCTCGATGTCGATCCAGCCGTCGGCCCGGGTCGCGCCGGTTTCGTAGGAGAGTTGGTACAATTCCTCCTTGCGGGCCATGATCGCGAGGCCGAGCGCCTTCAGCATGTGCGCGCGTTCGTGGAAGGTCAGCCCCCGCAGCGCCGGGCCCCCGACCTTGCGCGCATGATCGAGCATCGCCCGGAAATCGAGCCCGCCGCTGCCGGTGACCGCGATCGTCTCGCCGCTGACCGCGCTCGCGACCTCGGCGAGGCCGCCCGAGCCCGAATGCCAGCCGTCCTGGGCGTAATTGAGAAGCGTCTGGGTTTTCATGGATGTGCCTTCATGCCTTGGTGCGCGCAGATCACTTGCCGGTGAATTTCGGTAGCCTCTTCTCCATGAACGCCGCCACACCTTCGCGATAATCGTCGCTGTAGCCGAGTTCGCGCATCGCGTCGCGCTGCAGGTCGAGCTCCTCGTCGAGGCTGTGGCGCCAGCTTTCCCGGATCATGCGCTTGATCGCCGCGAGGCCGCGGGTGGGCGCCGTCGCGAAACGCTGCGCGAGCGCATCGACTTCGGCATCCAGCACATCGTCGTCGACCGCCTTCCAGATCAGGCCCCATTGGGCGGCCGTCTCCGCAGGCAGGGGCTCGGCGGTGAGCGCCAGGCCGAGCGCCCGCGCCTGGCCGACGAGGCGCGGCAGCACCCAGGTGCCGCCGCTGTCGGGGATGAGGCCGATGTTCGCAAACGACTGGATGAACTTGGCCGATCTGGCGGCGACGACGATGTCGCAGGCGAGGGCTATGTTGGCGCCCGCGCCGGCGGCCACGCCGTTGACTCGTGCGATCACCGGAAAGGGCAGGTCGGTTATCCGCCGGATCAGCGGATTGTAGCGCTGCTCCACCGACTCGCCGAGATCCACCGCCTCGCCCGGCGCGACCGCGCGGTCGTTCAGATCCTGGCCGGCGCAGAAGCCGCGGCCGGCGCCGGTCAGCACCAGCACGCGTGCGCCCTCGAGGCGCGACAAAGCGTCGGCGACCTCCTTGTGCATCTCGGCGGTGAAGCTGTTCAGCCGCTCGGGACGGTCGAGGGTGAGGCGGGCGATGGCGTCTTCCTGCGCGAACGCGATGGTCCGATAGTCGGTCATGCCTGCTCCTTATCAGGCCGCTCCTTATCAGGCCGACTCCCGCGCGAGGAGAGGGCCTGTTATTGCGCGGCAACTTTCATTCGGAGCCCGCCATGATCGACGCCTTTCTCTGCGACGCCGTCCGCACGCCGATCGGCCGCTACGGCGGCAGCCTTGCGCATGTCCGCGCGGACGATCTTGCCGCAATCCCGATCCGCGCGTTGATCGAACGCAACCCGGGGGTCGACTGGAACGCGGTCGACGACGTCATCCTCGGCTGCGCCAACCAGGCCGGCGAGGACAATCGCAACCTGGCAAGGATGGCCGGCCTGCTCGCCGGCCTGCCCGATCGCTCGGGCGGGGTAACCCTCAACCGGCTGTGCGGCTCGGGCATGGACGCGGTGGCGATGGCGGCGCGGGTGATCCGCGGCAGCGAGGCGGACATGATCGTCGCCGGCGGTTCGGAGAGCATGAGCCGGGCGCCGTTCGTGATGGCCAAGGCGACGTCCGCATTCGATCGCAACGCCGAAATCTACGACACCACGATCGGGTGGCGCTTCGTCAATCCGAGGATGAAGGGTGCCTATGGCGACGACACGATGCCGTCGACGGCTGAGAACGTCGCCGAAGAATGGAAAGTAAGCCGCGAGGATCAGGATCTTTTTGCAGTCCGGAGCCAGGAAAAGGCAAGCATCGCGCAGGAGAATGGGCGGTTCGCGGCCGAGATCGTGCCGGTCTCGATCCCGCAGCGCAAAGGCGATCCGATCCTGGTCGACCGCGACGAGCATCCGCGTAAGACCAATGTCGAGGCGCTCGCCCGGTTGAAGCCGATCGTGCATGCAGGCGGCAGCGTGACCGCAGGCAATGCCTCGGGCGTCAACGATGGCGCCGCGGCGATGATCGTCGCCACCGAGGCGGCGGCACGGCGCCACGGCCTCACGCCGCGGGCACGCTTCGTCGGCGGCGCCATCGCCGGTGTGCCGCCGCGGATCATGGGCATCGGCCCGGCGCCGGCCTCGCAAAAACTGCTCGCCCGGCTCGGCCTCACCATCGCCGACATGGACGTGATCGAGATCAACGAAGCCTTTGCCGCCCAGGCGCTGCCGGTGTTGCGCGAGCTCGGCCTTCCCGATGATGCCGAGCACGTCAATCCAAACGGCGGCGCGATCGCGCTCGGCCACCCGCTCGGCATGTCGGGCGCTCGCCTGTTGCTTACGGCGGCGGAGGAACTCCACCGCCGCGGCGGCCGCTATGCTTTATGCGCGATGTGCATCGGCGTCGGCCAGGGCATCGCCACCGTGATCGAGCGGGTCTGAGCGCGGCGCAGCACGAGAGCGAATGCGACGCACGGCCAAGTGTTTGGGACGTCTCGCACATGGTGTGCGCCCCCTGCCCGGGCTAAACAGGCGGCACGCGAGCAGGGGGTGCCGCAAGGTAAACGGGTCGAGACGCCGGCGCAGCCAATCTGCGCCGGCGTCTTTGTGTGCGGCGGTGAAGATGCGCCGTCGCGCAGCGCCGAGGTGCGACCGTGCGGTCGCTCGCGCGTTGTTTGCGCGAAGGGCCCCTGCTAGACCAAGATCGTCTCAGGCTGAACCAGCCTGAGACGTGAATCTTGGTCTCAACCCTCTGATAGAGCATGATTCACGACATCGGCGGAAGCGCGAAGCGCTTCCACCTCAGACGATCATGCTCTAGGGCAGAGGGCAGGAGAGCGATATGTATACGACCGAGCTGCAGAAGACGACCAACGTCGCTTCGACCGAGGATCCCGCGAAGCTTGCCGCCTTCGAGGCGCGGGTCGCGGCCGACGAGTTCATCGAGCCCAAGGACTGGATGCCCGAGGCCTATCGGCGCACCCTGACCCGCCAGATCTCGCAGCATGCCCATAGCGAGATCGTCGGCATGCTGCCCGAGGGCAATTGGATCACGCGGGCGCCGTCGCTGCGCCGCAAGGCGATCCTGCTCGCCAAGGTGCAGGACGAAGCCGGCCACGGCCTCTATCTCTATTCGGCCGCCGAAACGCTCGGCACCAGCCGTGAGGAGATGATAGAGGCGCTTCATTCCGGCAAAGCCAAATATTCGACGATCTTCAACTATCCGACGCTGACCTGGGCCGACATCGGCGCGATCGGCTGGCTGGTCGACGGCGCCGCGATCATGAACCAGGTGCCGCTCCAGCGCACCTCCTACGGCCCCTACGCTCGGGCGATGGTCCGGGTCTGCAAGGAGGAGAGCTTCCACCAGCGCCAGGGCTACGAGATCATGATGGTGCTCTGCGCCGGTACGCCGGAGCAGAAGCGCATGGCGCAGGACGCACTCAATCGCTGGTGGTGGCCGTCGCTGATGATGTTCGGGCCGCCCGACGCCGACAGCCCCAACACCGCCCAGTCGATGCGCTGGCGGATCAAGCGCGAGACCAATGACGAGCTCCGCCAGAAGTTCGTCGACATCACCGTGCCGCAGGCAACCGCGCTCGGCCTCACCATTCCCGATCCGGCGCTCGTCTGGAACGAGGCCAAGAACGGCCACGATTTCGGCGCGGTCGACTGGGAGGAATTCTACGCCGTGGTTCGCGGCGAGGGGCCGGTCGCGCGCGAGCGGATGAAGGCGCGCCGCGATGCCTGGGAAGAGGGTGCGTGGGTGCGCGAGGCCGCGGCCGCTTATGCGGCGAAGCACAGCCGCAAGGCGGAGGCGGCCTGATGGCTGGCGATTGGCCGCTCTGGGAAGTGTTCGTGCGGTCGCGCGGCGGGCTCTCCCATCGTCACGTCGGCTCGGTTCACGCACCCGATCCGGAGATCGCCCTTCGCCATGCCCGCGACACCTATACGCGGCGGATGGAAGGGGTGAGCCTCTGGGTGGTGCCGTCCGCGCAGATCGTCGCGTCCGATCCAGCCGACGACGCCGCGATGTTCGATCCGGCCGCCGACAAGGTCTACCGCCATCCGACCTTCTATTCGATCCCGGACGACGTGACGCACATCTGATGGCCTCGCTTCCTCCCATCGATCTGCCGCCAGGCGCGACCGGCGCCGGATCGTTCGACGCGCCGACGACGGAAACGGACGGCGGCATCCTGTTCGACTATCTGCTGCGGCTCGGCGACGACAGCCTGATCCTGGGGCAGCGGCTCAGCGCGTGGACGGGGCACGCGCCCTCGGTCGAGGTCGATCTCAGCCTCGCCAACATCGCCCTCGACCTCGTCGGTCAGGCAACGCACTTCCTCAACCATGCGGGCGAGATCGAGGGCAGGGGCCGCGACGGCGACTCGCTCGCCTTCGGCCGCGACGTGCTCGATTTCCGCAATTGCTGGCTCGTCGAGCAGCCGAACGGGGACTTCGCGCAGACGATGGCGCGGCAATTGCTGTTCTCGACCTGGCAGAAGGCGCTTTTCGACGCGCTCACGCAATCCGCCGAACCGACCATCGCCGCAGTCGCGGAAAAAGCGGTGAAGGAAGTCTCCTATCATCAGGAGCTTGCCGCCGAATGGGTGATCCGCCTCGGTGACGGCACCGAGGAGAGCCGGCGTCGGATGCAGGACGGCATCGATTGGATGTGGCGCTTCGTCCCCGAATTGTTCGAGATGGACGACGCTGCGACCTTTCTCGCCGATCGCGGCATCGGTGCCGACCTCGGCGCGCTCCGCCTGGACTATGATCGCAGGATCGATGCGGTGCTCACCGAGGCGACGCTCACACGGCCGCGCGACCAGCGCCCGATCCTCGGCGGCCGGCGCGGCCACCATAGCGAGCATCTCGGCCATCTTCTCTGCACCATGCAGTTCCTGCCGCGCACCTATCCGGATGCGACATGGTGACCGTGGCGGAGAAGTCGCCGCGCTTGGAGCGCCGGGTGCTTGCACGCGATGATGAGAGATCCTCCCCGCGTGCGGGGAGGGGGACCGCCGCCGCAGGCGGTGGTGGTGGGGATTGCGAAACCCCGGCTGCCTCGGGATCTTCCGGCGCGGCGTGGGGCTCGGAACCTCCTCCACCGCCCTTCGGGCGGTCCCCCTCCCCGTGCCGGGGAGGATCTAATGGCTTGGCGGAAACGGATGGGAGTCGGATCGCGGCCATCAGCGCCGTGGTCGCCTCCGTCGCCGACCCGGAGATTCCCGTCCTTTCCATCCTCGATCTCGGCATCGTCCGCGCGGTCGAGGAGGATCGGGTGGTGCTGACGCCGACCTATACCGGCTGCCCCGCAACCCATGTGATCGAACGCGACGTCCGCGATGCGCTCGATGCGGCGGGCTACCGATCGGTGCGCATCGAGACGATCCTGTCGCCGGCCTGGACGACCGACTGGATCACCGCCGAAGGTCGGGCAAAGCTTCATGCCTACGGCATCGCACCGCCCGATCCAGGCGCGCGCACCGCCACATGCCCGCAATGCGGATCGCGCCACACAGAGGAGATCAGTCGCTTCGGGTCGACGCCGTGCAAGGCGCTCTGGCGCTGCCGCGACTGTGCCGAGCCGTTCGACCTCTTCAAATGCCATTGAGACACGCATGAGCGTCACCTTTCACAGCCTGGAAGTGGCGGAGGTGATCCCGGAGACCGCCGACGCCCGATCGATCCGGTTCGCGGTGCCGGAGGATCTGCGCGAAGCCTTCCGGTTCCGCCCGGGCCAGCATCTTACCTTGCGCGCCGACATCGGCGGCGAGGACGTGCGGCGAAATTATTCGCTGTGCGTGTCCCCCGGGGAGGGCGCGCTCAAGGTCACCGTCAAGCGCATCGCCGGCGGCCTCTTCTCCAACTGGCTCAACGATCATGTCCGCCCCGGCGATCGTCTCGACGTTATGGAGCCGCACGGATCCTTCACCTGGAATTTCAAGGGCGACGCCGCCAACCATTATGTCGGCTTCGCCGGCGGCTCCGGCATCACCCCAGTGCTCTCGCTGCTCAAGACGGCCCTGGGCGAGGAGCCGGCGAGCCGGTTCACGCTCCTCTACGGCAATCGCGACAGCCAGTCGGTGATCTTCCTCGAGGAACTGGCGGGGCTCAAGAACCGCTTCATGGGCCGCCTCGAGATCCACCATTTCCTCGCCGAGGAATCGGAGGACATCGAATTGTTCAACGGCATGCTCGATCGCGCCAAATGCGACGAGATCCTGACCCATCTCGTCGATCCCGACGCGGTCGCCGCCTTCTTCATCTGCGGCCCCGGCCCGATGATGGACGCCGCCGAGGCCGCCCTGCAGGCGCGGGGCGTTGCGGCGGAGAAGATCCATATCGAGCGGTTCACCGCCGGCCGCGCGTCGGCTGCGATCGAGGCGCAGATACAGGCGCTGCAGAAAGAGGCGCAGGGCCTGACGATGCTGGTGACGCTCGACGGGCGCAAGCGGCGGGTGCCGTTCAGCGCCGAGGCCGGCAACATCCTCGACAGCGCCCGCGCGGCCGGGCTGCTGGCGCCGTTCGCGTGCAAGGCGGGGGTCTGCGCGACCTGCCGGGCGCGGGTGGTCAGCGGCGAGGTGGAGATGGCGGCGCGCTACGGCCTCACCGACGAGGAGGTCGCCGCGGGCTATGTCCTGACCTGCCAGTCGGTGCCCGCCGGCGAAGATGTCGAACTGGATTACGACGCGTAGCGCGGCGACGTTTCTTCTGCGGCAGTAGGAAAAAGGGAGGGCTTCGACAGGCTCAGCCCGAACGAACCTTCGAGCCGGAAGAACGAACGTTTCGTCCTCCGTTCGGGCTGAGGATGTCGAACTGGATTACGGCGCGCGGGCGGTGACCTTTCTTCTACGCCGGTAGAAGAAGGGGAGGGCTTCGACAGGCTCAGCCCGAACGGTGGATGAAGCGCAAAAGGTCACCCATTCGGGCTGAGCCTGTCGAAGCCCCCCCCCTTTTTTCCTGAAGTACCCGATCAGCGCGTACCGTCGACCCCGCTCTGGCGGCTGCCGGCGAAGCGATAATCGTCGGCCTGGTCGTGGAAGGCGATGACGCTGCGGACAGTGCGCTGCATCGCCGCCATGCGTTCGGCCAGCGGCGCCGAGGTGCGGCGGATCATCACCGCGACGGCGTAGGAATGGCCATCGGGCGCGGTGAGGATGCCGATGTCGTTATAGCCCGCCTGGACGCTGCCGAGCACCTGACCGGTGCCGGTCTTGTGTGCCAGCCGCCAGCCCGCACCGAGGCCGCCCTTGAGGCGCTGCGGCCCGGTTTTGGTGTTGGACATGATCGACAGCAGCCGGTCGGTCGAGGCCGGCGACAGGAGTTCGCCGCGTTTCAGGCGGGCAAGCGCATCGACGATGCCGAGCGGGGTCGCGCCGTCCATCGGGCTGGCGATATATTTCTCGAACGCGGCACGGCGCTTGGCCAGCGGAAGGGCGTCGCGCGCGGCGTAGAAGCCGCGGTTCGACGCATAAGCCTGCTTCCACTCCAGCCCGGCGATCTCGCTCTGCAGTAGCCGCTCGCCGGGTCCGAAGCGGATACCGCTGATGCCCTTGTTGCGGAGGAAGGCGCGAACGGCCTCCGGCCCGCCGGCGCGCCACAGCACCGCATCGTTGCAGGTATTGTCGCTCTGCTGCAGGGCGCGAGTCATCAGCGAGGTGATGGTGGTGGTGTAGCCGCTCGGCCCAATCTGCGCGGCGACCGGCTGGTGGAACAAGGTGATGTCCGATTTGGTCAGGGTCACCGGCCTGGTGAGGCTGAGCTCGCCCCGATCCGCCTTGTCGAGCGCGGTGAGCGCGACCCAGAATTTGCTAACGCTTTGCTGCGGAAAATAGGTGTTGCCGTCGAACGCCGTTCTCCAGCCGGTCTGCACGTCTTTGACGGCGATACCGATGTCGCCGTTGAACGTGTTGCCGATCGCGCGGATCTGCGCGTCGAGCGCCCGCTGGGCACTCAGTTGCTCGGCGCTCCAAGGCTGAACCGGCGACGCGGGTTGATAGGTCGCTGCGGCGGCGAGGATGGCCACCAGCGGCAGCGCGGCAAGCAGGCCCTTGCGCCCGACCTTGAACGTCCGCCCGCCGGGACGGCGATGTGCCTTTGCCATTAGCCCCTCCTAAAACCTTCAACCCACTGGATTCATCGTACGAAGTGAAGGCTTTCGGCTAGCTTGCTCGAGTCGGATGCGCGGCAGGGCGTGCGCTAGCTGCGACGGACTCCCGGCGAGACGTGCCAAGCTCAGAAGCTGAGCCTGGCGCTGACCCGGAAATCACGGCCCGCGAGCGGCGCCACGTCCTTCAAAAAGCTCGCATGCCGGCGCGCATCGACGTCGAAGATGTTGTTGGCGGAGACCGTGACGCTGGTGTTCGGCAGGGTCTCGAACGGCTTCCACGACAAGGACGCATTGACCAGAGTGAAGCCGTCGGTGGGAGTCTCGTTCTCGGCCAAGCGGTCCTGCCCGTCGGTCCACTCGACCTCCAGCCGGCCCTGCAGCGTCTCCGATTGCGCCTCGATGCCGCCGAGCACGCGCAGCGGCGGGATGCGCGGGGCAGGGCCGACCGACTTGATCGTCGCCCGGACGTAATCGGCGACACCGTCGAGATTGATCGCGAATGCGCCGAGCTGCGCCACCCGGACCGAGCCTTCGAGCTCCACACCCGAATAGGTCGCGTCCGCCTGGCCGATCTGGAAAACGGGCAGGCCGTCCTCGATCTCGCCAGTGGGCTGTTCGAAGATGTAGTCGCTGAACCAGCTGCGGAACACCGACGCGGTGACGTTGAAGCCGTCGCCATCGACGTTCAGCGTGCCTTCCAGTCCCCAGCTCTTCTCCTTGGCAAGATCGGGATCGCCGACCTCGAAGCTCTGGGTGCCGGCATGCGGCCCGTTGGCGAACAATTCCTCCGCCGAAGGTGCGCGCTGGGTGTGCGAGCCGTTGACGCCGAGCCGAATGCCGTGGGCGACCTCGTAATTGGCGCCGGTCGACGCGGAAAAGGCATCGAAGCTGCGGCGGCGCTGCGGCGTGCCGAGATCGGCATCGGCCTCGGCGCTGGTCCGCTGATGTTCGTAGCGGGCGCCGATCTCGGCCCGGAGCGGACCGCTGCGGTAATTCTGCAGGGTGAACAGGCCGAATTGGCTGGTTCGGTTCGCCGGCAGGAACTTCTCCTCGCCGATCACGTCGAGATCGCGGCGGAAATATTGCGCGCCGAAGCCGCCGCCCCAGCCGCCGCGCTGCGACTGGACGAACTCGAGACGGCCCTCGGCGCCCTCGGTCAGGAAGGTGGTGCCGATCTCGCCCGTGTCTTCAAGCTCGTTGTGCCGGTAGTCGGAATAACCGCCGCGCAGGCGGACGCTGTCGACGAAGCCGCTGCCGGTATCGAGCTCGAGGCGTCCGTCGACGCGGGTCTGCTTGATGTCGATGCGCGGCGCCTCCGGCTCGATCGACGGATCGAGCGAATAGCGGATCGGAACGCCGTACAGGCTGTCGTAGCGGTTGATCGAGAAGCCGACATTGTTCTCGCCCGAGATCCAGGCGGCGCCGAGCGCGACATCGGAGGTTTCGGCGGCGCTGTTCGGCAGCCGGCCACGAAGATCGGCGAGTGCGCGCACGGCAGGATCGCCGCTCGCGGCGGCCTGCACGCGCAGATCCTTCGACAGCACGTAATTGCCGATCTCGAGATCGTTGGTCTTCGAATAATTGCCGTCCGCATGGAGCACGAAGCCGCCGCCGACGGGAACGTCGATGGTGGCGTTCGCCGAGCGTTCGTCCGCGGCGGAGCCGTAGGTCAGAATGCCGTCGATATGGGCGGTCTCGTCGGGCACCCGCCGCGGGATCCGGGCGTCGATGACGTTGACGACGCCGCCGATCGCGGAGGACCCGAACAGAAGGGCGGCCGGCCCGCGCAGGACTTCGATCCGTTCGGCGGTCAGCGGATTGACGGCGACCGCATGATCGGCGCTGGTGTTGGACGCATCGAGGCTGCCGATGCCGTCGGTCAGGATCCGCACCCGCTCACCCTGGAAGCCGCGCAGAACCGGACGGGAGGCGTTCGGACCGAACGAAGTCGCCGAAACTCCAGGCTGCCGTGCCAATGTCTCGCCGATGGTTGGCCGAAGGTCCCGGATGAGTTCGACGCCACTGACCACCGAGGTGCCGGAGAGCACGTCCTCCCGGTTGCGCCGAAATCCGGTCACGACGATCTGCTGGGTGTGATCGGCGTGGAAATCCTGCGCCTCTTCCGACCCGGATGCGCTGCCGGAGGTGGCGACCTGCTCCACGGCGTTCGGCTCACTGTGCGCAGAAGCGGACTCGGGAGTCTCCTGCGCCCGTGCGGCGCCGGCCAGCAAAAGCAAGGTCGTGCCGGAAAGCAGCATCATCTTGGTCAATTGAGATTCCTCCTGTGCGGGAGGCGTTTACACGTTGTGACACTATACCAAAGGTCATTTCACCGCACCCGGTATTCGCCCGGTCGCAGCAATCTTGCGTCCTGATGAACAGCCCGATGAACAGCCGAGTCGCCGGTCAGAGATAATCCCGCAGAACCGCCCAGCGCACCGCCTTCTCGGTCAACGGCAGGGTAAAGGCAGGGCTGCTCGACGGCAGCGGCAGCAGCGCAAGATCGCCGCGTTGGGCGAGTTGGGGGATGCCGATGGCTGCGGACTTCGCACCGTTGAAGCCGATCGCACGCAGCGATGG
The DNA here is from genome assembly GCF_004135585.1 of Sphingosinicella sp. BN140058. Classification (NCBI taxonomy): domain Bacteria; kingdom Pseudomonadati; phylum Pseudomonadota; class Alphaproteobacteria; order Sphingomonadales; family Sphingosinicellaceae; genus Sphingosinicella; species Sphingosinicella sp. BN140058. The sequence continues at coordinate 56,273 of NZ_CP035501.1, read as the reverse complement.
AAGCTCTGCGGCCAGGGTGGCGACATCGTTGCCGACGGGTTCGCGGATGGCGGTGTCGAGACTGCCCCTGCGCTTGGCGGCGCCGATCGTATCCCAAAGTCCGATGCCGGCGGCGAGCAGGCGCTCCAGACGTTGCGGATAGGGCAGGGATACCAAATCCGCTTCGATGACACCGCCGATCAGATGCCAGAAATGGTTGCGCGGGTTTCCGTAGTAACGTTGCGCGGCCAGCGAAAGTTCGCCCGGAAGGCTGCCCAGCACCAGCACGCGGGTGCGCGCATCCAGAACGGGCGGGAACGATCTCTTCACTTCGTCCACGCCTCGCAACCCTCCTTCGGTTTCGGACCCGCAACCTTCTTCAAAGAAGAGCGTTGCCGAGATCGCCCGATTCCTGAATGGGCGCCTTACTTTCCGTGTTTGGGGTGGAGATCTATTTTGGCAAGTCTGATGCGGGCCGCGGTCGTTGAAGGACCGGGACGGCTCAAGGTCGAGCAGGTGAATGTTCCGGAGCCGGCGGCGGGGCAGATCCGCGTGCGGCTGGAAGGGTGCGGGGTGTGCGCGTCCAATCTGACGCCGTGGGAAGGTCCCGAGTGGATGCAGTTCCCCACCGAGCCGGGCGCGCTCGGTCATGAAGGCTGGGGCATCGTCGACGCGATCGGCGAAGGCGTGACCGATTTCGCGGCCGGCGACCGAGTCGCCGCGCTGTCGTTCAAGAGCTATGGCGAATATGACATCTCGGAGGCCTCGGCAGCGGTGAAGCTCCCCGAAGCGCTCGCGGGTCAGCCATTTCCCGGCGAGCCGCTCGGCTGTGCGATGAACATCTTTCGCCGCAGCGACATCGCCGCGGGGCAGACCGTCGCCATCGTCGGCATCGGCTTTCTCGGTGCGATCCTCACCCGCCTTGCCACCAATGCCGGCGCGCGCGTCATCGCGATCTCCCGCCGCCCCTACTCGCTGGACGTCGCCCGCCGCTTCGGCGCGGCCGAGACGATCCCGATGGAGGATCATTGGGCGATCATCGAAGAGGTGAAGCGGCTGACCGATGGCCGTCTGTGCGACCGTGTCGTCGAGGCGGTCGGCAAGCAATGGCCGCTCGATCTCGCCGGAGAGCTCGTCCGCGAAGGCGGCAAGCTGATCGTCGCAGGCTATCACCAGGATGGACCGCGCCAGGTCAACATGCAGATGTGGAACTGGAAGGGCATTGACGTGATCAATGCCCATGAACGCGATCCCGAAGTCGCCATGCAGGGCATACGTGACGCGGTCGACGCGGTCGCCTCCGGATGGCTCGATCCCTCGTCGCTCTACACCCACAGCTATCCGCTGGAGCGGCTGGACGAGGCCCTGAACGCCACCCGGGACCGGCCCGACGGCTTCCTCAAGGCGCTGGTGACGGTCTGATCCGGCGTTCGCCGCGCCGCGCGATCCAATGACCCATCCCCCTTCGCCGGGCACAAGGAATATCTGAATGTCTCTTACGCGTCCCCGCATCGGCTTTCTCGGCGTCGGCTGGATCGGCCGCCATCGCATGGAAGCGATGCTCGAAACCGGTACGATCGAGGCGGCCGCCTTTGCAGATCCTTCCGACGACATGGCCGCGGAGGCCGCCAAGCTGGCGCCGGGGGCGAAACGGGTCGAAGGCCTCGACGGCCTGCTCGCCGAGGGCCTCGACGGGATCGTCATCGCAACGCCGAGCGCTCTCCACGCCGAGCAATCGATTCGCGCGCTGGAAGCCGGCGCCGCGGTGTTCTGCCAGAAGCCGCTTGGCCGCACCGCCGCGGAAGCGGCGTCCGTGGTCGCGGCGGCCCGCTCGGCGAACCGGCTGCTCGCCGTCGATCTTTCCTACCGCTTCACGGAAGGAATGAAGCAGATCCGCGGGCTGCTCGCCGACGGCGCGCTCGGAAATGTCTACGCCGCCGATCTCGTCTTCCACAACGCTTACGGTCCCGACAAGGCCTGGTTCTACGATCCCGATCTGTCCGGCGGCGGCTGCGTCATGGATCTGGGAGTCCACCTGGTCGATCTCGCTCTGTGGGCGCTCGACTTTCCGAAGGTGGCCACGGTCGATGCCCAACTGATCGCCGGCGGAGCGCCGCTCTCGCCCGGCAAGGTCGAGGATTATGCGGTCGCGCAGATCGGTCTGGAAAACGGGGTTTCGATCCGGCTCGCATGCTCGTGGCGCCTTCCGGCCGGGCGCGAGGCAGTGATCGAAGCGTCCTTTTATGGCACGCAGGGCGGTGCCGCCTTGCGCAATGTCGGTGGATCCTTCTACGATTTCACCGCCGAGCGGTTCCGCGACACGACTGCCGAGACGCTTGCCGAGCCCCCTGAATCCTGGGGCGGACGTGCGGCGGCGGATTGGGCCACAAGGCTGTCCGAGGGCCACGCTTTCGATGCGGAGGCAGAACGACTCGTGAATGTCGCGTCCGTTCTGGACCGTATCTATGGTCGATCAGCCTGACCCAGAGGATTCTTTTCAGAAGCCTTCCAGTCTAAGCGATTGAGTGCTACGGTCAAAGGACTGGCCGGTGCTTTCGTGCCAGGCTTGTGTTCGGCATTTGGACGAACGTGTGCGCGTCTTTACTCACCGTGGACGTCTCTAGTGTGGGCTAGGGATTGATAATAGTTCTTGCCGAGGGGAAGGCAGGAGCCGGGTGGAGGGAACGGCATGGTCGCGAACGGCGGGGGGAGGCCGCGGGCACTCAGCGTAGTGATGCCCGTTCGAAACGCAGGGCCATTCCTCGATGCGAGCATCCGCAGCATCCTGGATCAGACGCTATCCGACTTCGAGTTCGTCATTCGAGACGATGGTTCGACCGACGGCTCGACCGAACGGTTGAGGAATTGGGCGGCGCGAGATCCGAGAATTCGGTTGTTCATCGGCGAGCATTCGCTCGGACCGGCGGCAAGCTCCAACTGGGTAGTGAGCAAATCCTCAGGCCGACTCGTCGCGCGCATGGATGCCGACGACATCGCCCACCCGGATCGGCTGATGCGCCAGGCCGAGGCGCTGGAGGCTGCGCCGTCCGCTTGCCTGGTCGGCAGCCTCTGGGAAGGAATTGACGAAAAAGGCCGGCATTTGCGACCGCGAGACCGGTGGCGGCTGTCGCGTTCCTCGCCGTTCTCGCCGTTTCCGCACGGCTCAATCATGTTCCGCCGAGACGCGTTCGAACGGGCGGGAGGCTATCGCTGCGAGGCCGATTTCTGGGAAGATGCGGATCTGTATTTCCGGATGGCCGAGATCGGGCGATTGCTCGTGCTTCCCGACGCGCTCTATTTTCATCGCTCGTCGGCACTGAGTACCCGGCTCACCTCGGAGCAGGAAAAGGTCGAGACCTCGGTCGATCGCATGTATCGCCGGGTCGGCGGCATTACCGCAGATCCGGGCGACGGTAAGGTCTTGCCGCGCGTCTTCGTATCGCTGGGTTCGACCCGCTTGTGGTCTGGGCGCTCGCCCGCCGTGCTCGGCCGTCTGCTCCGCCGCGGCCGGCTGGGCTGGAACGCCGAGACCGCCGCCGTGCTGTTCTGGGCCGCCTGGGGCGCGGTGTCGCCGTCGACGCTGCGTGCCTGCCTGCGCACGGTGGTACGACTGCGCGATCGCGCGGTCCGCGCTCGTTACGCCGACGGCTGCCCGTGCGAATGGCGCATCGGGGCGTGCTCGGCTCTTCACCGCGATGAAGGGCATGCCGGGAGCGATACCGGGGCCGTGCTGCCCTCAATGCCCGATCTCGCCGCCTGACCTCCCGATCCGTTCGGCGATGGCGACCAGCTCGGCCGCGAGGGTGCGGGCCGGATCGGCAGGCACGAGCGTTCGGATGCGATCCGCGGCGGTGTCGCCGATCGCGCGCCACTCCGCACGTCGTGCCCAGGCGCGCTCGAGGGCATCGTCGATGGCCTGTTCCGACGGCGCATCGGCGATGAAGCCGGTACGCTCGTCTTCCAGCACTTCGCGATTGCCGGCGACATCGGTGACGATCGCCACCCGTCCGCTCATCATCGCCTCGACGAGGACGAGCGGGAGGCCTTCGGCCCGGGTCGGCAGGACGAGGCCATGATGATCATCCCAGATCGCCGCGACATTTTCCGCATAGCCGCCGAAGCGGACGCTGGAGAGACCATGATAGGCCGCCATCGCCTGGAGCGCCTCTTGCTGCTCGCCGGAGCCGAAGAAGGTCACGCTGAGCGGCCGCCCCCGCCATTTGGCGCTGGCCAGGACCCGGAGCAGCATGTCCTGGCCTTTCTCTTTCGGGTAGAGCCGGCCGACGCAGGCGAGGCGAAGTCCGTTCTCCTCCCCGGGCCAATCCCTCCTCTTCGTCCACGGCACCATGAACGGGTTGCGGGTGACCGAAGCGCGCTCGATCCGGCATCCGATCTGTTCCTCGGTCAGGCGATGATTATGCTCCGAGACGAAGAAGGCGTGGATCGCTTCGGCGTAGATCGCGCGGACTTCCTTCAACCAATTGTCGCGCGGCCAGTAGAGATCTGTCGCCTTCTGGCTGATCAGTACGAACGGATGCCCAAGCCGGCGGCAGATGCCGGCGAGCAGAAACGCGTCGTGGTTGCCGCCCTGCGAGATGATCACGAGGTCCGGTCGCTTGCGCAGCCTGAGGCTGAGGTGCAGCCGCAGCGCCTGCCAGGCGACGCTCAAAGGTGGCGAGATCCAGAAGATCGCCGAAAACAGCGCGTTGGGCAGGAAAGGAAATCGCGCGAGTTCGATCAGCCTGACGCCCATGCCGCGGAGTTCGTCGACATTGCCTTCGTGCGGCTTCAGTCGGTTCTTGTAGGCGGTGACGCGATGTCCCTCGCGCGCCAGCGCCGCGGCCGTCAGGCTCCAAAGCTCCTCGCTGCCGCCCCAGGTGAAATTGCTGCTGATGAATGCAAAACGCTTCGGCCGCACCCGCGATTCGCTTTCGCTTGCCATGTTCTGATCCTTCCCCCAGCCTGAGCCTAGGAAACTATCGACATGGAACAAAGCGCTAAATCGCCGCATCGCAGAGTTTGGCATGGGTGAGCGGGCCACCGCCGTCCTCCGCGCCGGCGAGTGGTGGGACTATAAGCTCGCACCCATTCTCACGTTTTTCTATGGCACGGCCTTGCTCATCGGGGTCGGCGTGGGCGCACTCTGGGCCGGCGCCTTGCTGCTGCTGCTCGCATTGCTGCCCGGCGCCGCTTATGTGAGCATCATCAACGACATCACCGATATCGCCGACGATCGCGCCGCCGGAAAGCGCAATCGCATGGCCGACAAGAGCGCCGCATTTCGGGGGGCGGCGCTCATGCTGACCTTGTCCGGCGGGGCCCTTTTCTTCTGGTTGTGGCGGGGCGAGCCGCTGCTGCTGCTCTGCTACGGCGCCGCGTGGATCGCCTTCACACTCTATTCCGTGCCGCCCGTGCGGCTGAAAACGCGGGGACTGGCCGGGGTAGTCGCCGACGCCTGCGGCGCGCACCTGTTTCCGACCCTGGTCGCGGTCGCGCTGGCATTCGCCACCGCCCGGCACGCGGTCGACCTCGTCTGGTTCGGAGCGGCTGCGGCATGGTCATTGGGGTATGGCCTCAGGGGCAATTTGTGGCACCAATTGCTGGACCGTGACGCCGATCTTGCCGCGGGTGTGCGGACCTTCGCCGGGCGCCATCCGCCCCGCGTCGCGGCACGGCTCGGCACATGGTTCGCCTTTCCGCTGGAAGCGGCGGCTCTCGCGATCCTGATCTGGAAGATGGCAAGCCCGTTGCCGCTGGTCGCCCTCGCAGTTCATCTCTGCCTGTCTTATCGACGCGTCAGATTGTGGCAGATGCGTCCCGTGATCGCCGATCCGAAACCCGGCTTCTTCATCTTCCTGCACGAATATTATGACGTGCTGCTGCCGTTCTCGCTGCTGGTCGCGTCAGCCCTCGTCCATCCGGGCGATCTGCTCGTGCTCGCGATGCACCTGCTGCTGTTCCATCGCCGCGCGCGCAATGTCGCGGAAGACGCTTGGAAGCTCGTCGGCAAATCGGTGAAGATGCACGTTGGACGGCGGTTGTTCGGCTCAGGCTGAGCGGAGACGCGACAAGGCCTCCAGCGCGAAGCAGGTGGTCAGCGCTTCCGATCCCCATCGCGGCGTGTCGGGATGCGGATCGGCGAAGCCGCCGCCGCGGAGCCGCGCGCGTCCGCCGTGATAAAGTGCTGCACGGGGCCATGCCCCGCTCTCATCCTGCGCGCCCAGCAGGGCCTCGACGTTGGCGGAAGCCGGCGTTCGCCCCCACCAGAGCAGGGCGCAGGCCGCAAGCGCCTGCTCCAGCGGCGAGGCCGGACGCGCCTCTGCGATCTTGGCGGCGATGAGCGCCCCGGCGTCCGACGCCTTCGGCGCCAGGGCACGGGACAGGAAGTACCAGATCGCAAACGGGTTATCGTACCATTTGTCGCAGATGCGCTCCCCGTCGTTGCGCAGCACGTCGATCAGCAGCGCCTCCACTGCGGCCCGCCCGGGGAAGTCGCCAAGATAGAAGAGCGTGTTTGCGTTGACCACGGCATCGATGTCGCCGGGCTTCGCCGAAGTGCGCCGAAAGAAGAGAAGCAAGGTCAACGGGTGGCGAAGCTGCGCCGCGGTCACCGACAGATGCCGCCCGCGGGTCAGACGAGGCCGCGGCGCGATCCAGGTATAGAAGCGACCGGCGCGATCGCGATTGGCGAGCAGCAGCGTGCGGTTGTCGGGGAAAGCAATTCCCGCCTGGCGGAGCGCTGCGGACGCACAACTCGTGTCGTCGAGATCGGGCGGCAATTGCCCATGAAACGGGTGCGCGCGCGTCCAATGCCGCCACAATCCGTTTGCGTCCATTTCCTCGCGCAGGAATGCCGTTGCCCTCGCACGAACGTCCCGCGCCTCCGGGCAGAAGGCGAGGCATTGCGCCATCAAGGCGGTCGGAAAGATCGAGGGATCGATCGTGCAGTCGGCCGCCATCGTGCGATCGAGCGAGGCAAAGACCGGCAATTCGCCGGTCGGCAATTGCCCGGCTCGCAAAAAGGCGATGCCGCGGCCGATTGCGGCGTCGAGTTCAGCCCCAGTCGACATCGATCATCACCAGCGCGTTCAGCCGAGCCAAGGCCAGGTTCGCGGAGCTCGGTTCGCCTTTCACCGTGATGCTGGTTCCCGCATCCCGGACGCCGTGGACCGCCAGCGGCAGCCGGGTGGCTGCATCGATCAACCACGCCTTGACGATATAGTGGCCGGCCGCCAGCGGCAGTTGCGGCACGACGCAGCTGAGCATCGCGGATCCGCGTTCGAGACGCACCGGCGCGTGGACGGCGGCACCGGTGACGCAGGTCCATTGATCGTCGGTCCAGATGCCGAAAGCCCATAGGATATCGATCGGGCTGTGGCAGTGATACCGAACGGTCAGCCGCATGGGCTCTCCGGAAACGGGACCGTCCTCCCCGGGGCCCTCGACCGAGAGTGCCTCGATGATCACTGGCTCGTCTGCGGCGGCGCCGTTTTCGACACCGCCGCGCTGCGCCGGTTTCCTTTCGAACATGCGGTGGAGCGTTTCGGTGGCCGTGCCTTGGAAGACGAGCCTGCCGTGATCGAGGAGAATACCGCGTTCGCAGACCGTCTGGATCTGATGGAAGCTGTGCGACACGAGCAGGACCGAGCCGCCATCGTCGAGATAGCTGCGCATATGGCCGACGCATTTGCGCTGGAATGCGGCATCGCCGACGGCGAGCGCCTCGTCGACCAAGAGCACATCCGGCTTGAGATTGGCGATCACGGCATAAGCCAGCCGTGCTTTCATCCCCGAACTGTAGGATTGGACCGGTGCATCGAAGAAGTCGTCGAGCTCCGCGAATGCGGCGACGTCGTCGACCAGGCGGCGCGTCGCCGCGCGATCGAAGCCGTGGAAGGCCGCGCTGACCCGGACGTTTTCACGGCCGCTGAGCACCGGGTTGAAACCGGTGCCGAGCTCGATCAGCGCCTCTGCGCGCCCCGCGATTGCGACTTGGCCGCGATCCGGTTTCACCAGCCCGAACAGGATCTTGAGCAAGGTGCTCTTGCCGGCGCCGTTGTGGCCGACGACCGCAAGGGCTTCGCCGCGCCGGAGCGTGAAATTCACATCCTCCAGCGCCCAGAATTCGTCGCGCCGCAGCTGCGCCGCCGCCGCCGGCAGGAACTCGCGTGCGATGTCGCGAACGCCGTAGGCGAGGGCGCTCCTCAATCGGCGGCTGTAGCGTTTCGACAGACCGCTGACGGCGAGTACCGGCCGCTTGGTCACAGCGCGATCGGCAGTTCGAGGGGGCTGAGCGCGCTTGCCGTGCGGAAGAAGGGCAGGTCGGCGGCGTTCGTCCGGAGGCGAAGACGCGGCGCGGCGGCGAGAAGGGTGGTGAGGCTCGCTGCAACCACGTGCCGGCCGAGCGGTGCGCCGAGACAATGATGGACTCCTGACCCGAACGCCAGATGGCGCTTCTCGCGGCGATCGAGCCGCAGTTGATGCGGCTGCTCGAACCGCACGGGATCGCGATTGGCCGCCGCCACGCAGACCTGAACGAGCGCGCCGGCCGGGATCTCGACACCGCCGATGACGGCGGGCGCGGTGGTTGCCCGCGGAAGCAGATGTTCGGGCGGGTGGAGACGCAGCACCTCCTCGACGAACGGCGCCAGCAAGTCCGGCTCCCCGCGGAGCCGGGCGGCGAGCGCATGATCCGTTGCCAGCCGAAGCACGGCCTGTGCGATCACCCGCTCCGTGGTGGTGGTGGCGGCAAGCCAGAGCAGGCGAATGAGGCTGCGCACCTCCGCGTCGCCGAGGATCTCGCCGACCTCCGCTGCGATCTCTTCGAACATGGCTGCGCGGGGCGCGATCTCGTCCAGCGTGGCGATCAGCGCGGCGAGGGGGGCATCCGTTTCGAGAGACCGCCTCGTTCCCTCGACGATGTCGGCGACGGCGGACTGGTCGAAGCCGATGAGGTCGGCGGCGACGGCGCGGCTGATCGGCGCGGCGTAGCCGGATACCGCATCCATCTCGTGCTCGATCAGGGCGCGCGCCGCGGCCTGCGCCGTGCTGTCCAGCTGCGCCAGGCGTTGCGCGGCGAAGCGGCGTGCCAGCACCCGGCGAACGATCGCCTGACGCGGCGGATCGGCGCCGAGCAGGACCGCATCCACGTCGGCATAAGGCGCGTTCGAGAAGGTCGCGGCGTCGCCGAGCACATGCCGGGCATCGTCATAGCCGAGCACGATCCAGCTGCCGTGTTTGGCCAGGTGCTGCACGCTCCCAGACGCACGCAGCCGATCATAATGCGGGAACGGATCGGCGGCGATCGATGCGTCGTCCAGATCGATCGTGCTCGCGTCCGGGGATAGCGGCCCGGCAGGCGCGAAGAGCCGCCGCCGCGCCGCCGCCTTGATCCTCGACAGGAAAGTCATCCGAGCCGCGCAACGACATGGGGGCGGGCGAGCCGGTAGAAGAGCCAGGCGAGGACCAGACAGGCTGCCGCCCCGGCGGTCACCGGAAGAAACGCCGCCGAGGCCCCGCCCGGCCCGATCCAGGAGCGCGTGCTGTCCAGGAGCGGGGTCACCGGATTGATCCGGGTCAGCCCCCCGGCCGGTGCCCGGTAGAAAACCGGTGTGAGGAAGAACCACAAGGTCGTGCCGAGTGCGATCGCGCGGCCGACATCCTGGTAGAGCAGGCCCCAGGGCAGGATGATCATGCCGAACGCGAGACCGAGCAGGATCAAGGCAGCGGCGCCCAACGGCACCAGCAGGATCGTCGGTGCGAAATCTACCCCGAACCAGGCCGCGGCGGCCGCAAGCACGGCCAGCCGTATCGCGCCATTGAGCAGCACTTCGAAGACGCCGCCAATGATGATCGCTTCGTGCGGAACCCGGCTTCGTGTCATCATCTGCCGGCTGATCGTCAATTGCTGTAGCGGCGCGTTCAGAGCTTCGACGAAGATCTGCCACAGTAACATGCCGGCAAGCACATGGGCGGCGTAGGGCAGTTGGGTGCTGCCGATCTCGACGATCCGGCGCGACTGGAGGTAGGTACAGATCACCGTCGCCGCCGCCGCGGGCGCGAGCAGCCACAAGTAGCCGAGCGCCGATCTGCGCTGCCGGGCGCGCAGGTTCGCCCGGAACAACGCCCATCCGATCGCCATCGACAGTGGCAGATCGGCCATGGCCGCCAGAAGGAAGCCGCGCGGATCGGTCAGCTGGGGGCGTGCGCTGATGAGCGTCGGTTCGGTCACCGAAAGGATCATAATGGGTTCGGAGAAAAGGGACAGTAGGCAGCGCGCGATCTCAGTGGGTGCCGGCCGACGTCCGGCTCCTGGCACGCCGCCGCAGCGCCGCATGACGAACCCGCATCTTGTGCACGAGATCGGCGGGCAGGGGGCGAAGAAAGGCGACGCCGATCAGGGTCGCGTGACCCAGCGTGTCTCGATCTCGCACGGCTCCTCGCCATCGAACAGGATCACCGCAAACAACATCACGAGCACGACGATCACGCCGACGGCTGGAATCATCTTGCCCCCCATTTCGAACCCGGACGGGACGATACCCGCCGCGGATCCGATAAGGGCGGTTAGCGCCGGAGCTTTAAGCCGGCCCGCTTCCAATTCGCTGCATCTTCGGTCCCGGGCGCGGGCGCTTGAACCAGAAGCTCCAGACCGCAAGAGTGCCGAGCAGGGACAGAGCGAGTCCGGACAGGGTCATAACCATCCTCCAGGCAAGGCCGCCGATCTTGGCGGAGTGGAGCGGATAGGCCTTGTTGAACAGCTGCGCACCGGGCGGCAGCGACAGTGCATCGCGGGCGGCGAGAATGCGGCCGTCGGCCGCGTCGAACCAGAGGGTCGAACGGCCGTTGGGAAGCCACTCCGCCGCGCGTTTCATGCGGATTTGGATCGGATCGCCGGCTTTACGCGGCAAAGCGAGGATCCGGATCGTCGCATCCGGGAACCGCGCGTGCGCGGCGGCGATGATCCGCTGCCAGTCGGGACGTACCGCAAGGGCACCGCTCTTCACCTTGGGTGGTGCCAGCGCGGCTGCGACGCTGCCATAGGATCCGAAGGGCGCCACCGCCAATTCGCCGACGGGCCGGAAGATCATCATCGTCCCGGTCAGGGCCGAGAGCAGCAGCAACGGCGCGGCGACGATCCCGAGATCGCGGTGGTGCATGACGATTGCGGGCCGGCTCAGGCGCCTGGGCAGCAGGCGGAGCTTGAACGTGCGCCGCGTCCGCCACCACAGGATCGTGCCGGTGACCACGAACAGGATCGCGGCAAGCCCGGCGATCCCGATCACCGTCTCGCCGGTATCGCCGGAGAAAACGTGATGGTGAAAGTCGAACAGCCAAAGTTCGGGACGCTGCCACTGGCTGGACCAGCGCGTGACGATCTGTCCCGCCTGGTCGGCATAGGCGCCGCCGCCGCCGGCCGTGCGGAGCTGGTGCAGGCCGAACCCGTCACCGGCATAGACGATGCTCTGCACCCCCGGCTCGGCCATCATCCGCGCGGTTGCCCGGCCGATCACCGCCGGATCGCGGACGAGCGGATCGCCTGCATGGGCCACGCCGATCCATGCCTCCTTGTGCACGAGGATCGCGCCGCTGAGCCCGATCAGGGCGAGCAGAAGGCCGAGCAGCCCGCCGGCCCAGCGGTGCAGAAGATCGAGCAGGCGGATCAGAACCGGTAATCCCAGCCGAGGGTGAGGGTGCGGCCGCGGCCGGCGAAGAAGCTGAGATTGTCGGTCGGCAGCCGGGTGTCGCTCGAATAATCGATGTAGAAGGTGTCGAACAGATTCTGCGCACTGAGGCTCAGCGCGCCGAAGCCTGTCTCGTAGCGGATCGCCGCATCGGTGACGGTGTAGCCGGCGAAATCGTTGCGCGGATCGCGGATGCGGCCGTTGAAGCTGCGCGACAGAAAGAATTGGGTCTGGAGCCGCAGGGACAATGGACCGCGGTCGTAGCTGGCGGCGAGGTTCAGCCGGTCCGGCGAAATGTTGCTGCCGTCGAGATCGGTGTCGACGACGCCGTCCGGCACGGCGTCGCTGTCGTAGCGACCATCGAGATGGGCATAGCCGACCGACACTCGCGCACCCGGCAGCGGCAGCCGCACGCCGACATTGATCTCGAGCCCCTGAATTTCGGTGCGGAGCCGTTGCACGTCGAAGATTCCGCCCGGGTTCGCGATCAGCAATTGCCCCTTGTCGCTCGACGACCAGAAGTAGGCGATGCTGGCGTCGAGCGGCCCCCGCTTCACCTCGACGCCGACCTCACGGTTGTTCGAGACGATCGGGCTGATGTCGAGATAGTCGTCGAGGTCCACGCCCGGGATGCGGATCGCGCGGGTAATGCGGCCGATATCCGGCACCGTGAAGCCCTCGGCATAGCTTGCATAGGCGCGCAGACCCTTGATGGGCTCGACGATGACGCCGCCGTTGAAGAGCAGATCGTCGAACGTCGGCGTGCCGCCCGAGACTGCAACGCCGCCGAACGTCGCCTGGTTCGGGGCGACGAACGTGGTCGCGGCGAGGGTGCGGTAATCGTCGATCCGGATCTGGACATTCTCCCAGCGCAGGCCGCCGGCAAGCCGCAGCGTTTCGTCGAACAGGGCAAGATTGAGCTGTCCGAAAGGCGCCAGGCTGCGGAAGTCCGTCGGCGGCACCCAGGCTCGGTCGGTGGCGATCAGCCTCTGCTCCGTGGAATCCCAGAGCGCATCGAAGCCGAGGATTGCGGTCAGCGCCTCGAAGCCGGGAACCGCGCGCTCGTAGCTCAACTTGCCGCCATATTTGCGCGAGCGGTTCTCCGACTGATCGAAGAGGGTGCCGACCGGAGCGATCGCCGGATCCTGGAAAGTGGCGATCGGCGCAATCTCGCCGCCGAAAATGTCGTGGGTGCGATTCCAGAAGATCTGCCCGACGAAATTGCCGCCCCAAAGGTCGGTGTCGGTGAGCGACAGCGCGACGCTCTCGGTGCGGCTGGCGGCGGGTTCGCCGGGCGGGGTCCCGCGCACGGCGCTGGTCGGCAGGCCGGTGGCGCGGTTGCCGGCCTTGGCCACGAAATCGCCGTCACCGTCGAGCTGGAAGCGGCTCGCAATCAGATCGAGCCGAGCCGTGTCGCTCAACCCGTAGCCGAAGCGGCCGAACAGCGACCAGGATCGGGAATCCTGGGTCTCGCCCTGGGTGAGATTGAGCCCGACCGGGTTGCCGTGACCATCGTAGAAGACGCCGCGCTTGTCATAGGCCCCGCCGACGCTCGCGTCGAAGCGGCCGCTTTTGTACTGAACCAGGCCGGCGATCTTGCCGCCGAGCCCGTTCTCGTGGAAGTCGGCGTCGGCGCTGCCCTGGACGAGAACACGGCCGCTCAGCCCTTCGAGGCGCGGCGCGCCGACAGTCACCTGATTGACGACGCCGCCGGTTCCGCCAATGCCCTGCAGCGCATTGGAACCGTAGATCAGCTCGACCCGATCGACGAAGAAGCCGTCGATGGTGAAGCCGTCGCGACTACCGTCGCGGAGCGGAGTCGATTGCGGGATGCCGTTGATCGCGTAGAGCGGCGAGCGTCCGCGCAGGGTCTCGCCGGCGCCGGACAGTTTCTGCCGTGTCGGCGAGAAAGACGGGGTGAGGGTGGCGACCGCGTCGGTGACCGACCCGGAGATGGCGAGCTGCTGATCGAGCGTGGTCTTGTCGATCACGTCGACGGTGAGCGGAAGCGCGCTCGGCGGCAGGATCGAACGGGTCGCGGTGACGACGATCTCCTCATCCCCGCCACCCGCTGTCTCACCAGCCTCTGCGGCGTCGGCCCCTGACGCCTCGGCCGCCCAAGCGGGCTGAACCGCAAGCGCAAAGACGGTGGCGGCGCCGAGCAGGCGCAGGCGATACGACGCGTACATAAGATCTCCCTTGCGGGCGCTCTATCCAGTGAAAGACGCTATTGCAAGTCAATCGCAAGAGGGCGCGTTCCTGGCCAAAGGAGGGCACAGCGGGGAGAAAAGTGAGGTTGAGCCGAGCGATCGCTCGATCCGGCAGGCGGCGAGATATGGCGGCGCCCGTGCAGTGCGGGCTCGCGGAGCCGTAATTTCCCCTCCGGAGAAGCTCCGGAGGGGAAGAGTTGGCTTACATGCGGACCGAGATGCCGGCCACGATCTGGCGACCGAGCAGGTCGTAACCCATGATCGTGTTGCCGCGCAGCAGCCCGATGCGCGAGCGGCTGTCCGGAACGATCGGCGGATCCTTGTCGAACATGTTGTTCACCGCGAGCCGGAACGTCATCTGCTTGCCGACGTCGAATGCCAGGGCAAGGTCGAACCAATTATAGGCCTTGATCCCCGGATATTCGTCGCGGCGGGCGGAAGCATCCTGCGCCGGGATGCCGGTGTCGGCCGGAGCGTAGACGTCGAGCGGCATCCCGCCGCGGTGACGCCAGTTCAGCGACAGGCTGGTCACCCGATCCGGAGAGGTCCAGGTGGTGCGGAACTGGTGCGCCCATTTCGGCATGCTCTCGCCGCACAGATTGCCGTAATAGCCGACGCAGTCGCGGGGCTCGATGGTCGGCGACGCCTGCGACCCGACCCGCGTCATCAAAGTGCCGTTGAAGCTCATGTCGAGCCGGCCGGCAGAGCCGAGGCCCAGATTATACTGGCCCTGGAAATCCCAGCCGTGCGACTGCGAGCGGTAGCCGTTCGCAGGCCCGCGCGCGACCCAGCCAGTCGACGGGCTCGTCGACGGCGAACTCGACAGCGTGCCGTCCGGATTGCGGACGATGCCGCGGCAGAAATAGTCGTTGCCGGTGGCAAGGCACTCGTTGATCAGGTTCTGCGGCTGCAGGAAGTCGAGCTGATCCTTGAGGTCGATCAGCCAGCGATCGATCGACACGGTGAGACCGGGCAGGAAGCGCGGCCGCAGCACGACACCGAACGTCTTGGTGTAGGCGCTTTCCGGGGTGAGGTTGAAGCCGCCCTCGCGAACCGTGCAGCGATCGTCCGGACAGATCAAAGTCGCGCTGCCGTACAGGTTGGTCGCAAGCCCGGTATTGGCGCATTGTGCCTGGGTCGCCACCGGAGCGATGCGCGGCCCGCCGGGATTCGCCGGGTTGATCCGGGGTGCGCACGGATCGGCATAGAAGCCCTGGTTCCAGAAGATGTTCGCAGCGCCCGCTGCCGCACCCACGCCCGGGGCAGCCTGCGACTTGTTGTAGGATGCGCGAAGGGTGATGTCGGCGATCGGCGCCCATATGCCTTCGATCTTCCAGGTTCCGAAGCTGCCGTCGAGGCGGTTGTACTTGGACTGGCGATAGCCGGCATTGACCTGGAGCAGGCGGGTCCAGGACTGATCCTCGACCAGCGGCGCCTGAAGCTCGACGTTCCCTTCGAGAATGTTCTGCGTGTAGCGCGAATTCTGGCCGCCGTTATTCGTGATCCAGGCTTCGTTGACGACAGTCTTCTCTCTCTCGTCGCGATATTCGGCGCCGATCGCGATCGCAATGCCCTGCTCGGCCAGCGGCGACTTGATCCCGTATTTGCCGAGATCACCGCTGACCGTGCCCAGGAACTGGAGCAGCTGCGGGGTGCGCCGGCTCAGCCCGCCGGATTCCGCGCCGAACAGATATTCGTTCAGCGCCGCATCCTTGTTGAACGGGATGAACGCGTTGAAGGGCACACACTTCGGATCGGTGCCGTTGACTACCGAGCGGCAGGTCGGCGTGCCGTTGACGCTGACCACGTCGAGCGAGCGGTTGATGTTGTCATATTGCGCGAACGGAACGTCGATGGTGTCGAGTGTCGCACGCGAGATCATGCCGGCGACGTCGTAGGACCAGACGTCGTTCAGGACTCGACCGCGTAAGCCGGCGACGATGCGATAGCCTTCGTTGGTGAAGCTCTGCTCGACCAGCGGCAGGCCGTCGAAACGGTAGCGGACATCGAGCGGCGCAAATTGACCGGCCTGTCCGGCCCTGGCGCCGCACAGCACCTGCGCCTGGCTTTGCGAGAGGAAGGGATTGTCGCAGTTCACCTGGAACGGATCGCTGCCGTAGAAGGTGTAGCTGAAGTTGCGGTTGAGTTGCGTGTTGTACGACTTGTCCTTGTAGTAGAGGCCGTTGCCGTACAATTCGATATGGTCGCTGAGCTGCGCGGTTAGGAAGCCGCCGACGTTGATACGCTCGAACGGACGCTGGAAGGCCCAGTCGTCGTAGGGATTGGCCGAGGTGCCGGCCGGCCCGCTGTTGATTGGAAGGAAGGTGCCGTTGCCGTTCGGGTTGTTGACGAGGATCTGCCCGGCATTCGGCCCGGATTGCGGAATGATCGTACCTGCCGGCGTGTAGCTCGCCCGCGAGCAGGACAGCAATGCATCGTTGGTCGGCTGGACGACTTCGCAGATGCCGCGCGAGCGGTCGCGGAGGCGGACGAGGTCGGACTCGCGATAGTTGACGAAGCCGGAGATGTTCACGCGGCCGTCGAACAGGTTGGTGCCGGCGGCCAGGCTGAGCTCGACGCGGCGACCGTCGTTGGTCATGCCGCTCGGCGAGGCGAAGCCGGCCCGTGCCGCCGCCTCGGTGACCGCATTCTCGCGATTGTCGTGGTTGTAGAAGCTGTAATTGGCGTCGAGGCGGATGCCCTCGAAATTCTTCTTCAGAATGAAGTTGACCACGCCCGACACCGCGTCGGAGCCGTAGACCGCGGATGCACCGCCGGTCAGCACGTCGATCCGCTCGACCAGCGCATTGGGGATGATGCCGACGTCGATCGTGTTGGCCAAGCCGACGCGCAGGCCGTCGATCAGGGTCAAGGTCCGCTCGTAGCCGAGGCTGCGCAGCTTGATCCGCTGCCGACCTTCGGAGTCGCTGAAATTCTGCTCGGAATTGACCTGCACCTGCGGCAGGCGATTCAGCACCTCCTCGATCGTGGTCGCGCCCTGGGCAGCGATTTCTGCGGCCGTGGTGGTGACGATCGGCGCGGCCGAGCGGTTGTTCGGGCGAACGATGCGCGTGCCGGTGACGACGAGCTCGCCTTCACCGGTGCTGCCGGCCCGGTCGGCATCCGCCGCGACCTTCGCCGAGGCAACCGGATCGCCGATCGCGACGCCGTCCTGCGCCTGGCCATCGGTTTCGGCGAGCGTCTGCGCGGATGCGGGCATCGCGGCCAGTGCGGCCACGCAACAGCTCGTAACGAGAATTCCCCTGAACAACATCTATTTTCCTCTTTGCTCCCTGCCGCGTCGAGGAACAGCGGCGGCCGCGATTTCATG
Organism: Sphingosinicella sp. BN140058; assembly: GCF_004135585.1. Classification (NCBI taxonomy): domain Bacteria; kingdom Pseudomonadati; phylum Pseudomonadota; class Alphaproteobacteria; order Sphingomonadales; family Sphingosinicellaceae; genus Sphingosinicella; species Sphingosinicella sp. BN140058. The sequence goes on along the minus strand of NZ_CP035501.1, from coordinate 39,069 downwards.
CGGCCATTCCGCGGACCAGAGGCATGCCATGACCTCGAGCCCGCTTCGCTCCCCAACGTCGGTGACATATTGCTGTCACACAGGCGCAAACTGGACAATGCCAATTTATTAAATTGGTTTACGAATTCCGGTCCACTGTGCTTTTATGATCGCACCTGCTCTCCGCCACGCGACCATACCACGTACGTTCCGCGGCTTCGACTTTGTAATGCAGTGTGTCGCAGCGGAAGGCGAGCCGGGCGGGAAGAGGTCCGCCGCCGGGCGCACGCCGAAGCGGCATACGGCGGGTGATCTTCGGACGGCTTTTCCCGTATATGCGGCCATCGAACGCGGATCTCGAGGAACGGGCATGACCAAGCACCGGGTCTATTCGGTAAGCGTCGCAAGCGTTTACCCGCATTATGTCACCAAGGCGGAGAAGAAGGGCCGGACGAAAGCAGAGGTCGATCAGATCCTCTGCTGGCTGACCGGGCACAGTCAGGAGACACTGGACGCGCAGCTGGCCAGCGGCGTCAGCTTAGAAGACTTCTTCTCTCAGGCGCCGGGCATGAACCCGGCCCGATCACAGGTTACCGGCGTGATCTGCGGGGTGCGGGTGGAGGAAATCGAGGAGCCGACGATGCGCGAGATACGCCGTCTCGACAAAATGGTCGACGAACTCGCCAGGGGGAAGAAGATGGAGAAGATCCTGCGCCAGAGCTGACGGAGGATGCAGGCGCGTCCGACCTAGAGCGCGGCCCCCGCTGCTGCGGCAGTGGCGATGGCAGGGAGCAGCCCCGCGACCGTCGCGGTGGCGAAAGTCGATGCCCGCAGCGGGAGCAAGGCGCTCGCCGCGGTGACCAGGAAGTGTGGCGCGCCCAACAGGCGAAGCCCGACGATGTACCACGCGCCGTGCTTCACGAATCGCTTTTCGATGGTCTGCAGTTTCGAACCGAGCCGCCGCCGCGCGCGGCCCGCATCCGCATGCCGGATCGTCAGGAACAGGATCAGACTGCCCGCAAGCGCTCCCGTCGAGACCACCGGCACGGCCAGCCAGTTGCCGAGCAGGGATGCGGCCGAGACCGACATGCCGACGATCGCGCCCGGCACGCAGCAGGCGACGAGGGCCGTCGTTCCTGCGAACAGCAGCAAGGCAAGCACCAGATCGTTCTCGGCCAGGCCGAGCAGGAGTTCGACGCTTTCCATGTTCTCCGTTCCACCTTGGTCGCTCGTGCAATCGCCTTATCAACTGCCTGGTTCCACCAGTTCGAGGGTCGTGCGGCCGATCGTTCTCCCGTCGCGGGAAGCGATAGCGACGCGGCGGCAGTCAACCAGCCCCGATGACGTTGCTCGAGACCAAAGCATCGGGAGCAGCGGGGACTCCGGCGTCTGTTGCCGGAATGGCACAATCGTCCGGAAACTCTGCTGCCCCCTTCGCACATGCTTGGCCGGCGCACGGCACATGACTAGGGGCCCGTCCCACAACATTACAGTTCCGTTGCAAACGGTAACCGAACTGGCGGAAAGGACGGCATATGAGAAAGACTTACAAGGTGCGTCTTTTGGCATCGACGCTGCTGATCGGCATGGCGGCAGCCCCGCACGCCGCCTGGTCCCAGACCGGTCCGGTCGAGTCGGTCGAGGACACCACACAGAGCGCGGACGACTCCGCCGGCGAGGGTGAGGGCACGATCGTGGTCACTGGATCGCGCATTGCGCGCCCTGACGTCTCCGCGTCCGTTCCGGTTGCCGTTCTCTCGAACGAGGGGATCCAGGCAACTGGCGCCGCCAACCTGCAGGACGCGCTTTCGGAACTGCCCTCCGTGGGGCAGAACATCAGCCGCACGTCGAGCAACTTCTCGACCACGGGCAACGGTCAGGCGACCGTCAACTTGCGCAATCTCGGCTCGGCACGCACCCTCGTGCTGGTCGATGGTCGCCGTTTCGTCGCCGGTTTGCCGGGCACGTCGATCGTCGACCTCAACACCATCCCGACGGACCTGATCGAGCGCGTCGAAGTCGTCACCGGCGGCGCGTCCGCAGTGTACGGATCGGAAGCGATCGCGGGCGTGGTCAACTTCGTCCTGAACGACGATTTCACCGGCCTGCGCGTGCGCGGTCAGGGGACCATTTCGGACGAGGGCGACGCCGCCCGCCAATATGTCTCGGTCACCGGCGGCACCAGCTTCGCCGACGGCCGCGGCCACATCATCGCTTACGGTCAATATGATCGCGATGAAGGTCTGCGTTCCCGCAACCGCGCCTTCTCCGCAGTCGACGTGCCCAATCGCAGCTCGTTCTCGGCCCAAGGCCTGTTCAGCCCGGACGGAAGCTTCGCGCCGGGTGCATCGACGTTCACGTTCAACCAGGGCAACCAGGTCATTCCGTATCAGAGCGCGAACGTAAACGGCTACAACCGCAACAACGATCGCTATCTCGCAACCCCGGTCGAGCGTTACCTCGGCACCATCCTCGGCAAGTTCCAGGTCACCGACGGCGTCGAGCTCTTCGTCGAGGGCGAATATGCCAAGACCAAGGCACGCTCCAGCCTCGAGCCGCAGGCGGTTGCCGACACCGATCTGACCAATGCCGACGGCACGCCCTATGCCGGCATCCCGCTGACCAATCCGTTCATTCCGTCGCAGATCCTTGCCGCCGCGAATGCGCTCAACAGCGATGCCGATCCCGACAACGACATCACCGGAATTGCCTTCCGTCGCCGTTCGAACGACATCTTCGATCGCAGCAACCGCAACGATCGGGAACTCTGGCGCGCGGTGGTCGGCCTTCGCGGCGAGATCGGAAACGGCTTCAAGTGGGACGTTTCGTACAATCACGGCGAGTCCAAGGATCACACCGCGTCCGAGACGATCCTCGGCCCCAATTACGTCAACGCGCTGAACGCCGTCGCCGGACCGAACGGCCCGGTCTGCTCGATCAACGTCGATGCCGATCCCAACAACAACGATCCGGCCTGCGTGCCGATCAACATCTTCGGCTTCAACACGGCGTCGCCCGAGGCATCGAACTACGTCACCGCAGGCGGCCTGCTCTCGACCTACGACGCGAAGGTGAAGCAGGATGTCATTTCCGGATCCTTCTCCGGCAATGCGTTCCAGCTGCCGGGCGGCCCGCTGGGCTTTGCGATCGGTGCCGAATATCGGCGTGAGAAGAGCACCGAGGACTTCGACGAGGCGACCAACCTCGGCCAGACCCTGGGCAACTTCCTGTCCGATACGCGCGGCAAGTACAACGTCAAGGAAGGCTATGCCGAAGTCGTCGCGCCGATCCTTTCGGAGACGAGCGGCTTCCATTATCTCGGTCTCGAAGGTGCCGTCCGCTACGCCGACTACTCGACCGTGGGCGGCGTCTGGAGCTGGAAGGCCGGCGGTGAATATGCGCCGACCCGCGACATCCGGTTCCGCGCGATCTACGCCGAAGCGACCCGCGCGCCGAGCATCTCCGAGCTGTTCGCGGCGCAGAGCGAAACCTTCCCGGCGGTGACCGATCCGTGCGACCAGCGTGGCGGTGAAGGCGATGGTGCACCGATCACGATCCCGGGCGGCTCGCTGCCCGCCGCCTGCCTCGCCAATCCGGCGATCGCAGCGGCCTCGCAGACCGCCGGCGGCTTCGTCTACTCGACCGCGCAGATCCAGAACATCAACGGCTTCCTGGGCGGCAACCTCAATCTCGAAGAGGAAAAGGCGAAAACCCTCACCGCCGGTGTCGTGTTCACGCCGACCTTCCTGCGCAACTTCAGCCTCACCGTCGATTATTACCGGATCAAGGTCGAGAACGCGATCGGCATCATCGGCCAGCAGACCTCGCTCGACGAATGCCTCACCGGCAGCGGCGAAGCGATCTTCTGCAACAACATCGTCCGCGATGCATCGGGCCGGGTGATCACCGTCAATGCGCTGAACCTCAACACCGGATCGTTCCTGGTCGAGGGCATCGACACGCAAGCCCGGTTCAACCACGACTTCGGACGGGCTCGCCTCGACCTGTCGGTCTACTGGAACCACCTGCTGTCGCAGGAGCAGACCTCGTTCCCGGGTGGCCCGACCCAGGACGAAGTCGGTCAGCTCGATTGCTACAGCTGCGGTCGCCTCGGCACCGGCTTCCGGGACAAGGTGTTCGGTTCCGCAACGTTGCACGTCGGCGACTGGTCGCTGAACTGGCGCGCCAACTACTACAGCTCGGTGGTCGACGACATCACCGATCCGGAGCCGATCCGTACCGGTGCCTTCTGGTACCACGACGCACAGATGCGCGTCGGCGTTGGCCCGGAGGATGCTCGCAAGTTCGAACTCTACTTCGGCATCAACAACGTGTTCGACAAGCGGCCGCCGCTGTTCAACGACACCAACCCGGTCACCTTCCCGGGTACGCAGACGTCGGCGACGACCTACGACCTGTTCGGGCGGATGCTGTACGCGGGCGTCGACTTCCGCTTCTGAGGACGGGCGAGGGGGCGGACATCGGCGCCGCCCCGTCGGACCATTGTGATGGGCAAGAGCAGGCGCGATCGCGAGATCGCGCCTGTTCGCTTATCCGAGCACGTCGGTGAGCACGCGGGCAAAGTTGCCGCCCATGATCCGTTCGATGTCACCGGCGCGAAAGCCGTCCGCCTCGAGCGCCCGCTGGATCCGGGCCATGCGATCGAGGCTGTTCAGCTCCGGAATGACGACATGTTCGGGCGTCCATTCGAAACCCGGGATGCCGAGCGCGCGCATCGCCCGCCACCATTCCAGATACTCCTTCACGCCCTCGCGATTGTCGTTGCCGAGCTTCAGCAGATTCTCCTGCCCGCCCATCGGAAAATCGTTGGCGATGCCGACGGCGCCGATCCCGCCGATGCGGACGACGTGACGGATGTGGGCAATCAGATGCTCGACCCGGGGAACCGGATCGCGGGTCAGCCAGAAGCTCATCATGAAGATGCCGATCACGCCCCCGCGATCGGCAATGGCGCGGATCGCCTCGTCGGAAATGCAGCGCGGATGATCGAGGATCGCGCGGCACGCGCCGTGCGAGTAAACGAGCGGAGTCCGGCTGCGCCGCGCCGCTTCGACCATGGTGGCGACGGATCCGTGCGACACGTCGGGAAGGATGCGGAGCCGGTTCATCTCCTCGAGCCCGGCGACGCCGAGCGGCGTCAGCCCGCTCTGGACGCGCTCGAGCGCCCCGCCGGCGAACGCCGTGTCGTTGTGATGGGTGAATTGCAGCACCCGGAGGCCCTTGCCGTGAAAATAAGCGAGGCGGCCGAGATCGTTGCCGATCGGCTCGCAGGACTGGAATTGCAGAAAGGCGGCACAGCCGGAACGGCGGCCGATGTCGCTGCCTTTGTCGGCGACGTAGGCAAGGTCGCTGCCGTGCAACCGCGCTGCCGCCGCCTCGATCGCCTTGTCATTGGTCTCGAAGGTGCGGCGATAGCGCGGCGTGCCGTCCGGATCGCGAACCTCGCCGACCTCCGACACGTCGCAGATCATCGCCGAAAGTCCGGCGCTCCTGATGTCGCCCAGATCCTTGGGAAGAAAGCTCAGCCCGTCGACGAAGCCGGCATGGGGGCGGTCCGGTACGTGGACGCAGCCTGCCAGCGGGGCGGCTGCGATCGCAGCCAGAAGAGATCGGCGGGACCAGAAGAGGTCGGTCATGAAGCCTCGCATAGGGTGTCGAGGCCGCGCTTTGTCGGATCCCCGCACCCGCAGCAAGGCAGGGCCGCTGCCGCCGTCAGCGAATGAGGTCGAACAGGCTGGTCTTGGTCACCTGTGCGAAGATCGCCTGCGCCGCCTTGAGGTGGAAGTCCCTGGCCTGGAGGCGGGCGAGCACTTCAAGCCCTTATGGGGGGCCATCACGGTAACAGGACAACCGCGGGAAGCGAGAGCTCCGTGCCCTTTCCGGCCTGAGATCCCAGCCTTCGCTGGGATGACGGATGGGGCAGGAGCGGGGCGGGAAGGTGCGCGACCGTTTTGACCGTTATTACGGTCGATTTTCGCCGCTGTCGGGCGGCTTCGCACGACCGTATTCACCGATAATACGGTCGATCCTCACCCGCCGTCGGGCGCCCTCGTCCAAGTATATTCATTCTCATCACGGTCGACTTGCGGGAGGGTGGCCGCTCTGCGGACCCGGGCAGCAGCGCCGGCGGGACAGCGGCGAGGCGGCCGGCCGTCGCGCCGGCCGCCTTCGTTCATTCGCTTGAACCATCGGCTTCAAAGAAGGCCCGTGCGACGGCCCCGGTGCTATGGTTTCGGACGGCTGGTCGCTGGCCGGGAGGCGCAACGGACACAATCGCCGGACTGAGGCGGAACGTAGCATGAACATCCTTATTTGTCGAGCAGGTCGGCCATGCTTCCGACGGCAAGCCGTCCCGGCACGCGCGGGAGAAGCCCAGACGGCAGCAGATGGCGCAATGGTGGGCGACGTCGGGTGGATATCGAGGCACCGGGCGGGTTGGCGGATCATGCACCGTCGTGCGTCATGGCTTCCGCGCCGGGAGTTGCCCCGTCACCCTGTTAAACCGTTCGAACGTTCGCGTGCAGTGTGTTGCTGGACGGTGTGACTTGCGGCGCAGCGTCGCGGCCGGCGCTGTGCGCTCGACCGCGTGGGGCCGGTTCGCTACCGGGCCGCATGTTGCACGCAAATCGGATCGCCGGCGCCGCTTGCCAGGCCGGGCATCTTCCGGCGATAGACGGCCTGCGTGCGGTGGCGGTGCTGGCGGTGATCCTGTTCCATCTGCGCACGGGGTTGCTCCCCGGCGGCTATGCCGGGGTGGACATCTTCTTCGTCATTTCGGGCTTCGTGGTGACGCGGTCGCTGACGATGCGCCCGCACGAGCGGCTCCGCACCGCTCTGGCCGGCTTCTACGCGCGACGGATGATCCGGCTGCTGCCGGCCTTGCTCGTCATGATCGTCTGCGTCACCCTGGCGTCGATCCTCTTCGTTCCGTTGGCGGGAAGCAAAACCGACATCCGCGAGATGGCACTGGCGGCCGCGATGGGCGCTTCGAACATCCTGCTTGTCCTGACCGAAGCGCACTATTTTGCACCATCGGCCGATCTGCAGCCGCTCCTGCACAGCTGGACGCTCGGGGTGGAAGAGCAATTCTATCTGGCCTGCCCATGGCTGATCTGGCTGTGGACGCGGGGCAGGAGGGACTCGGATCGGCGCCTCGCGCTTCTCTCCGTCGCTGCCGCGACAGCCGGGTCGTTGCTGCTCTGCCTTCTTCTCCGCACGGCGGCGCCGAGGGCATTGTTCTTCCTGATGCCGACGCGCTTCTGGGAACTCGGCCTCGGAGTTCTCCTGTCCCTGACGAGCGCGCAGTGGCAGCCGCGCCTGGCAAGCTTTCGGATCGAGGTGCTGTCCGCGGCGATATCGGTCGGGACCGCCGGCCTGCTTGCGGCGATGCTGATGCCGGGCTCGCCGGGGTGGTTGCGGCCGAGCGTGGTCGCTGTGCTCAGTGCCGCGGTGATCGCGGCGATCGCCTCCGCCCTGGGCCGGCATTGGTCGGATCGGCTTCTCGCCGGACGTGGCGCCGTCTGGATCGGCAGGCGATCCTATTCGCTCTATCTTTGGCATTGGCCTGTCTTCGCGCTGTTCCGGTGGACGATCGGGCTCGAGGGTGCCTTCGCGATCCTGCTCTCCCTGGCGATGACGTTCGGACTCGCGGCTCTCTCCTATGCCGTCGTCGAGCGGCCGTTCAGTAGCTATCGCGCTCTCGCGGAGAGAGCGCCCGGCCGCGTGATCGCAGCCGGACTGGCGGCGATTGCGGTTTGCGTTGCGACGATCCTGCTGCTCTTCTCCCAAGAACGGGTTCTGACGCTGAGCCGGATCGAGCAGGCGCGCCCATCCGCCCCTTCGATCTCTGCGGGCTGCGCCTTTGCCTATGACCAGCATGCCTTCCACGGCGGGGTTGTGCGATCCTGGTCGCCGACATGTGGTGGCGTGAGGCCCGGCGGCCGGCTCCTCGTCGCGGGGGATTCGCATGCGCGGGTCTATGCCGGCCTGATCCAGCGGCATGTCGTCGAGCATAAGGTGCCCGCGACGATCTATCATCATTCCGGGTGCAGATTTCCGCCGGTGCTTCGGCAGGACCGCGACATGAAAGCATGCCAGGAATTCAGGAGCGCCGTGGCGCGCGAACTCGTCGGCATCGCGAAGCCCGGGGACATCCTGTTCCTGCCAGGGCTGCGCATTCGGGACCTCACCATAGCCCGCGGGACGGGAGCGGACATCCCCGTGCGCGAAGGATCCGAGTTCCAGAAGAACGAAGCGGAGATCCTCGCGGCCCTCCGGGCGATGGCGATGCGGGGCGTCGTCCTGATCTTCGAGCTGCCGAAGCCGGTGCTGCCGAGCGCGCCGTTTCGCTGTTCCGACTGGTTCAACCGCGGCAATCCCGAATGCCGCCGCGGATTGGCGATCGCACGCGCCGATATCGACGCCATGCGGGCGCCCGTCGTTGCGGAGATGGAGCGGCTCGCGAAGACGATGCCGAACGTCATCCTGTTCGATCCGCTCCCGATCCTGTGCCCCGGCGACCGCTGCGGTGCACGGCGCGGCGGGACGCTCATCTTCCTCGACGGCAACCACGTCACCGATGCGGCAAATGATCTGCTTTACCCCGCATTCGAGCGCGCGATTGCAGGGGCAAAGGGCCGGCACAATGGCGCGGCGGATCCGGTGCGCAGAGGGCCGCAGTCGAAAGCTGGTCCTGATCAGGGGCATCTCGCCCCCGGCAAGATGCAGGGTTCCGGCGGGGGCGCTTGATCATCGCCCGATGCCGAACCACGTCCATGTGATCGCGGTGCCGCGGAATTAGGAGGGCTTGCCACGTTCAGCGTCACCATACACGATATGTCAACGCGCGGACGGGGGTGAGCGGCCATCTGTGGCAAGGTCGCTTCGGCTTCGTGGCGATGGACGAGGCGCATCTGCATGCGGCGTTTCGCTCCGTCGCTCTCAACCTCATGCGGACCGGTCTGGCGAAGCAGCCCGAGGAGTGGCGTCTCACGATAACTGCGAGGCGGCAATGGTTCGCCCTCTCGCTCACCCAGTTGCGCTTCGCTCAGGCGTTGTCCATGCCGTCGAGATCCAGCCCCCTGTCAGCTGGCAACGGAATGCGGCCAGGGAAACAGCGTCGGCGTGATCATGGTCAGCCTACCCTGAGGCTTAGCGGAAGCACCGCCCCGCGTCAGTGCGCGCGGCCAGGCCGTGGTGCAGCGCTGGTGCCGCGGCCAGCGCGGCTGCTGCGAGGGCCGGCGGCACCGGCTTGTGGTCCATCCCGAGGATCTTGGTACCGCCCGTCCTTGTGGCGCAGCGGATCATGACCTGACGGCCGCCGACGGTTCCGACCAGGGCGGAGGCATGGAGCGTGTCCATCGGTGCGCCGCGCCGCTGCAGCGGATGTTGCAGCGGGCTGCCGCGCCACCATGAAGGCCGTTCGATCCCCGCGGCGGCAAGCAAGGTCGGCGCGACGTCGATCTGGCTTGCGCTCGTCTGGCGCGGCCACGCCCCGGCCCGGCTGTCGTAGACCAGCAGCGGGATGGCCGCGACGTCGGGGTCGAGCGGCACGCCGTGGCCGGGCCGCTGACCCTTGGCGTAGCGTTCACCGTGATCGGCAGTGATCACGACGACGGCGTCGGCGAGCAGCCCCCGCTGCGCAAGCGTCGCGAAGACACGGCCGATGATCCAGTCCGCCTGGCGCACCCCGCTGCGATAGAAAGCGGCATTGTCGCGCGGGCTGCCGGCGCCGAACAGCGCCCGCCACAGAGTTGCTTCTTCGCGCGCCGAGCTGAAGCGGAAGCCGGCCCGATGCGCGGACATCAGGTGGATCGAGAGATAGGTTCGCGCGGGATCGTGGATTGGAAGGGCAGCGAGGCGTCGGACCTGCTCACGATCGTCGCCGAGACCAACCGAATCCTCGCTGGCGTCATCGAGGAAGGTGGCGATGTTCGGGCCGTACAGCTCGCCCAGGTTCATGTCTTCCCGGTGCGGCCCGCTAAGCAGAAAATGGCTGCGATAGCCGTTTGCGGCGAGCACGTCCGGAAGGGTGAGAGGCGGGCCGTCCTGCAACGCGGCCCAGTCGCTGCCGGATTGGAGCGCGATGATGCCGCAATAGGAATTCGCGCAAACCGCGGTCGCCGGCCCGAGGTCGTGGAGCTTGCCGGCACTCGCCAGCCCTTGCAGAAAGGGTGTCAGCGACGCGCGGCCGGGGCGAAGTTCCACCGCGTCCGCGCGCAGACTGTCGACGGTGATCAGGACGAGCGTGCGAGGCCTGGCAGCCGCCGTTGCCGCAAGCCTGTGTTGGGGGCGCTGGCGGGTGAGTAACTCCCTTGGACCGGCCGTGAATTCTACCGGCTTGAGGAAGCCGACGAGCGGCTCGCGGTTTGCCGCCTGACCGGGGAGCAGAAGCCACGGCGCAGCATAAAGCAATGCGAACAGCAAGAGCACCGGACGCAATGGGACTCTGCGCGCGCTCCATGTGCCGGCGACGCGCTTCGCCACGCTTTGAGCGAAGCCGGCCAGCGCATCGGCAGAGAACCAGATCAAGAAAGCTAAAGCTGCAGCGATCGTGCCGACCAGTGCGACGACGCCCGGGCGGGCCTCCGCGCAGCGTTCGGCCGCCCCACCACAGTAGAATTCGGCGACCGTCTGGAGCGGCATCGCCGTATGGAAACGCGGCGCGGTGACGAACGCCACGACATCGAAGAGGATCAACAGAGTCCAGAATGCCGCCAGGAGCAGCGCCACCAGCAACTGTCCGCCCGGCCGCCCGCGCACTCTGATCAGCATCCAGCCTCCCGCAAGGCTCGCCAGGAGCAGCGCCGCGGCATGGAACGGAACGCTCCCGCGACCATAATGATAAAGCGGAGAAAGAGCGGCGAGCCGAAAGGCGGATTGGACGACGTAGGCGGCGATGAGGCCCATCGCGACGAAGCGCGTGCCCTTCATCGATGAAGCCCCATCCCGGCTGGAACGAGCGGCGCTTCCGCCCACGCGGCCGCGAATGGCATGCGTGGACTGCCGGTTTCGCCGTGCCAAGTATTCGACGGCGCTATTGACCGACGGAGGGCCTTCTTCCGGCCAAATCTCGCGCTCAACTTGCCTCCGTCTGCTTCGTCATCCTGTCGGAGTGCGGGCCATGGCACGGCAAGGCTGAAGCGCCAACGGCCATTCGCAACCGGAGCTCACCTGCCGGCCGAACGCCATGCTTGTTCAGCTCCTTGGCAGCCCGGGCGGCTTTGCCGCCCCGTCCAATCCGAGGCGACCGTCTCCCGCGCATTCGGGCTGGTGCCGGCGGCGACACGGTTGCGCAGCCGGCGCGCTTTGGCCATGGCGAAACCGGCATGCATCGACGGGGGCGGGCGCGATCGTTCATCAGCGTTATTCGGTTGCGAAGGCAGAGGTGACGACATCCTTTTACGCGGTTTCGCCTACGCGCGCAGGACTATGCCGTCACGTACCCGCAGCCGTCCGGTCCCGGCCTCGTGGCTGAGCACGCCGCCGGGCGAGGCTACCGCCCTGACATAGACGGCCTCCGCGCGCTCGCGGTGCTGCCGGTGGTGCTCTACCATGCCGGGCTCGGCTTTCCCGGCGGCTTCCTGGGCGTCGACATCTTCTTCGTGATCTCGGGCTATCTGATCATCCGGATCCTCTACGAGCCGATGGTGGCGGGCCGCTTCTCGGCGGCGGACTTCTTCGAGCGGCGGATGCGGCGGCTGTTCCCGGCGCTGTTCGCGATGCTGCTCGGAGCCACTGCGTGGGCCTCCTGGCAGCTGATCGCGCCGGACCTCGCCCACTATGGCGCAAGCCTGGTGGCGGCGATCGCCTATGTCTCGAACATCTATTTCTACGTCACCAACACCGGCTATTTCGTCGAGTCCGCGCTGACCAAGCCGTTGCTCCACAGCTGGTCGCTCGGGGTCGAGGAGCAATTCTATCTGCTCGCCCCGTTGGGATTGTGGCTGCTGGTACGGTTCACGCCGCGGCGAGCGCATGTGCCGGCGATCGCGCTGCTGACGCTGCTTTCGCTGCTGCTCTGCGCCTGGTTGTCGCACCGGGGCTCGCCGGCGGCCTTCTACCTGCTGCCGGCGCGCGCCTGGCAGCTCGGCCTCGGCGGCGCGCTGGCGCTTGCGGCACTGCCGATCGGGCGGCGCCCCGGCCTTGCCCATGGCGTGGCGATCGCCGGGCTCGCGGCGGTGATCGTCGCGCTGCTCAGCGGATCGGAGGGCGCGTCCGCGCCCGTCGGCCATCAGGCGCTGGCGGCGTTCGGGGCGGCCGCGATCCTGGCCAGCGGCGCACAGTCGCATACAGCGGTCCACCGGCTGCTGGCGGTGCGGCCGCTCGTCTTCGTCGGCAGGATCTCCTACTCGCTCTATCTGTGGCATTGGCCGGTGATCGTTGCGCTGAGCTACGGCGCGGCGGCGCCGCTTGCGCCGGGCGAAGCGGTTGGGGCTGTCGTGCTCTCGATGCTGCTGGCGGCGGCGTCGTGGCGGTGGATCGAGCAGCCGATCCGCACGCGGCGGCGGCTCGCGGGCCGGGGCAGGCTGTTCGCCGCGGTCGCGCTCGCGTCGCTGATCGGCATCGCCCTCGGCGCGGCGCTGATCGCGAGCAAGGGGTTGCCGCAGCGCCATCCGCAGCTCGCAAGGCTGCTGGATGCCAAGCGCCTGCAGGTGCCGTGGCGCCGCTGCTTCAGGGCCACGCCGGAACGGGCACGCGCCGACGCGCTATGCCCGCGGGGCGCGCCGAACGTCGCGCCGAGCTTCATGCTGGTCGGCGACAGCCATGCCGTTTCGCTCGGCCACGGCGTGTTCGATGCCGCGCGCCGACACGGTGTGGCGGGGGTGCAATTCGCGCTCAGCGGCTTCCTGCCGTTGCCCGGACGCAAGCCGCGCTACGGGCCGCAGCCGGAGCGGCTCCAGCATGCCTTCGAAGACTATCTGCGTCGCCACCCCGAGCTCCACACCGTCATCGTCACCGGCTTTTGGTCGCGAGCGGCGACCGGGCGAAGCTATCGCGAGCCGCTCAACCTCTATTATGATGCGGACTATGACGGCTCCGGCGCGGCCTACAATGTCGTCGCCTTCCGAAACGGCCTGGAGAGGCTGGTCACGCAGTTTCCGGAGCGACGCTTCATCCTGCTCGACGACATCCCCACCGGCGAGGCGCTGAGCCCGCTGCATCGCGCAAGGCAGATCCACGCCAGGGGCGCGATCGCCGAAGCGGGGCTGACCCGCGCGGAAGCGGACGCACAGCGCGCCAGCTACGAGCCGATCCTGGAGGGCGTCGCCGCCCACCATGCGAACGTGCGCTACCGGCCGGTCATGTCCGCCCTTTGCGGCCCGAAACTCTGCCCCTCGCTGGATGGCCGGGGACGTCCGCTGTACCACAATGGCGATCATCTCAGCCTGTATGGTCCGGAACCGCTGGCGCCGGCGCTCGACCGGATTTTCGCGGATTGGCCAAAGCGGCCGCAAGCCGAGGCGCGGTAAAGGCGGGGGCGTTGCTTTACGCCGTCTGTGCTCCGCGCGGCTGCAGGCCGAGCTTCCTCGCCATCCAGTGGCCGATGCCGCCGCCCTGCGGATCGACCTCGCCGCGCCGGCGGGCGAGGCGGCGCTCCCATTCGGCGAACGTGACCGGGCGGTTCGGGTTGGGGATGGTGCCGAGGCTCGGGGTTCGGACCTCGCCCCGGAACAGCTCGGCGGCGCTGTGCTCGATCATCGCGTCGCCGGCCATGTCGAACAGTTCGAACCGGTCGCGGGCCGGATTGGCGACGTAGAGGACCGGGGTCGAGTCCTCGTGGACGCAGAGCAGGTTGGCGACGGGCCGGAGCGCGTCGGAGCGATTTTCCCGCGACCAGTGGAGCAGGGAGACGTCGAAGAACATGGCTTCGCCGGCGGCGAGCGGGACCGGAATCGTGCGCGCCTTCAATTCCTCCTCATAGCCCTGCCAATAACCCTTGATCCCCGCGGCGACGACGTTGTCCACCAGCTTGTGGCTGCCGGGGATGACGCGGAGCGCGCCATTGTCGTCGTCGACGTCGACGAGCGGACACCAGATGGCGATGTTGACATCGCCAAGGTCGCGCGTGCTCGTCCAGTCGCAATGCATGCCGACCTCGCCGCTGTGCGGCGCCTTGACCAGCAGCCCGCCGGCGATCGCGCGATAATGCGGGAGGATCATGCGGAGCTTCGGAAGCAAGGCGTCCCGGACGATGTCGAGCGCCCGCCTGCGATAAGCGACATCGGGGCTGAGGAAGCTCGCATGATAGAAGATGTGGGTGAGGCCCGACACCGGGAAATCGAGGTCCGGCCGGATCTCGGCGATCCTGCGATGGAGATCGGCGACCTCGGCCGGATCGAGCAGCGGCGCGGTGGCGTAGCCGGCGTCGCGCAGCGAAGCCCGCATGTCCGGATCGGCAAAGGTCGTCCGCATCGCGCCCTCCACTTCTTTCCCGACATGGCATAATCCTTGCGGCGCCTTTTGCCTAGGTGGCGGGATCGGCATGCGAGCGCTTGCGACGGGGGGCTCAGGCGATTGGACTTGAGTTTATTGGACTTGAGTCTGCAGAGTCGTGTCCCCCTTCGCTCCTCCCTGTCGCCGCAGGCGATGGGGAGGGGGACCGCCGTAGGCGGTGGAGGGGCAAACGGCGCCGATGGCCCCTCCACCATGCTTCGCATGGTCCCCCTCCCCATCGCCTATGGCGACAGGGAGGATGATAGGTCTCATGCAATCGCCCTTGCACCCCGACCGCCGCGGGATTGTTTGGCTGCCGCCGCGCTGCTAGGCTTCGGATCACCGCCCACAACAGATGCGGACCAGGATGGATCGAGGCGCAGGCGGCGGAGAGGGATCGGCAGTCGGTCACCTGATCCACATCGGCTATCCCAAGACCGGCTCCTCGTTCCTGCGCAGCTGGTATCGGTCCCATCCCCAGCTCGCCTTCACCGACCGCGGCTTCGCCGGCTATTCCGAGCCGGAGGCGATCTCCCGATCGACGTTCGCCCCGCCGCGGCCGCTGCGCTACCGCGTGACCAGCGCGGAAGGGCTGGCGACGCCGAGCGCGCAGGCGGGGCTGGCGCGCCGAAGCGGCGTGCCCGAGATACCCGATACGTTCGCCGGGCAGCAGGATCTGGCCTGCGCACGGCTCGCCGAGATCTTTCCCAACGCCCGCATCCTGCTCGTCCTGCGCGGCATCCGCTCGCTGCTGCCCTCGCTCCATTCGCAATATCTGCGGGTCGGCGGCACGCTGGATTTCACCGGCTTCTGCGATGCCTGGGTGGCGGCGCTCGGGGCCGATCGGCGCTTGTGGGATTATGATTATCTGGTTGCGCTCTACCGGCGAACGTTCGGCGCGGAAAACGTCATCGTGATGCCGTTCGAACTGCTGCAGGCAGATCCGGCCGCGTTCACCGGCGCGCTAGAAGCGCGGCTCGGGTTGGCGCCGCATCCGCCGGCGCCGAAGCGGATCAATCCGGCGCTGAGCCCGGCCGAGCATGTCTGGTATCCGGTGCTCACCCGGCAAATGCTGCGCTTGCCTGGGCCGATCGGCCGTACCGTGCGGCCGCGCTTTTTGCGTGCGATCCGCCACGGCCGGGGCAGGGGCCTCGCCGCCGCCCTGCAGCGGCTGCGGCCCCGCCCGATCGGGTTCGACCCGGAGGCGATCGAGCGAGTCGCCGCCGTCTGGAACGGGCGCGGCGCCTCGCTGACCGAAGACCCGCTGTTCGCCCCTTTCCGAAGCGCCTATCGGGCCGAATGACGGCGGGGCGATCTCATCCGATCATCCCGACCTTGCCTGTCCGCAAAGCGGATGGGAGGATCTAGAAGTCGGCACGACAAAACTTGCTATGCTCGGATGCGGCACAACCGGGCGGACCGGTGCCGCTTGACGGTCGGCCGGTGGGCGCACATTCTGCCAGCGAGGGGCGGGAGCATCGCGGGTGAGGGCCAGCTTCAAGGACTCGGATCTGCAGGACGCGTTCACGGCGGACGGATTCGTCGTCGTCGACCTGTTCGATGCCGATACGGCGGCGGCCTTGCTCGCGCACGTGCTGGAGGTGAGCGCGGGTGCGTTCGAGCCGTCGGAAATCGGCGGCAACCGGCTGACCTATTATGCGAGCGTGATCGATTCCGATTTCGAGGTGCGGCGGCGTCTGTTTCGATTGCTCGCACCGGCGATGACGGATGCGGCCGATCGCCTGCTCGACCGGCATCGGCTGGTCACGGCCGGCATCGTCGCCAAGAAAGGCGGCGCGGGCACGCTCGCGCTGCACACCGATCCGACGCTCACCACCGATCCCGATATCGCCTCGCTGACCCTCTGGTGCCCGCTGGTCGACGTCGAGGAAGCCAATGGCCGGCTCCACGTCATCCCCGGCAGCCATAAAGTGTCGCGGCAGATCAACGGGCCCGGGATCCCGGAATATTATTGGCGCTATCGGGATCGGATCGCCCGCCATGCCACTGCGCTGTCGCTGAAGGCGGGGCAGGCGGTGATCTTCGACGGCCGGCTGATCCACGGCTCGCCGCCGAACACGACCGAGCGCGTGCGCGCGGCGATCATGGCCTCGTTCGTGCCGGAGGAGGCGCAGGCGCTGCTGTTCACGCCGGATCCGGACAGCGCCGGCGCGCGCTTGCTGATGTTCGACGTCGGCAACGGCCGCTATTTCGAGCATGACGCCGCCGACTTCGTCTCGGGTAGGGTGGCCGAAGCCCATGTCGGCGCGATCGCCAACCCGAACGCGCCGGTGACGGTGGAGGAATTCGAGCGCAGGCTCGCCGACCTGCGCCGGCCGGCCGCCGTGCCCGCCCCGCGACCGGGCTTTCTCGCACGGCTGGCCGGCCGCCGGTAGCAAAGCTGCTGCAGACCCTCGTTCCGCGCAACAACCATCGTGCCGGACGAAGCCTGCTCGACCAGCCCCATGATTGCGTTTAGGTCTCCGAGGGGTGAGGGGGGATCATCCGGCAGCGTGCGCCGCGCGGGGCGCCTACATTCCGGCGGTGGACGGCCTTCGTGCGGTGGCCGTGCTTGCGGTGATGTTGTTCCATCTGCGTCCCGGCCGGCTTCCGGGCGGTTATGCCGGTGTCGACATCTTCTTCGTCATTTCGGGCTTCGTCGTCGCCCGGTCGCTGATCGCCCAGCCCGCGCAGACCCTGCCGATGTTCCTGGCCGGCTTCTACGCACGCAGGATCGTCCGCCTGCTGCCGGCGCTCGCGCTGATGCTGGTGACGGTCACGCTCTTCTCGATCCTGTTCATCCCCAATGTCGGCGTGATGACCGACACCCGCGCGATCGCGCTCGGCGCGGCGGCGGGCGCTGCCAATCTGGTGCTTGCGTTCACCGACGCCAATTATTTCGCGCCGTCGGCCGACTACCAGCCATTCCTCCACAGCTGGACGCTTGGCGTCGAAGAGCAATTCTACCTCGTCTGTCCGCTGGCGATCTGGCTGTGGCTTCGCGCGCCGGACACGGGGCGGCGCGGGGTGCTGCTGACGATCGCATTGCTCGGCGTCGGCTCGCTGTTGCTGTGCATCGGGCTGCGCGCGCCGGCACCGCGCCTGGCCTTCTACCTGATGCCAAGCCGCTTCTGGGCGCTGGCGCTCGGAACCTGCCTGGGCATGGCCAGCGAGGCCGGGCGGACGCGGGTGGCGGCGTTGCCCCGATCGGCGCTCGCGATGCTGATGCTCTTCGCCGTTGCCTTGCTCGCTCTCGCAATGCTGTTTCCCGATCCGGCGGGCTGGGTTCGTTCGAGCGTCCTCGCGGCCGCGAGCAGCGGGATGCTGATCCTGCTGGTCACCGCACGCCCGCGGCTTCGGCTCAGTCAGCTGCTCGCCACCGCGCCGATGCTCTGGATCGGACTGCGCTCCTACCCGCTTTATTTGTGGCACTGGCCGGTTTTCGTGCTGTTTCGCTGGACGATCGGCATCGACACGGCGCTCGCCGCAGCGGCCGCAATCGTCCTGACCTTTGCCCTTGCCGCCGCGTCCTACGCCTTCGTCGAGCGTCCGGTGCGAAGCCTCAAGGATCGTGCGGTGGCGGCGCCGGGACGGGTGATCGTCGCGGGCATCGGGCTCGCCATGATCTGTGCCGCCGCGATCCTGCTGCTCTTTTCGCAGGAAGGCGGGCTGACGCTCAGCCAGATGCATCACAGTCGGATCTTCAAAGACCTGAAACCGCCGGGCTGCGCGCTGCGATCCGAAAGCCGACCGGTCGCCGGCGGCACGATGCTGGCGTGGACGCCGCTCTGTGCCGGCCGTTCGAACGGCGGGCGACTGTTCGTCGTCGGGGACTCGCATGCCCGTGCGGCCGGCAGCCTCGCCCGGCGCGATGCCGCCGCGCGGCGGGTAACGGCGATCATTCTCCACCGTGAGGGATGCGAGTTCCCGCGCATCGCCCGCTTGACGCGGGACACTGGCGCCTGCCGCGCGTTCCGCCGGGGCGCCGCCGCCCTGCTGGTGCGCGACGTGAAGCGCGGCGACGTGCTGTTGATGGAGTCCCTGCGGCTTCCGCGTCTCGCCCCCGGCTACCGGGCTTGGCGTGCGGATGATGCGGGCGCGGATTGGCGGCAGGACGAGCACGAGGTGCTTGCCGCGCTGCGCCTGCTGTCGGCCAAAGGCGTCATGCTCGTGTTCGAGGCGCCGAAACCGGTGCTGCCGTCCGTGCCCTATCGCTGTTCCGACTGGTTCAATCGGGCTAATCCCGATTGCAGGGCCGGCCTGGAGATCGCGCGGAACGCCGTCGAACGGCAGCGGGCGGCAATCCTGCGCGAGCTGCACGCTTTGGCGGGCGGCCTGCCCAATGCCCGTATCTTCGATCCGCTGCCGATCCTGTGCCCGGCGGCGCGTTGCGGCGCCGTGCTCGGCGGCACGATCCTGTTCTTCGACGGCGACCATGTCACCGACGCCGCGAACGCGCGCCTGTTTCCGGCGTTCGAAGCGGCGCTTGCGGCGGATCGTGTGACAGACCGTTCGACGCCGTCCCGGACGCACCCATGAAAAAGCCCGGCGCGGACTTCTCCGCGCCGGGTCGTCGAGGGGGTGGGGTACGCTACGCTTACCGGAGCAGGCTCAACACGCCCTGCTGACTCTGGTTGGCCTGGGCGAGCATCGCCTGGCTCGCCTGGCTGAGGATCTGGGCCTTGGCGAGATTGGTGGTTTCCTGGCCGTAATCCGCGTCCTCTCTCGGAGCGCGCACGGGCTCGTCGGCATCCTGTTCGAGAAATTGATCAAGGCGCTGGACGCGATGACGGCGGCCTGCAGCCGCCGCGACTTCATTCAGCGCGGCGCCCGCCAGGCGCGGGCGCTCCTCGCCGGGCTCGAGGCCAGCCTCGATCACGCGCAGGGTGGCGACGTCGCCGCCTTGCTGGCCACGATCTGTGGCGAGGCGCGCCGGCTCACCATCGCCGCCGCCCAGGCCAACGATGCGGAGCCGCTGCTCCGCGGCCGCGGCATGCTGGCGGAGATCGCATCGGCCTGGCAGGAGATCGGGTGAGCGCCTCAGAGCATGATCGGATCAGGCTGAGTCAGCCTGATCCGAGAATCATGATCTCGTCCTTGGTTTAGCCTGCGTCGCAGTCGGCAGCAGCGCCGCCAGCCGCGCGGCAAGATCGACGTTGCGGAACGGCTTGGTCAGGCGGGCGAGATCGGGCGCGACACCGTCCATCTCCGCATAGCCGGATACGATCAGGATCGGCAGCTCGGGGCTGACGGTCCGCACCTGGCGCGCGAGCTCGACTCCGGTCATGCCCGGCATCAGATGATCGGTGACCAGAAGATCGACTCCGGCGCCCTCTCGGACGAGGTGCAGGGCTTCCTCCGCCGACGCCAGCTCGATCACGTCGAACCCCAAGTCGATCAGCATGTCGGCCGTGCTCATCCGGACGAGTTCCTCGTCGTCGACGAGGAGTGCGGTGCCGCGCCCGACCATCGCCTGCTGCTGGCCGGCACGATCATCGTCCTCAAGGACCGGCGTCGTGCTGATCGGAAGCCACAGCTCGATCGTCGTTCCCTGACCGGGGGCGCTCTCGATCGTCATTCCGCCGCCGAGCTGCGCCGCCAGTCCGTGCACCATCGAGAGGCCGAGTCCGGTCCCCTTGCCGATGCCCTTGGTCGAGAAGAACGGCTCGATCGCGCGGGCGCGGGTCGCCTCGTCCATGCCGGTTCCGGTGTCTGTGACCGCAAGGCGGACATAGTGACCGGGTCTGAGCCCCGCGGGGCGTGTCGCGCGAGGGCCCGGTTGATCGGCGGCGATCGTCAACTGGCCGCCGCGCGGCATGGCATCGCGCGCGTTCACGGCCAGATTGAGCAACGCCATTTCGAGCTGGTTGGCGTCGGCGCGGGCCGGCGGCAGATCGGGCGCGAGCGCGACACGCACGTCGATCGTCGGGCCGACGGTCGAACCGATCAGATCCACCATGCTCTCGACGAGGGCAGGGATGTCGAGGGCGGTCGGCTGCAGCGGCTGCCGGCGGGCGAAGGCGAGCAGGCGTTGCACCAAGGTTTTCGCGCGCTCGGCCGATTGCAGCGCACCGTCGATCAACCTCTTCTCACGCTCGCTGCCGATGCCCTTGCGCACCAGCATGTCGAGCGAGCCGATGATCGGCGTCAGCAGATTGTTGAAATCGTGGGCGACGCCGCCGGTGAGACTGCCCATCGCTTCCATCTTCTGGCTCTGGCGGAGGGCTTCCTGGGCAGCGGCGAGCTCCGCCTCGCGCGCCTTGGCGTGGCTGAGGTCGCGGCCGACTGCGATGAAGTTGATGCCATCCGGTTCCGGCGCGACGGTCCACTCGATCGGCTTCCATCCGCCGGCGCTGGTCGCGATCCGGTTTTCGAAACGGGTCGGGCTGCGTGTGCGTGACATGTCCGCGATTGCCGCCAGCGTCGGATCCGCGTCTTCCGGGTGCATGAAGGTGGCATAGCCCCGGGTCAGCAGTTCGGCCTCGTTCCAGCCCAGCACCTGCGTCCACGCCGGGCTCACCGCCGACATCATCCCGCTGTAATCGGCGCGGGCGAGCATGTCCTGCGAGAGGTTCCAGAGGCGATCGCGCTCGGCCGAGCGTGCCGCGACCTGAGCTTCGAGAGTCTCGTTCAGTTTCCTGAGCGCGGCTTCGGCAATCTTGCGGTCGTGAATGTCGACCGAGGCGCCGAACCAGCGCACGATCTTTCCGCTCGCGGCGTCGCGGTGGGGCTCCCCGCGCACGAGAAACCAGCGGTAGTCGCCGGATGCGGCGCGGATCCGATGTTCGACAAGGAAGGTGTTGCCGGTGCGGCGGGCCTCGTCGAAGGCGTCCATCGTCGCCTGGGCATCATCGGGATGGACGTGATCTGCCGCGACGCGGGCCGCCGTGGTCGGCTCGAAGGCGGCTCCGGTATAGTCCGACCAATGCTTGTTGAAGAATTCGGCGCGGCCATCGGCATCGGTGATCCACACGATCTGCGGCACGGCGTCGGCCATCAGCCGGAATTGCGCCTCGCTCGCTCGCAACGCATTTTCCGCCTGCTTCCGGTCATGGATGTCGATCGAGCTGCCGACCCATGTCGTGACCAGCCCGTCGGGGTCGCGGATCGGTTCGGCACGGGCAACGTACCAGCGAAAGGCACCATCGTGCCGCCGGTAGCGGACCTCCATTTCGTACGAGCTTTCGCTCGCGCGCGCTTCGGCCCAGCGCGCGGCCGTGGCGGCAACATCGTCCGGGTGCAGGGTGTCCACCCAGCCGTTGGGCAGCGCCTGCTCGGGCGTCTGGCCGGTATATTCGTACCAGCGGTCGTTGAAATAGCGAAGCTCGCCGCCGGGATCGGCGAACCAGACGAAGGCGGGCAGTGCGTTGGTGAGCTTGCGCAGGGACGCTTCGGATTCGCGTTGCCGCTCCTCGCTCTCACGACGTGCGTCGATGTCGATGACCGATCCGACATAGCCGAGATAGGTGCCGTCCTCGCCGAAGCGCGGTGCGGCCGCGTCGAGTGCCCAACGGTAGGTGCCGTCGGCACGGCGCAGTCGATATTCGATACGGAACGGGGCCCGCGCGGCATTGGCCTTGCGAAACGTCTCTTCCGCGGCGGTGCGATCGTCCGGATGCGTCGCATCGAGCCAGCCGAAGCCTTGGGCTTCCTCAGCCGACTGACCGGTGAATTCGTACCATCCGCGATTGAGGTAGCTGCAATAGCCGTCCGTGTCGGTGACCCACATCATCACCGGGGCATGATCGGCCATGTTGCGAAACCGCATCTCGCTTTCGCTGACCGCCCGCTCGGCCACGATCCGGCCCGTGGTCTCGGTGCAGGCGCAGAACATTCCTGCGACCGCGCCGCTTTCGTCGCGCACCGGCGAATAGGAGAAGGTGAACCAGGTCTGCTCGTCATAACCCTTGCGGCGCATCCGAAGCGGCAGATCTTCGCGAAAGGTCGCGCGGCCGGCCATCGCCGCGTCGACCAGCGGCACGATGTCCGGCCAGATTTCCAGCCAGATCTCCTGGAAGCGGGCGCCGAGTGCGGCCGGGTGCTTCGCGGCAAGGATTTCCGCATAAGCATCGTTGTAGAGAAAGCCGAGCTCCGGCCCCCAGGCCACGAACATCGGGAATTTGGACGAGAGCATCAGATCGACGATCAGCCGAAGCGCCTGAGGCCAGCGCTCAGGATCGCCCAAGGGTGAGCATGACCAGTCCTGCGCACGCATGCGCGCCGCAACGTGGCTGTCTCCGTGAAGGAATTGAAGGCTGGTGGGTTCAGGTTCCGTGAGCATCGTCATGCCCTTAGCGGGCAGAGCCGCGCCATACGAGGTGCAATCCTGGGCTGTTTGGCCGCAGAGACCTGTTTCGATCAGGCGCCCGGATCCGGAACGATCCGCTTCAGGACGGCGCTCTCTTCCGAGCGTTCGCCGTCGGCCGTGTAGGTCTCGCTACGCCGCATCGTCCCGGCATCGAGCGGCTCGATCCAGAATTCGTGCAGGTGGGAGGCTCGGGGCGTAGACAGGTTGGTCGCGTCCCTGAAGAAGAAGTGCCATCGGTGGTCTCGCCGGTCGGCACCAAGCCTCAGCCTCGGCTGATTGCCCTGGGCGCAATAATGGGTCGCGACGAGATCGCTCCCGTCCTGATGATAGACCGTCATCGTCTCTCGTCCGGACGGCGAGCGCCAGCTTTCGACCAGCACCGTGTCGTTGGCGATCAGCCGGTAGCTGATGCGCAATGTCCGGCCGGCGGAGCTTTCGCCCCGCCATTCGCCGACCAGAGCGCGCAGCGGCGCCAGACGATCGGTATTCACTTCGGCGGCCAAGCCGTTTGCCGAGGCGAGCATGCAGCCCAGCGCTGCCCCCAAGATCATCACCCCTCGCACGTCTCACCTCCTTCGGATTGCACCGGCATCAGCAGCCGGCCTTTCAGCGCCTTGGTCAGGCTCGGCCGACGTCCCAGCGGAACCGACCGGTGATCGGCCATTGCAGCAGCGCGTCCTCCTCGCGTGCGCCGGCGCCGATATTGTGGAGGACGAGGCGACTGCGGCGGCCGACACGGTCGGTGACCAGCCCGATATGGGGCAAGCCGCGGCCGACTCGCGACGTAAAGATGTCGCCCGGCTGCCAACCCGATGGATCGGACGGGATCGGCAAGGCGGCGCGCCGGCGGGTCAGCCAGGTTGCGAGGTTCGGCACGCGCCGATGATCGATGTTGCGATCGGGCGCGGTGAGCCCCCAATTCCGGGGGTAGGCACGGAAGGCCGCCCGCATGTCGGCATTGACCAGCGCCTGAAGATCGAGGCCGAACGCGTCACGATAGGCCCGGATGAGGACATCGGTGCAGACGCCGCGCTCGCGCGGCACGTCGCCGTTGGGGAATGGAATGCGTGAATAGCCACCATCGTAATGGACGGTAACGCCCACCTGCCGACGGGCGGCGGCGATCAGACGTGCCGAGCGCGTCGGGCTCTTGGCCATCGGCGCCGCAACGGCATCCACCGAAGACCCGCAGCCCTTGAGCGCGCAGGCAGCGCCGGCCCCGATCAGCAACGTCCGTCGATCCAGCATGTCATCCTCTCACCGTCTTCGGCCAATGTGTCCGAAGCGGTGGTGGCGGCGCAACCGCCGAATGCGCGCGGACGGCGGGGGCGCGCATCGCGGCGATTTGCCGCTTGACTCGCTTAGACGTTTAGCTAAATGTCGCATCATGAGCCAGGTGTTCAAAGCCTTGTCCGATCCCACTCGCCGGCGCGTGCTGCAATTGCTGCGGGCAGGGCCGATGAGCGCGGGCGAACTCAGTGCGCAGTTCGACGTCACCAAGCCGACCATGTCGGCACATTTCGCGATCCTCAAGGAAGCCGATCTGGTTCACGCCGAGAAGGCCGGCAAATCCGTCATCTACCACCTGAAGCTCTCGGTGCTCGAAGAAGCGCTGCTGGGCTTCGCCCATTCCTTCGGCATCGGTGACAAGTCACCGGAGCCCAGCCAGGAGGTTGCACGATGAACAGGGACGTGAAAGCGGGGCTCGCCTGGGCGGGCGGCATTATCGCTCTGGCGCTCGCCGCCAGCCTGGCGCGGACGCTTGGCTACGTCGATCCCGAAACGGTAACTCGGATCGTCGTCGGTACCAATGGGCTGATGATCGCATGGTACGGCAATCGCATGCCGAAGGCGCTCGCGCCCAGTGCGAAGGCCCGCCAGGTCGCGCGTGTCGGCGGCTGGTCGATGGTGCTGAGCGGCCTCGTTTATGCGGGCTTCTGGGCGGTGGCGCCGGTGCCGGTGGCGGTGGTCGGCGGCTGCGCCGCGGTCCTCGCCGGCATCGCCGTGACGCTCGGTTACTGCCTGGCGCTGCGCAACAAGGCGAAGATCGCCTGAGGAGGGTGGGCGGCAGAGCGTGCGTGGGTTGCTCGTTCCCGCCAGCGGAAGGTCATCGAGGGCGAGCGACGTCCAGGGACAATTGCAGGCGGTTATAGCCCGTGGCCGCTTCCCAGACGTCGTGATTGGCCAGGCGGATCGCGTAATCCGGCCGGGTGCGGAGGCGCGGCACGGGATCGGGCAGATGGAGCAGGAGATCGTATTGCCCCGGGGCCAGCGTGCGCGGCAACGTTGCGGCGACCGTCAGCGTGCTGGTCTCGCCGGCGCGCCAATCGCGCGGATCGTGCGGCAGTGCGATTCCGGTCTCCACTCCGCTCTGACGGTTGCGCAGGACGAGGATGAGGCCGCGCGGGTTGTAGGGCGGGGCAAAACCGTCATTGGCGATCAGGAGCGTCATCCGCAAAGGCCCGCCCACGGCCGCGCGGCGCGGCGCCGCGGCGCTGACGAGCCGGAAGCGGTAGCCGAGGCGCTTCGAAATCTCCGCCGCGCAGCCCTGCTCGCGCCAGAGGCGCAGCACGTCCGGATGGTAATCGGCGTTGAGCTGGCTCCAGCCGAGCCGCTGCAACTGCGGGAGCGCGTTTGCGCAGGGAATGAAGGGCTGCGCGTCGGGGCCGGCATTGCAGGTCTCGCCGCCGATCGGGACGAAGCGGCTCTCGGCGGCGAGGTAGGCCTTCTGCCGTTCGAGCGATTCCGGGTCGTCGGGGCGGTAGGTGCCCCAGTCCTCTCTGGAGGCGAGGAAGCAATCATTGTGGTGGCCGACCCGGCCGCGCGGAGTGGCACGGTCGCGGCTCTGCAGCGGCGCCGATCCGAACAGGGCGATCTTGTCGCGTGGGTAGCGGAGGGCGATGGCGCGTTCGGGCGGCAGCGCATCGAGCAGCGCCCGCACGATCGCCGCCTTGGCGGCCTGGCTTTCGAGGCCCTCGGTCGAATGATGCCATTCGCCCCAGGCGCCGACGAAGCCGGCCTCGACGAAGGCGGTGACGTCGGCGTTGCGCCGGAGCAGCGGCTTGAGCTGGCCGATGTGGCGGAGCACCGTGGCGAGCGGCGCATCCTCGTCGCCGGGGCGTAACGGCAGGCCGGCGGGGAAATTGTAGGTGAAGCGCGGGATGAGCTTCACCCCGGCCGTGCGCGCCGCGTCGAAGCGGGCCTGGATGTCGCGCAGCGTTGCCTCGGGCAGCGGCGCCGCCTTGAAGCGGTCGAGCCGGACGTAGAGGTGAACCAGCGACAGGCCGGCGGCACGTGTGCCTTCGCCGCCCTGGTTGGCGCGGGAGAAACCGCGTTCCGGATTGGCGAAATCGCTGTCGTCGGCGGCGTAGTGCCGGGTCTGGAGCGAAGCCTCGGCAACGTCGCGCGGTGCGGCGGCGACGGGCGCAGCGGCGGCGAGGACGCCACTGGCGGCGGCGCGGAGCGGGAACGGGATCATCCCAGGCAGGTGTTGCAAGTTGCGCACGGCCGCGCAACCTCGGTGGCGCAAGAGCGGCCGCTGGACGATGCTCCCGGGCGCCTTACTCTGTTAGTGTCCCCTCTTTAGCGGCGTAGGCGTGGAGGAGGTCTCGCCGGGACCAGATGATCGCGTAGTCGGTCGGGAGGTAGCTGCCGTCGCGGTAGCGGTTGCGGCGCTCGGCGGAGGTGGCGGTGGCGTTTGCGATGGCGCTGTCGTTGCTGCCGACCTTGATCCGGCACGCGCCGTGATCGACCTGCAGCGTCTGGGCGAACTGGATTCGGGGGCTGATCCGGGCGATCTCGGGATCGTAGAACCAGGCCGTGCCGAAGATGCCGCGTGCACGGGGCAAAGCGGGCAAAGCGAGCGCGGCGAGGCGCAGCGCCTCGCGCCAGCCCGCCTCGTTCCAATAGGCCTTGGCCATCGGATCGTGGGTATGGCCTTCCAGGAAGGGCGATCGCCCGCCGCAGCGCAGAAAGACGTAGGCGCTGGCCGAGGGACCGGCCGCGAGCACCGTCTTCGCCGAGAGCCCGGAATGCGGCCACCACAGCTGGGCGAAGGCGGGGATCATCACCGCTCGGGCGAGCCAGAGATCCTTGAGGAACCGGTCCGCGCGGAGATCGGCAGAGCCCGGATCCGCTTCGATCTGATCGAGGATCCGGTGGAAGGCATCGACATAGTGGAGCGCGAATTCGGGATCGAGACCGGTGCCCGGAAAGACGCTTTCGAACCGCTCGATGTGCCACAGCATCAGCGCGCACAGCCACGGCGCGCGAAGCGGCTCGGGAAGCGACGACCACATTGCGAGCGCCTGCGCGGGCGGGCGGACGTAACTGAACACCGGGCCGCGCACGGCGGACGCGGCCTCGAACTCGGGGAATTGGATCTGCGCCCTGGCGCGATCGAGGTCGGGACAGAAGCGGATCAGCCCCTCGGCGACATGGGCCAGTCGATCCCGAAAGGGTTGCCGCCCGCGCCAGGTCTTGAACAGGCTCTCGGCCGGGACTGGGGGCAGGGTCTGCTGCAGGTCTGCGATCACGAGAGGCTCCGCGGGTACGTCGCCGTTGCCGACCGATCCGGCTGATGCGTGAGGCCCCGACGGCGTCGCGAGGCGAGGCCCGGCAGGGCTGCGACGCGGGCCGAAGCCGAGCGCCCGAGGCGCAGGAAGTGCAGCAATCCCGTCAGATAGGCATCGAATTCCGCTTCGCCGATGCTGCGGCCATCGAGCAGCCGGCGGAGCATGAGCGGGTCCGATCCGGGCGCGTTCAGGCCCTGCTCGACCAAAGTCGCCGAGCGGATGTTGCACGCCTCGAGAATGGCCGGTGCCGCAGGGTGGAACGAGCCGCAGGGGTAGCAGAAATGGGTCAGAGCCTTGGCGTCGAGCGCGGCGCCGAGGACGGCTCGATTCTCCGCAACTTCCGCGGCGAGACGATCCACTTCGTCCGCGACCAGGATGTGGCGATGGGTGTGCAATTGCACGTCCAGCCCGCGATCGTGCGCGTGGCGCAGTTCGGCCGGGCTCATGATCTCGAACTGGCGGGTTTCGAGCCAGGCTTCGTCGATGCCGAGAGTGCGGCCGAGCGCACGCAGCCGGTGCAGTCGCGCGTCGACGGGAAGGCCATCGATCTCGGCGACCAGGGCCCGTACATCGATGTCGCGTCCGGAGGCTTCCTTCAGATAACGGACCGCCATGTTGGCGACGGGCAGACCCGAGCCCGAATACCAGGTGGTCGCATAGAGCGTCGCCGGCAGGCGGTAGCGTTCCAGGATCGGCAGCATGTGGGTGAGGGTCGAGACCCAACCGTCGTCGATCGTGATCACGACCGACGGGCGCGACAGCGTGCCGTCGGCAAGCCGGTCGATCGCGTCGTCCAGCCCGAGCACGTCGAGGCCCGAGCCTTTCAGATGGGCCATGCGGGCGTCGAACTGCTCCGGCGCCATGAAGCTGCAATCGCCGAATTGATAGCCGGGCGTCACCCACAGACCGTGATAGCCGAGGATTCGCAAATGGCCGGAGGTCAGCATCCCGCAGAGAGCGGAGGCGCCGGTGCGCCGCGCAATCCGCAAGATCGTCTGCTTGAGCAACGTCACCCCCGTTCGCTGGTCTCAACCGACTATCCGGGGCGCGTTGATATTTTGCTAAGAGCGTCCGTAGGCGGGGGGGCAGTGCGACTGCTGTTCGGTCACGCCGGGTTGGCGAGGCCATGCTTCGCGCATCTTTCCGATCAGGGATGGTCCCGGGGATCTGCAAACTTATCGAGAGGTGCCAGGGCCTTGCGGTCATGGGTGGCGGCAAGGGAAGGGAACAGCAGGCACGGTCCGACGGTTGAGCGTGCGGAGGTCCCCCATGGTTCAGGACGGTTTCGCGGTCTTCTTCCTGCTCGCCTTTGCGTGCGGCATCCTCGCCTTGCTGGCGAGCATCCGCGAAAGCGCCCCGGAGATCCTGCGGGCGCTGGCCGGCCATGGCGCATCGGCACCGCCGCGGCGTTCCCGGCGGGTTCGCACATCGGAGCGGCCGACGGCCGAAGTGCCGTATGTGGCGCGCCGGCTTGCAAGCCTCGTCCAGACCGGTCTTGCGCCGGTTACCGATACGCCGCGCATCTGGGCCTTTCGCCGCGCCGATCCGCGCCCGCTCTGATCGCACCTGCCGATCGGCATCTGATGTCTTTCGGTAATCCTGCGTTCAGCATTGGATTTCCAAATTCGCCCTCTCTCATTGCCATCAAGCGGAGGAAGAACGCATGCGATTCTTGACCAAGGCCCTGTTCGCCGCGGCCGGCTCGCTCGCCCTGGCGGGCGCCGCCACCGCCGCCGGCCACGCGCAAACGCCCGAAGCGGGCGCGGCGAAGGTGCTGCGCGTCGTGCTGCCCGACGGCTCGATCCAGCACGTGCGGTATCGGGGCGCGGTGCCGCCGACCCTCGTGGTCGTGCCGGTGCGGCGAGTGGCGCCGCCAATGGCGCTGATCGCCGACGACATGTTCGCGCCATTCTCGATGTTCGACCAGATCGCCGCCGCGATGGACCAGCAGATGGACATGATGCTGCGTCAGGCGGCTGCCACGCAAAGCGGCGCTCCGGCGAGCGCCACGGGCGCGCCGGGAGTGCGCCTGACATCCGGTGGAGACGCGCCGCCGCCGGGGCTGGTAAGCTATTCGTTCAGTTCGACGACGCAGGGCGGTGTGACCTGCAGCCGATCCGTGCAGATGATCTCCCAAGGCGCGGGCAAGGCGCCGCTGGTGACCGAGAAGACTGAGGGCGATTGCGATGCTGCGCCGGCCGCGGCGGCCCCTCAGGCGCCGGCTGCGCCCACGGCACCGCCCGCACCTGCGGCCGTCGCTCCAGCCAAGCCGGTCATCGACGCGCGCGACACGATCTGAGGATCGCACGAGCCGACGGCTTGAAAGGGCGCTGCCGAATGGCGGCGCCCTTTTTCGTGCGTGGGCTACTTGTTTCCGGAGATCGGCACCTTCTTGGGGCCATCGGTCGACACCGCTTCGTTACGGTCCCCCTTCATCGATTGCTCGAGACTGCCCTTGCCCATGTCGCCGCTCTTCGCATTGCGATCGGGGGCGGGATCTTCGGTCGGCACGCGTTCGCTCACAACTCTTCTCCTGCTTGCGGCACGTACAACGAACGAACGGCCCCCGCGTGCCCGGTGACCTTGGTGCAAGCCGCGCGCGTCATACGGGCACCGGCTCTTGACCATCGTCTAAGTGTCTCCATATACCATCCACGTGGATGGTAGTAGGATGGTTTGATGGCGAGCGAGAAGGTGGTGCCGCTTCGGGGAAAGGTGCCGGACAGCGAGAAGATCACCATCAATCTCGGTTTCGTCGATCTCGGCCAGATCGACCTGCTCGTCCAGGACGGCTTCTACTCGAACCGCAGCGACTTCATCCGAACGGCGATCCGCAACCAGTTGGAGCGGCACGGCGAAGAGGTCCGCAAATCGGTTCGGCGCAAGCAGCTCGATCTCGGCCTCAGCCGGATCGACAGCGCCGAGCTCCAAAGGATCAAGGCGGCCGGCGAAACACTGGAGCTGCAAGTGCTCGGCCTGCTCAGCATCGCCGAAGACGTCAGTCCGGAACTCGCCCGCGAGACGATCGGCTCGCTCCAAGTGCTCGGGGCGCTGCACGCCAGCGCGGCGGTCAAGGCCGCGCTCGCCGACCGCATGCGCTGAGATGATTTTCAAGGATGCCGTCCTGCAGCAGGCGGCATGAACAAGGACAGGACATGACGTCTTTCTCGCTCAAGCACATGATGGAGGCGACCCGCCTGACCAAAGCCGGCCGGCTGGCCGAGGCGACCGCCTTGCTGCGTACCGCTACGGGCGCGCCCGGATCCGTCGACGCCGCCGCCAAGGCTCAGAGCGCGATCATCGATCTACTGCCGCAAGGCACCGGCAAGCATGTCTGGGGCGAGGCGCTCAGCCCGTCGCCTGCAGTGTCGCCCAGCCTCTCGGCCAAGGCCGCCGAAGTGCTGTCGAGTTTCGGTCTGGCCGACGGCATGCCGGGACTCGGCGACCTCGGCAGCCTGCCCGGCCTGCAGGCCGTTCGCACCGGCGCTGCCGGTGCCACCGGTCCGATCCCGGAAGGCGCACGCTTCGAGCAGCACGGCTTTGCCGGCGTTTCGGGAAAGCGGGCCTACAAGATCTACATCCCCAGCCGTCCCGCGCGGTCACCCGCGCTGATCGTGATGCTCCATGGCTGCACACAGTCCGCGGACGACTTCGCTGCCGGTACGGGCATGAACGCGGTCGCCGAGGAACGCGGCTTTCTGGTCGTTTATCCGGAGCAGCCCTCGTCGGCCAACGCATCCAAATGCTGGAACTGGTTCAATGTTGCCGATCAGGCCCGCGACGGCGGCGAGGCCGCCTTGCTCGCCGGGATCACCCGCGCGGTGATCGCGGCCCATCATGTCGATCCGAACAAGGTGTTCGTTGCCGGGTTGTCGGCCGGCGGCGCGGCCGCGGCAATCCTCGGTGCGCGCTATCCGGATCTGTTCGCAGCCGTCGGCGTTCATTCGGGCCTCGCCTGCGGCGCTGCGCGCGACATGAACTCGGCTTTCGCCGCCATGCAGCGCGGCGGCTCTCGGCCCCAGGCCCTTTCCGGCGGTGCGCGGCCGGTGCGAACCATCGTCTTCCACGGGGATGCCGACAAGACGGTGAACCCGGTCAATGGCGATCAAGTCGTCGCGCAGTTCGCCGGCCGCGTTCCGCTGCGGCGGACGGCGACGCAAGGCGTGTCGCCGGGCGGCCAGGGTTACACGCGGACGGTGCATAGCGACGCCGCCGGTGCGCCGATGCTCGAACACTGGGTCGTCCAC
The DNA here is from genome assembly GCF_004135585.1 of Sphingosinicella sp. BN140058. Taxonomy (NCBI): domain Bacteria; kingdom Pseudomonadati; phylum Pseudomonadota; class Alphaproteobacteria; order Sphingomonadales; family Sphingosinicellaceae; genus Sphingosinicella; species Sphingosinicella sp. BN140058. The sequence continues at coordinate 7,504 of NZ_CP035501.1, read as the reverse complement.
GGCGCTGGCCACGCCTGGTCCGGCGGCAGCGCCGCCGGCTCCTACACCGACCGGCGCGGACCCGATGCCAGCCGGGAGATGGTGCGCTTTTTCCTCGGCGACGCCTGAGCGTCGCCGAGCCGAGCGTCACACCGCTTCGCGGCCGCGGGCGATCGCGGCGACTCCGGTACGGGCGACTTCGATCAGGCCGACTTCGCGCATCAGCGCGATGAAGGTGTCGATCTTGTCGCTGCTGCCGGTGATCTCGAACACGAAGCTGCCGATGGTCGCGTCGAGGACGCGCGCGCGGTAGATTTCCGCGAGCCGCATCGCCTCGATCCGGTGCTCGCCGGTGCCGCCGACCTTCACCAGGGCGAGCTCGCGCTCGACATGCGGTCCGTAGGCGGTGAGATCGGTGACCTTGTGCACGGGCACCAAGCGATCGAGCTGGGCGATGATCTGCTCGATCACGTACGGCGAGCCGGAGGTGACGATGGTGATCCGGCTGAGCGCGGAATCGCCGCTGACGTCGGCGACGGTCAGGCTCTCGATATTGTAGCCGCGCGACGAGAACAGGCCGGCGACCCGGGCGAGGATGCCGGATTCGTTGTCGACGATGACCGACAGGGTGTGCCGCTCGGCGGCTTCGAGGGGGAGATGCATCAGACCAGTGCCTTCGCTTCGTCGTCCATTTCGCCGGAAACCTCGTTCGCCTGCAGGATCATCTCGGTATGCGCCGCCCCCGATGGGATCATCGGGAAGCAATTGGCGAGCTTCGCCACCCGGCAGTCGACCATCACCGGTCCGTCATGCGCCAGCATGTCTTCGATCCCGGCGTCGAGATCCTCCGGACGCTCGATCCGGATGCCCTTCCAGCCATAGGCTTCCGCCAGCCGGACGAAATCGGGGAGGGCGGCCGAATAGCTTTCCGAATAGCGGCTGGCATAGGTGAGCTCCTGCCACTGGCGGACCATGCCCATATATTCGTTGTTGAGAATGAACACCTTGACCGGCAGCCGGTACTGGATCGCGGTTGCCATCTCCTGGATGTTCATCTGGATCGAGGCCTCACCGGCAATGTCGATGACCAGCGCGTCGGGATCGCCGAGCTGGGCGCCGATCGCGGCGGGCAGGCCGTAGCCCATCGTGCCGAGGCCGCCCGAGGTCAGCCACTTGTTGGGATCCTCGAAATCGAAATGCTGCGCAGCCCACATCTGGTGCTGTCCGACTTCGGTGGAGATGATCGGGTGCCGGTCTCGGGTCATCTCCCACAGGCGCCGGATCGCATGCTGGGGCATGATCTCTTCCCGCGACGGCGGATAGGAGAGCGATTTCCTGGCGCGCCAGCCCTCGATCATCGTCCACCAAGGCGACAGCTCCCCGGCGCTCTTGCCCTTGTCGCGCCAGGTGTCGATCAGCGCCTCGAGCGCGCGGCCGGCATCGGCGACGATCGGCAGGTCGACGCGGACGTTCTTGTTGATGGAGGAGCGGTCGACATCGATGTGGATCTTCGTCGAGCCGGGGGAGAAAGCGTCGAGGCGGCCGGTCACCCGATCGTCGAACCGGGCGCCGACGCAGAGGATCAGATCGGCCTGGTTCATCGCCATGTTCGCCTCAAAGGTGCCGTGCATGCCGAGCATACCGAGCCATTGCGGCGAAGAGGCGGGGAGGGCGCCGAGGCCCATCAAGGTGGAGGTGACCGGCGCGCCGGTCAGTTCGGCGAGGGTGCGCAGCAGCCGGCTCGCCTCCGGTCCGGCATTGATGACGCCGCCGCCGGTGTAGAAGACCGGCCGTGACGCCGCGGCCAGCATGTCGACCGCCGCTTCGATCTCGGCCCGATCGGGCTCGGACGGCGGGCGATAGCCGCGGTGGGCGAGCCGTTCCGGGACCGTGTCGGCGGCGGCGGTTGCGACCTGAACGTTCTTGGGAAGATCGACGACGACCGGCCCCGGGCGACCCGACGTCGCCAGGTGAAAGGCTTCCCGGATGGTCGCCGCGACTTCGGCGGGGTGACGGACGAGGTAATTGTGTTTCGAGCAATGGCGGGTGATACCGACCGTATCGCATTCCTGGAAGGCGTCGGTGCCGATCAGGCTGGTCGGCACCTGCCCGGTGAGGATGACGAGCGGGATCGAATCGAGCCAGGCGTCGGTGATGCCGGTGACGGCGTTGGTCGCGCCCGGACCCGAGGTGACCAGCACGACGCCGGGCTTGCCGGTCGACCGGGCATAGCCTTCGGCGGCATGTACGGCGCCGCCTTCCTGACGGACGAGGATGTGGCGGATCTTTTCCTGGCGGAACAAGGCGTCGTAGATCGGAAGGACGGCGCCTCCGGGATAGCCAAAGACGAATTCGACGCCGAGTTCGCCCAGGGTCTCGATCAGCCAGTCGGCTCCGCTTCTCTCCTCTGCCTTGGTGTCCGTCTGCCGTTCGATCAGCATCGTCTCATTCCCTTCGCCACGCCGTTCAAGATAGGATGTTCAAAAGAAAACCCCCGCTCCGGTGGGGAGCGGGGGTTCTGGTCTCTCATCTGTCTGGATGATCTACACAGAGCCGTTACCGTCTCCCCGATGGAAGCAGGTGCCTACTACGCTAATGCTAAGGAGCGCGGCCGTAGGACGCGCGGGGCTAATGCCAAGGAGCGCGGCCGGAGGGCGCGCGGGGCTAATGCTGGGGAGCGCCGCGACGCGGCGGGCGGGGGCCATGGCAATGTCCGGATACGGGCTCATGATCGCCAGAGCTTTTCCCAAGAGTTCGGAAGCCAACATGCCCGACAAACGAACGCGACGCAACCCGCTGTTGCGACCGAGTCACAGACGATAGGCATTCGGCTCGGTTCGCCGCATCGTCGCAGGAGAAGGCTGGCGCGCGATCGGTGATCCCCTTATGTTCTCTCCATGAGTTTGCTCTGCCTCCTTGGTCGTCACCGGGTTTCGCCTGCCTCCATCCTGCGGCGCGAGGGCGGCCTCGTTGCCCTGTGCGAAGTCTGCGCCCGTCCGATGGAACGCCGACCGGGGACGGGATGGATCGCGTCGGAGCCGCTCGACCACAGTCGCGATCGCGCCGCCTAATTGCGCTGCACCGACGAAGGTGAGAGGATCCCCGCGGAGAGGAGCATCGTGATGGCAGAAGCCGAAAGCCTGCGTGCAGCCTATCTGGTCGGGCCCGAGGAAGGGCGGCTCTATGCGATGGGCCGGATGCGGGCCATCTTCAAGGCGGACGGGGAGGAGACGGCAGGCCGCTACTCGGTGTCGGAATGGTGGCTGGAACCGCGTACCCTCGGCCCCAGCGTCCATGCCCATGCCGACGACCACGTCTTCTACGTCATCGCCGGCAGCCTGAGCCTGTGCATCGGCGATCAATGGTCGGAAGCCGCCGCCGGCACCTACGCGGTCATCCCGGGCGGAACGCCGCACAGCTTCGAAAATCGTGGCGCGGTCGCGGCCGGGTTCATCTCGTTCAACGCTCCCGGCGGTTTCGAAGCCAAGATGGCGGACATCGCGCCTGCGCTGGCCGGCGCCGATTTGCGCATGTGAACGCCCGGCCCCGCATGGATGCGGGTGCGCTTTCGGTTGCGGCGCGCCCGTTCGGGGCTGCAGGCTGACCCACATTTCGGGCCGGAGACGACCGCCCAAGTGGGGGCGGACAGGCCTCCAGCCGGATTCGTCCCGCCGCCGGAACGGTTTACCCCCTTCTTTCCCGGCAGGGATTCCCTCATGCCCCGCGAGGGCGCATCGTGCCGGGGCCAGGCGATAGAGCCGGCGCGTGCAGGAGTAAGCCGTGGAAGCAGACCGCCTTGCAGATCCGCCGGTCGGGACGAGAGCCCCGGGCACCGCCGATACGCTGGCGCACGGCCTCATGCTGGTGCGTGCGAGCAACCTGTCGATGGTCCGTCTGCAGCTGGCGTTCGAGCGCAGGGATCGCCGGTCGGTGCTGGAGCGGATCGACGATCTTGCCGGTCTCGATCGGGAATTGCGCGATCTCGTGCGGCGGATCCCCGTTCGCCAGGGCATGCACACGGCGATCGCCGATCATCTGGATCTGGAGCATGCGCTGCTGCAGCGGGAGAAGCTCGCTCTGACGGCGGGGGTGATCCGAAGGGACGGTGACTCGCTTGCGCCCCGCCTCGAGCCGGCCCGCGCCGCGCAGCCGGACGCCGCGAGCCGGCCCGATCCGATTGTGGAGAGCGTCGAAAGGCCGATCGCGATTCTGATCGGCCCCGAAGACGTCGCCCCCCCTGATCTGGCCGACGCGGCTGGTCCTTCGCGCGGACGTGCGGCGATTGGGATCGTGATCGCCCTTCTACTCGTGGTGCTCGCCGCAGGATTGTGGGCGGCGTTCGAGGCCGACCTGCGCGGCGGATTCTCGTGGTCTTCGACTTGGTGGTCTTGAGGAGAGTGAGATGGACGACAATGACAGTGTGCTGCGGGCGCGGGCGGTAGAAGCGTTCGACAAGATCCCGTCGCTCGACACGCATGGCGAACTGACCCGGCTGATCCTCGCCGAGATCACGTTGCTGACCAACAAATATCGTAACGTGCGGCGGCACGACGTTCCGCACATCCAGGAGCTCGCCGGCCTGCTCGACGTGCTCTGGCAGGAGGTGGAGATGGTCGCCGCTCGCGGCCCGGCGCTCGCCATGTTCGCCGTCCAGTCCGATGCATCCGTCCGTCCGGCGATCCTCGCAGGCGAGACGAAGCCCGATCCGATCCGGATCCGGCCCGCCGAGCAGCGCGCCTGATTTTGCGCCGAGCGGGCGCTGGCCGGAGCGCCCGCCGCTCTCGTTCTTGGTTGAGAGCCTGATTCAAACCTCAGATCGGGGTTGAACGCTCTCACCTAAGAGCCAGGTTTTACGGCTTCTCAACCTGGCTGACGTCCCGGACCGCGCCGCGGGCGGCGTTGGTGGTGAGCGCAGCGTAAGCGCGCAGCGCCGGCGAGACCTCGCGCTTGCGGCCGAACGGCTTCCACGCCTTGGTGCCGCGGGCGACCATGACGGCCCGCCGCTCGGTCAGTTCGCCATCGGCGACCTCGAGGCTGATGGTGCGATTGGGGATGTCGATCAGGATCGGATCGCCGGTTTCGACGAGCGCGATCAGGCCGCCCTCGGCCGCCTCCGGCGAGACGTGGCCGATCGAGAGCCCCGAGGTTCCTCCGGAAAAGCGTCCGTCGGTGACCAGGGCGCACGCCTTGCCGAGACCCTTCGACTTCAGATAGCTGGTCGGATAGAGCATTTCCTGCATGCCGGGACCGCCCTTCGGCCCTTCGTAGCGGATCACGACGACGTCGCCGGCCTTGACCTCGTTGCCGAGGATGCCGGCCACTGCCGCGTCCTGGCTCTCGTAGACGCGGGCGGTGCCGCGGAAGGTGAGGATGCTGTCGTCGACCCCGGCGGTTTTCACGATGCAGCCTTCGGGCGCGAGATTCCCGGACAACACGGCGAGCCCGCCATCGCGGGAGAATGGGTGTTCGGCGCTGCGGATCACTCCGCTTTCGCGATCGAGATCGAGTTCCTTCCAGCGATTGTTCTGGCTGAACGCGACGGTGGTGCGCACGCCGCCCGGTGCGGCCTTGAAGAAGTCGCGGACGCTGTCGCTCTCGGTCCGACTGACATCCCAGCGGTCGAGCGCGTGGCCCAGGGTCTCGGCATGAACGGTGGGGAGGCTGGTGTCGATGAGTCCGGCCCGATCGAGCTGGCCGAGGATCGCCATGATACCGCCGGCACGGTGGACATCCTCCATGTGCACGTCCTGCTTGGCCGGAGCCACCTTGCACAGGCAGGGCACCCGGCGGGACAACCGATCTATGTCGGCCATGGTGAAATTCACCTCGCCCTCATGCGCTGCGGCGAGCAGATGGAGCACGGTGTTGGTCGATCCGCCCATTGCGATGTCGAGGCTCATCGCATTCTCGAACGCGGCGAAGCTGGCGATCGTGCGGGGCAAAGCGGTGGCGTCCTCCTGCTCGTACCAGCGTTTGGCGAGGTCGACGATCGTGTGGCCCGCCTCGCGAAACAGCTTCTCGCGGTCGGCATGGGTGGCGAGCACGGAGCCGTTGCCGGGCAGCGAGAGGCCAAGCGCCTCGGTCAGGCAGTTCATCGAATTGGCGGTGAACATTCCCGAGCAGCTACCGCAGGTGGGGCAGGCCGAGCGCTCGATCACCTTGACCTCTTCGTCGGTGTAGCTCTCGTCGGCGGCGACGACCATCGCATCGACGAGGTCGAGCGCCACCGTCTGACCGCGTATGTCGGCCTTGCCGGCCTCCATCGGGCCGCCCGAGACGAAGATGGCTGGGATGTTGAGGCGCATCGCCGCCATCAGCATGCCCGGCGTGATCTTGTCGCAATTCGAGATGCAGATCAGAGCGTCCGCGCAGTGGGCGTTTGCCATATACTCGACGCTGTCGGCGATGAGATCGCGGCTGGGCAGCGAGTAGAGCATGCCGCCATGGCCCATGGCGATGCCGTCGTCGACCGCGATCGTGTTGAATTCCTTGGCGACTCCGCCCGCCGCTTCGATCTCGCGCGCGACCAGCTGGCCGAGGTCCTTCAGATGAACATGCCCGGGCACGAATTGGGTGAAGCTGTTGCAGACCGCGATGATCGGCTTGCCGAAATCCTCGTCGGTCATGCCGGTGGCGCGCCACAGGCCGCGCGCGCCCGCCATGTTGCGGCCGTGGGTGCTGGTGCGCGAACGATAATGGGGCATGCGCCTGTCCTTGCGAGAGAAATCCTGTGTCGCAACGCGATAGCGCCTGCTGGATCATTCGTGAAATATATTATAGAGGGTAGACAAGGTCGCCAGGAATATGGATCTCCGCCAGCTTCGCCATTTTACCGCCGTCGCCGAGACATTGCATTTCGGCCGCGCGGCCGAGCGCCTCGGCATGACCCAGCCGCCGCTCAGCCAGTCGATCCTCGCGCTCGAGCGGGAACTGGGCGCGCCATTGTTCACCCGCAGCAAGCGCGTCGTGGCGCTGACCGCCTTCGGGCGGCAATGGCTCGATCATGTCCGGCCGGCGATCGCCGGGGTGGACGCGCTGGCCGAGATCGCACGCCGGCTGCAGGCCGGGACGGCCGGGCGGCTGGCGCTGTCGTTCGTCAGCACGGCCGATTACAATTTGCTGCCCCAGCTGGTCCAAAGCTATGCGAGCGCCTTTCCCGCGGTCGAGATCACGTTGCTGGAGGCGACCAGCGACGTCCAGGTCGAAGCGCTGATCGACGGCCGGGTCGACGCCGCCATCCTGATCCCGATCCAACCGACGATGCCTGCGGCGCTGCGCTACCGGCCTCTGTTGCGGGAGCCGCTGGTCGCGGCGGTGCCGGAGGCCTGGATCGGGGAAGGGCGGGTGGCGGTCCGCGCCGGCAGCCTCCACGGAGAAGCGTGGATGGCGCAGCCGCTGATCATCTTTCCGCCGCGTGTCTCGCCCGATTTCCACGGCTTGGTGTTGGAGTTCTACCGGGCGCAGGGCCGGACGCCCGCTATTCGCCAGGAGGCAATCCAGATGCAGACGATCATCAGCCTGGTGT